>NZ_VUNQ01000013.1 GCF_009695605.1 Tissierella pigra
AATTAACACATAAAACTACATAAGCTGCTTTGCTTTTTATCTGTCCATCTTCTCTTACTTTATAATGTATTGCATCCATAAATACAAATGGATATATTGGATTTAGGGGTCTATTCTGCCATTCTTTTATATGTGGAATTATTCCATCAGTCATTTTGCTTACCATTTCGGCTGATATTTCTATTCCATATATATCTTTTATCTGTTCGTGTATATCTCTAGTTGACATACCCCTTCCATAAAGAGCTATTACCTTTTCTTCAATACCAGAAATATCTCTTTTATTTTTAGGTATTACAATTGGCTCAAACTCACCATTTCTATCCCTTGGTACTTCTAGTGGAATTTCACCAAATTGAGTTTTTACAGTCTTTTGGGTATAGCCATTTCGCCTATTATCTGTTTGTTTATTCTTTTTATCTCCTTTAGAGTACCCTAATTCTGCCTCAAGTTCTGCCTCTAACATCTCTTGAAGTACATCTTTAAACATATCCTTTAGATATGAATGAAGATCTCCTGGTGTTGTTAAATTTCCATCACTAATCATATTTCTTAAAACTTCTTTTGGTAATGTTGACATAAAAAATTCTCCTTTCTGGTTCAAATCATATTTTGATTCTTGCCAGAAAAGAGAATTTCATTTCGTAAAAGCACAGATTATTTTACACTACCTCTTAGTATTAAGTATTTTATTTGATAAACCTATTTATTAATTTCAATTTTTCCGCCAGTATAAGATCCATCATCATAATTCTCATTAAATTTGATACCACTAGTATCTAATCCACGTTCTTCTAATCTTTTTTCAATACCTTCCTTCTTTTTATCTCTTTCAAAAGGATTAGCTGTTTCTTTAACGCCTTCTACAATTTCATACCACTTTTCAAAAGGAATACCAATGCCTATTTCGTCAGCTTGCCAATCTGCAACTAGGCGAGTTCCTGGACATAATAAAGTGATATTAATGTCTTTAGTGTTATAAGGATAGGTTGTTAAATCTTGACAAACTGCTTGTAGCCCAACAGTTCTTAAGTTAGACGTGTAACCGTTAAAATAGCCATGTCCTTGTATCATTCTCATAACATTATAGGGACTGCTCACCACAACTACAACATCTGGATTCTCTTTATAATTTTCAAGAGGCATAACTGCTATGCCCGCAGGCTCTTCTTTTAAGAACAACATTTCATCACTGATGCTTTTTGATGTTTCCACATCATGATAAATATTTTTACTAAACCTTGCTTTTCCACTTGCCATTGGCTCAGGCACTTCTTTCATTTTTAAAGCCATTGCTCCATTAGGACATCCTTGATTTTCTTTAGTAAGTTTCATAGAGTTACCTTTACTTGCAAGCTGTACGGAATTGCAATAGGTTACTTTACGATCTCTTTGAGGAACTTCAAAATTATCAAATTCATCTTTATCAAAGAAAAACTTAATTCCTACTGGTTTTCGATCTAAATCTAAATATGATTCGATTAGATCTACACTATGTTTAATATTCATCTTTTTTCCTCCATATTAAATTAATTAGCTATTCCAATTAATTTTGATTATATCATCATGGTCTAAAAAAGAATAATAAAAAATCTTTATATAAAATAATTTAATATTGATAAAATTAATTAATGAAATCCGGGTGTGATGCTTGTTATATAACTTAATAATTATGATATTACCTTTTGTTTCAAAAGTAAAATTAACCCTTGAAAACAACCTAAACAAATAAATTTTGTAGATAGATTCTCCAGCATATCTTAAGAGGATGATAAAGATGTTATATAAGATATTTATAAAAGATTTTTGTTATCTTCTAAAATCCGATCTACTATTCCTCTAGAGATCTCTGTTAAATCAGCTCTTTTTGCTTTTAACTTTCCTTCTAAAAACTTAAAAGCAACCCAAGGCTTTATTGTATTCCCACAAGTAAACAAATCTACGGCTGCATATTTATATTCAGGCCAAGTATGAATAGTTAGGTGTGATTCTTCAATAACCACAACCCCACTAACTCCCCAAGGACTAAATGTGTGAAATACACTTTCCACAATTGTAGCTTGAGCTATTTTAGCGGCTTCTATCATATGTTTCTCTATTAGTGATGTATTTTTTAATACTTCGCTATCACAATCATAGTATTCAATTAAAAGATGGTTTCCTAATTGTTTTTGTTTAATCATAACTTCTCCTTTTCTATGGTTATTTTATATTTAACTAATTCATATTTTTTCTCTGGATTAACTCAAATACTTGGCTATTACATTTATAACAACCTTTTGATTTTAATGTTTCTATATTATTAAACTTTTCAGAACATCCCACCTTTATAATTTCATCACATTGTTTACATCTATAGGAACGTACTGTTTCCTTCAGTTCCCCAGTATATAAAACTCCTTTATAATAGGTTTTTATTAAGGATTTAGTTATATTAGTAGTCTTAAGAACAATCATTTGTCCTGTGTTCCCAATTATACTAGCCCCTTCATAGGTATTAAACCTAGCCATTACCTCTGAAACTATAAGTCCCATACTAAAGAAACACTTTTGCATAGTTAATTGAAAATCTGGAGACTTGTGAGCATAAGAAAAATAAATAGTAAGCCCACTATGGTCTTTTAAGGCTTCTATCCCTCTTGAAAGAAACAAATTCATTCCTTCAAGAGTATAAGGTGGATCTGTAAAAAAACAATCAAATTGATTTCTAAAATTATCCGCTAATGGAGTCCTAAAATCTACATATTCACACTTAATTGGGAGGGATTCTCTTATAGATATATCATTTATATAGTCTATAATTCTTTTATCAATATCCATTACAGTAATTTTAGTAGTATGATGAATATTATTAAAAAGTTTTTTTAGGAGAAAACCTAAAGCTATACTTACTAGGTCATCATCTCCCAAACACAAAATTTTTTTTCCTACCAGGTTATGATTTTTAAGAGACAATATTGCCCTTTTTAAAGATGTATCTATACTGGACTTTGACTGATCTATAGTGACATCTGCCTGAGGACGATTGTCAAAGAGCTCCTGTAGTTCATCTCTTATTTCCATAATTTCTTTGTGTTCCTTCCAAGGTTCTATTAATAGTTTCATATATAAATCAATATTTATTTTTTTGAACCCTAATTGTTCCTCTATAAAATGTCTACCCTTTATTGTAAGTCTTGTTCCACGGTCTTGAATAACCAATTCTTTTTTAATAAATTCTTTTTTTATAGCTGCAACTATAGGAACAGGTAAGAGACTATCTCTTGCTAATTCTTTAGTAGAAATCCCTTCTTTAAAGTATATTGTTATTAATATGTTCTCTATAGCTTTCTTACCTTCTTCAATATTTATATTCTTGTTTACTTCATCTATATAATTAAGCATTGTTTGTTGTCCTCCATATTTATCATTTTAAATTTCATTACATAGCTTATAAAAAACAAAATATTGTTTATATTTATGCCAATATTGAAAGTAAAAAGAAACATGAACAAAAAACAAAAAAGGTTATAGTAACACGAAGTCACTATAACCTTTTACCATTTACATTATATGTCAAATACTACCTTATATTGAATTCCAATAAGTAATATGCTAAAAGTCATATTAAAATATTTAAACTACAAAAAATATAACATTATATAAGGTATGTAAAAATTCATATTTGATATAAAATAATTCTAATAAACACTAATTATTCTAATATATTGTATGGTTTAATGATATCCATGTTTCTAACTTATCCTAAAAAAGTTATAAACAAATAAACCTAGACAATATAGGTTTAAATACTTTTTAGGATACAACTATTTAGTTGGTTTAGTTAAAAACAAATTCGGACATCAAATTCTCTCCCTTATATTCCTCTAATATTTAGTCCTTTACAAGCTGATTATAGCATATAAAAATATTTTCTTCAAATATAAAAACGCATATTTTAATTAAAAATGCTTTTGGCCAAGAAATAACATTATAGAAGAGGATTTAATAAAGAACGCCAATAATTCTCAAAAAGTGGAATGTTAATTGGGAGTGCAAACTATATAAAATATAATAATAGGACCATAAGTTAATATGGTTCTGCTACTAAAGCTACCATAGTTGGTTTTACACGTGCATTAGCAAATAATTTAGTAAGTAAAGGCATTAGGGTAAATGCAGTTGCACCTGGCCGTATATGGACTCCATTAATTCCGTCAAGTTTCTCTGCCGATGTAGTCACACAAGCTGGTAATCCAATGAATCTGAAACACCAGTAATAGAAATTAAATTCTCCTCTATATCTAGCAAAATTTACATAGTTATATTTAACTTGTAATAAGATTAAAACCTTTTAATATTTTTAATAGAAAAATCTTCTCCTACAACACCAGAATTAACATATCCATCTGGAACAGTAGTTCTATAAATGATTTATTTATGAGATACAATTTATATCATTCAACTAAACCATACCTTTTTCAAGATAGTAATAGCTTCAATGATCTCTTCTTCACTTAACATGCTAAATCCCATAAGTATCATATTGTTTGAGTAATTTTCTTTTATATACCAAAATGGTGAGATTGGATAAATTTTTATTTTATGTGCTTTTGCTTTTTCAATCAACCAATCTTGATTCTCTCCATTAATAAATTCTAAAACTATGTGTAAACCTGCATTATTACCATGTATTATAACCTTATTGCCCATTAAATTAGTGAGTGTTTGTATTAAGGTATCATGTTTCTTTTTATAAGAAAGTCGTGCTTTTCTTAAGTGTCTTTCCCAGTGTCCACCAGACATATATAGACTTAGTATTTTTTGTTGCAACCATGGAACTGTTGGATAATATCCATTAAATAATTCATTGTATTTAGGTAATAGCCATTTAGGTAAAATCATATAACTCATGCGAAGTCCTGGTGATAATGCCTTTGAAAAGGTACCTAAATAAATGACTCTTTCATTGTTATCGATTGATTGGAGAGAAGGAATAGGTCTAGAGTGATATCTAAATTCACTGTCATAGTCATCTTCTATAATAACACCATCATTCTGAGTTGCCCAATGAAGTAGATGTATTCTATTTTGAATAGGCATAATAACACCAGTGGGAAACTGATGGGAAGGTGTAATATATACAAGTTTTGCTGAAGTGTTTTTTAATTCTAACATGTCTATTCCATGGGCTTTTACAGGAATAGGATTAACTTCAAAATTATTGTTTTCAAATACAATTCTAGCACCATCATATCCAGGCTCTTCAAATGCAATTTTAGGGCTATGTTTAGAAAAAATCTTGCATATTAAATCTAGTGAATGCTGATTTCCTGAACAAATAATTATTTGTTCAGCAGTACAAGAGACTGCCCTAAAGACTTTAAGGTAATTCATAATTTCCATTCGTAAATCTAACTCACCTTGTTTATGATTATAAAAGTTGATTTTTTTAGAATCAATTGATGAAAGAGCCTTAGCAGTCAAACGTCGCCATAGTGAATATGGAAATATTGAATCATCAAAAATTCCATATTGAAAATTATATTTATATAATAAAGGATCATCATTAAATGAAGATGATTCATTATTATCTTTTTCTATATTTTCATGTAATTCATCCAGGACTTGATTTGGATAAAATGGAAATTCTTCATTTATATTTTTTACAATAAAGCCTGATCCAGGAATACTTTCAATATATCCCTCAAGTGAAAGTTGGGAATATGAATTCTCTATGGTATTTCTAGAAACATATAATTCCTTTGCTAATATTCTTGTAGAAGTAAGTCTATCTCCTTCAACCAGGATTCCCTTAATAATATCTTCCTTAATCTGTTCATAGATTTGTTGATAAATCGGTATTTCAGATTTCTCATCAATATAAATTATAAAATCACCTCACAATATATTTGAAAACTGTATCCATCATTTAGTATCAAACTGGCACTTTAAACATATCCAGTATATGATACAATTTTACTATAAGGTTTATGATTAGTAAATGGGTGTTTTATTTACAGATTAACAATGAATAGAGTTAAAAAATAGGGGGAATTTTATGCAATTTAGAATGAAAAATCATCAGTTAACAAAAGAGCAAGTAAATGACTTATTGGAAAGATCACTGGACTGTGTCCTTGTGACTCAAAATAGTGATGGATTTCCATATGCTGTCCCAATGAATTTTGTATACTATAATGATAAAATTTACATGCATGGATTGCCAAAGGGAAAGAAAACCGACAATATTAAGCTAAATTCTAAAGTATGTGTTGAGGTTCATGAAATGTTAGGATTATTATGTGAAGATATTGATGTAGCCTGTGATGTAAATGTTAAGTATAATAGTGTTATTATATTAGGACATGCAAGGCTTCTTACGGATATCAATATAAAAAGAGAAATATTAAATAGAGTAGTAAATAAATATACTCCTCAATTTTCTGGGGAAGTTCTGCCTAAGAATATGGTAAAGGGAACAGGGGTTATTGAGGTGGAAATCAAAGAATGTACAGGTAAATATTATAAATAAAGGACTTACTAAAAAAGACTATGATGGATTATCAATTTATCATAGTCTTTTGTATTCTAAATGAAAAGTATTGTACTTTATAATTAAAAACTAAATATAGAAACCAAATATGATAATCAGCATTGTACAAATGGAATGATAGCTTGATTTGTTAGTTTAGAGTTTATATAATGTATATGAATTCTTTATCGTACACATTACTTTTAAAAAGAAAAATTATCGAATTAGATATATGTTCTTTATAAATGAAGTTAATAATAATACAGATAAGTAGCATAATTAAATTAAGAGTCAGTTTTACTCTGAAAAATTTAGTGATTTTAGAAAGAAACATACTGATCAAGTAAGTTATATAGTAAATTACATAGGTTATAGTTTTATATGGAATTTATTATAAATCTAGGAGGAATATTATGTATAAAATTATGATTATAGAAGACGATATTTCTATAGCTGAGAGTTTAAAAATTTATATTGAAAAATATAATTACGAAGTATTTATAATAAAACAGTTTGAAAATATAATAGATGAGTTTAATAAATATGAACCTGATTTAATCCTTTTAGATGTAAATTTACCTGTATATGATGGTTTTTTCTGGTGTAGAGAAATTAGGAATATATCCAATCTACCTATAATATTTATATCTGCTAGAACGGGAGATTTAGAGCAAGTATATGCAATGGATAATGGTGCTGATGACTATATTATTAAACCATTTTCATTAGACATAGTTATAGCAAAAATAAATGCAAACATTAGAAGGGCTTATGGAGATTATAGTCATATGAATAAGGAGAGAATCTTAAGCCTAAAGGATGTAACTCTACATTGTGAATCCCTAACATTGAAGAATATCAATGAAGAAGTAAGATTAACTAAAAAGGAAGTTGAACTATTATCTTTATTTATAGAAAATTATCCTAAAGTTATTTCTAGGGAAGAATTACTAAGGGCTTTATGGGATGATGAAATGTTCGTAGAAGAAAATACTCTAAATGTAAACATTACAAGGATTAGAAAAAGATTGACAGAGGTAGATGCAAGATTCTTTATTGAGTCTGTAAGAGGGATAGGGTATAGGCTTGTGGAGGTTCAGTAAATGAAATTATTTATAAAACATCATATTTCCTTTATAATTTTATTTATATCGGTGTTTATATGCTTAGGGGTTATCATTGAGGTTTTAGGAGGAATTGAAAACAATTTTAAATACTTTGTTTTTTTAAGTTTTTTTCAGCTATTTATTTTTTTATTTATTAAATATTTTAGAAATTATAGAATTTATAATATTTTATGTAATAAACCTAAGGAACTTGAAGATATGTTATTAAACAATCCGAAATCAAGCTTAGAAGAAGAATTTTCACTAAATCAAAGAGAATATTTTAAAATATTTAATAACAAAGTATTAGAGCTAGAAAGTATTCAAAAAGAATATAAAACATTTATAGATCAGAGCATTCATCAAATGAAAACACCTTTATCTGTAATCAGCATGATTTCCCAAAACAATGGAGAAAATGAAGATTTCAAAAAGGTCTTAATTCAAGTAAATAGCTTAAATTATTATCTATCTCAGACTTTAAATTTTTTAAGACTAAGTGACATTGAAAAAGATATGCAAATTGAAAAGATAAATTTAAGAACTGTAGTGGTAGAAGTTATTAATGGATTAAAGGATTTTTTTATTTTGAATTCAATCTATCCTTCTGTAAATATTAATGAAAATATATTTGTTTTTACAGATAAAAAGCAAATTAAAAATGTTATTTATCAAATTACAACCAATGGAATAAAGTATAGTAAGAAAAATAGCAAATTAATATTTGATATTGAAATTAATACTAAATATACTATTTTAAATATAACAAATGAAGGAATAGGAATACCCTCTAGTGATATAGACAGGATATTTGATATTTTTTATACAGGAGAAAATGGAAGGATATATGGAGAATCTAGTGGTGTAGGACTTTATATAACAAAGAAAATTTTAGACTTATTATCGCATAATATTACAGTAAAATCTGTTCTAAATGGAAAAACTACATTTAGTATTTACTTTTAAAAATCATGATTATTCATGGTTTTTTGTTTTATTACAAATATGTAATGAGGTTGTAATTTATTTGAATAGTAAGATCTCAAAAGATAAACTATAATTGATTTATAGTTTAGGACAACAAGAAGGAGGAAAAACATATGGTTTTACAAGTTAAAAATCTTTCTAAAATTTATCTAGGAAAGATTAATTATACAGCATTAGAAAGAATCGAATTTAACTTAAAGAAAGGTGAATTTGTAGGAGTCATGGGCCCTTCTGGTAGTGGTAAAACTACCTTATTAAATTGTGTTTCAACTATAGATGAACCTTCAACTGGTGAAGTTTTAGTAAATGGAAAAAATCCACATAAACTAGGAGAAGAAGAGTTATCTAAATTTCGCAGGAGTGAACTAGGTTTTGTTTTTCAAGATTTTAATTTAGTAAATACTTTGACAGTAAAAGAAAACATAATCTTACCATTAGTACTAGATAATATAGGTTTAGAGATTATAGAAGAAAGACTTAATAAGATTAGTAAACTTTTAGGAATCAAAGAAATATTAAATAAAAGAACCTTTGAAATCTCAGGAGGACAAGCTCAGAGAATTGCCATAGCAAGGGCATTAATCCATAATCCATCTTTATTATTAGCTGATGAACCTACTGGTAATTTAGACACTAAAGCCGCAAAAGATGTTATGAAAATATTCACTGCTATTAATGAAGAATTGAATACATCTATTTTAATGGTTACTCATGATCCTTATATAGCAAGTTTTTGCAATCGAGTTATTTTTATAAAAGATGGAAATTTATATAATGAAATTCATAAAGGAGATAATAAATCTATATTTTATAAGAAAATAATAGACATGTTGAGTTTCTTAGGGGGAAATATAGATGACATTTAAAAGATTAGCTTTTAATAATGTATGGAGAGATAAATGGACATATTTAGCATATTTTTTAAGTAGTATATTTTCGGTACTATTGTTTTTCTTATTTTCAGTTTCCATGTTTCACCCAGATTTAGATAAGATTCAATCTGGTTCATCTTTATCTATGGCTATGGGAGCAGGGAATATATTAATCTATTTGTTTTCTTTTTTCTTTATCTCCTATTCTATAGGTTCTTTTTTAAAAAATAAGCAAAAGATATTAGGGGTTTTCATATTAAACGGTGCAAGCAAAAAACAAATAAATAAAATGATATTTATAGAGAATATGTTAGTTGGTGTCGTTGCAATTATTGTAGCAATTATTTTAGGTTTAGCCCTTACCCCCCTTGCTCTTATGGTTTCTAGTTATACCCTAGGAATAGAGGGTTTCAATATGTATCTTCCAATAAAAGCTATTATATTAACATCTGGACTGTTTTTGGGATTATTTTTCTTAATATCTATTATATCACCTAGATTCGTAAGAAAAGAAAAAGTTTTAAACTTATTAAGATCAGATAAGAAAGATGAAAAGGACATAAAGATATCGCCATTTTTTATGACACTAGGTATTATATCAATCTTTGCTTTAATAATTTTAATTATTCTTAAAAAAATAGAATTAATTTTAAGTAGTACCATAGGAATATTTGGTATCTTTTTACTTGGATTAGTGAGCCTATACTTTTTAATAATAGTGATTAGTAAGCTAGTATTAGAATTAATTATTAAAAGTAAACACTATTATAAGAAGACTAATATGCTTTTAATAGCTGAGTTTAAATCTAAATTTAGAACTAATATAAATATGATATTCATGGTAACAATTTTATTAATTGTTGCTTTCTCCGTAACTACGCTTTTATATGGAATGAGAAAGGATGTAGAGGTTAAAACCTTAGAAAGCTATCCATTCAATTATATATATATTGTTAATGAAAATACGGTAAATATAAGAGAAAAATTAAAAGCTTTAGAAAATACATTATCTACAAAAGATGGATATGTAAAATCAAAATTTGATATTTTGTCTTTAAAAGATATAGCTTATACAAATATAGGTATTATTTCTGAGAGGGAATATAATAAGGCAGCCCAAAAATTGAACTTAAAACAAATGGATTTAAACAGCAATGAAATATTCATAGTACCAGGAAAGAAGATGAGGAATTTTAATCTAAATGATAATAGTAGTTTAAAAATCTTAGAAGGAAAATCAATTGATGATTTAAAGATTATAGGACAAGGTGAACGACTGATTACACCTGAGGGTTATTTTACAAATCTTTTAGTAATAGAGGATGAATTTTATAATAGTCTAGATAAAAGAGAATTTAGTATAAATGAAGTAAATGTTTTTAATGTCCATAATTGGAAGGAGGATTTAGCTACAGCTAATAGTTTAAGACAGATAGTAACAGATAATGGAGAAAATCTTGTAGGTTTCTTTAGTGCTGGTAGCCTTTATGAAACAGAAAAGATGACAAAAAATCTGATGTTATATATTGGTAGTGCATTAAGTATAATATTTATATTAGCTGTTGCTAGTATCATATATTTCCGATTAATCACAGAAAAGGAAAGCGAAGCTATAAAATATAAGAATTTAATGAAGACTGGATTGTCAAAAAAAGAATTTTCAACAATAATTTATAAAAATATAGGGTTACTAATGTATATACCTTTTATAATAGCTACAATATTTTTATTTATACAAAAATGGATTCTGGCCTCAAAGCTGAATTTAAATTATTCTAAAGCAACCGTTGGAGGTTTTATAATATTTTTGGTAATTCAAACTATAGGATATCTTATGACGGTAGAAAACTATAAGAAGTCTATATTACATTTAATTAAGTAAAGATATTATCATATTAACAGCGTTTGAAAATCAAGTTTAATAGGAGGAAGAAATTGAAAAGATTAAATGCGTTTCAATTAAAAAGCTTTGCACTTATGGTAATGTTAATGGATCATCTGTACTTTGCATTTAGTGATATTTTTCCTTTATGGTTTCATCCATTTTCAAGATTTGTAGCTCCATTATTTGGTTACTTTCTGGTAGAAGGATTATTTCATACTAAAAATAAGCTTAAATATAATATCAGATTATTTGGTTGGGCCATATTTATGGAAGTAGGAAATTTTGTAATAAATAAAGTTCTAGGTTCTAAAGATATTAATATTAATCTTAATATTTTTATGACTCTAGCATTGGGATTTACAATAATTAATATATTTGAACTTAGTAAGAACAGTAAGGGAAATATAAAACTAGGATTGAGGATTTTAGCCATTGCCTTGATACCATTAGGTTTGTTTACAGAGGGTGGTATATCCTTGATACCATTTGTATTAATAACTTATTTTTTTAGGGGGAATATGAAAAGGACAGTCATAGGATATTGGATATTGTCTGTGTTATTATTCTCAATATCTTATGTTCAACTTGATACTTTAGAAATGACAATAAGGATGTTAATGTTTAATTCTGATTTCTTACTTATATTTGTTGTTCCATTTATAATGTTATATAATGGGGAAAGGGGATCAAATAATAAGTTTAACAAGTATTTATTCTATGTGTTTTATCCACTACATTTATGGTTATTAGCAATAATTGAGTTTGCATTAAAATAAAAAAAGGTTTCTATTGACAAATGTCTGAAGATACAGTGGAAAACAAGTATTTTGCCAGACAGGGTTAGATAGAATGGCAAGTTATTTGATTGGCTGTTGAGTTTAAATCAGAGTTGAAATATATATAAAAATGTAAAGAAAAATGACTGCTAGTTAGAGGAACGCCATTCCTTCATTAGTAGTCATTTTTATAATATCCTTTGTAAATTGAAAGTTAAAAATAAATAGTTATTGACATATGTCATAAACCGAGTATAATAAAAATTGAAAATACATATGTTAGAAACTATAAAAGGATTATAGATAACTTGAGGATACTCCAGTTAATTTCAATTATAAATGAGGTGATAAAATTATGCCAAGACCAATGAAATGGAGAAAAGTATGCTACCTACCAGAAAGTAATAAATTTGGTCCTCTTGATTCACTTGCAGATACAAGAAATTATGTGAATATGACAGTTGACCAGTACGAAACAATAAGGCTTATTGATTTGGAAGGCTTTACACAAGAAGAGTGTGCCAAGCAGATGAATATTGCACGGACTACAGTTCAGGGCATCTATGTGGAAGCCAGAAAAAAGTTGGCTGAATCATTGGTAAATGGAAAGGTACTGTTGATTGAAGGAGGCGAATATCGGCTTTGTGATGGATTAGGAAATGGATGTATCCGAGATTGTCGTAGACTGAGACGTAGCAGATGATTTACACACCTTGTTTGGTGCTTATAATCTCAACATGGTATCAGTTTTAGTATGACTTAACAGTATGAATATGATTTTAATAGTAAGTAGTTAAACGTTCTATATGGATTATTACTGATGTGGAAAAAATTCCAAGAATAGAAGCGAAATGTAGAGCTGAGACAGTAATATGTATAAAGAATTCGATATTAATATGGAAAATACAGAAAAGATAAAAAAACTATATAAAAAACGACAATTAGTTTTTATTGGTAAAGTCCCCTTTGAATTGAACGTAGTAAAAGTGATTAATAACGGGAAGACTACTGTAGATATATACTGTGAATTATCCACGGCAGTGAAAGTTACTAATGTAGCAAAACAATCAATTGGAAGCATTTATAGTTAATAACATTAACTATTTGGCAGTAGATAATGAAATAATAATATAAAATAAAGGAGATAAAATTATGAGCGAAAATTGTAACCAGAGCTGTAGCAGTTGCTCTGAGGACTGTGCAGAAAGAAAAGAACAAAAAGTTGATTTTTTCGAAAAACCCCACGAGATGAGCAGTATTAAAAAGGTCATTGGTATTGTTAGTGGCAAAGGAGGAGTTGGTAAATCACTTGTTACCTCTATGCTTGCAGTTACTATGAACAGAATGGGTTATCATACTGCAATTCTTGATGCAGATATTACTGGACCTTCTATTCCTAAAGCATTTGGTATCATAGAGAAAGCCAAAGGTAGTGAATTCGGGTTATTTCCTGTTAAAACCAAGACTGGTATTGACATTATGTCTATTAATTTAATTTTAGAAAACGATACGGACCCAGTCCTATGGAGAGGGCCTATTATTGCTGGCACAGTAAAGCAATTTTGGACTGATGTTATCTGGAGTGATATAGATTTCATGTTTATAGATATGCCTCCAGGTACTGGAGATGTCCCTCTTACTGTATTTCAGTCCATTGCTGTTGATGGGATTATTGTCGTAACCTCTCCACAAGAGCTGGTATCTATGATAGTATCAAAAGCCGTTAAGATGGCAGAAATGATGAATATCCCCATTATTGGTTTAGTAGAAAACATGTCTTATTTCAAATGTCCTGATAATGGTAAAGACTATCAGATTTTTGGAGATAGTCATATTGAAGAAATAGCAGATAAACATAATCTGAAGGTTCTTGCAAAATTACCCATTGATTCAAAAGTTTCAGCTGCATGTG
The DNA here is from genome assembly GCF_009695605.1 of Tissierella pigra. GTDB lineage: Bacteria > Bacillota > Clostridia > Tissierellales > Tissierellaceae > Tissierella > Tissierella pigra. The sequence goes on from NZ_VUNQ01000013.1 coordinate 14,053, forward strand.
ATAGGGGTATGATAGAATTTTTTGAGGGTAATTGGCTTGAATCAATTGCTCAGAAATTAGAAAGAATGGAAGAGAAATAAATGATTATAGACTTAACTTTCTAAATTATATGGGTATAAACGTAATGTTCTTAGGTAGGACAGGTAGTGCAACCATAAGGAAAAATGAAAAATTACAGCATACATCTAAACCGCTCTTATAGGGCGGTTTAGTTTTACTGATTTAACTAAAATAAGCATTGCTATTACTATGAAGGAATATCTATGATTATTTTTTTAAAAGACTTGACAGTTATGCTATATTACAGCTTATAATGGAGAAAAATAAACATAAAATATATAGTAGGATTTCGGAGGTACTTTTATGAGTAAAATATTAGTTGTATACTACTCTTATTCAGATACAACAAAGAGTTTAGCAGAAGATATAGCTATCATTACAGATGGAGATATTAGAGAAATAATTCCAGAAAATCCTTATTCATTTACTTACAATGGTGCTACAAAAGAAGTAAGAAATGAAATTGAAAGAGGATATTGCCCTAAGCTGATTTCTGGAAATGAATCAATAGATGATTATGAATATATTTTTGTAGGAACTCCTAATTGGTTCAAATCTTTTGCACCACCAATACTTAGCTTTTTGCGTAGCGTTGACTTATATGGAAAGAAAGTTATCCCCTTTTGTACCCATGGTGGAGGTGGATTTGGTCAGATAGAAGTCAACATATCAAAAGAATGTCCTAATTCAAAGATATTATCGGGATTTCAAGCAACAAGTGATTTTGATGACAAGAAAGTGAAAGATTGGATTGATAAAATCATGGAGGAAATTATATGAATAACATTTATGATGATAAACAATTCTTTGAACAATATAGTAAAATGTCACGAAGCCAACAGGGCTTATCTGGAGCAGGTGAGTGGTATCAGTTTAAACTTTTGTTTCCAGATTTAAAGGATAAAAGTGTACTGGATTTGGGATGTGGCTATGGATGGCATTGTAAATATGCTGTGGAATGTGGTGCTAATCAAGTATTGGGAATAGATTTAAGTGAAAAAATGATACATGAAGCAAAAGAAAAAAATGGTGATTTGAAAATTACATATCAAGTCTGTGGGCTAGATGATTATCATTATCCTAATGATTCATATGACTGTGTGATTTCTAATTTGGTGCTTCATTATATTGAAGACGTTGAAATAATTTTCAAAAATGTATATAGGACGTTAAAATCCAATGGAGTTTTTCTTCTTAACATTGAACATCCTGTTTTTACAGCAGGTGTAAAACAAGATTGGATTTATAATTCTGATGGAAGTCCAAAATATTGGCCTGTAGACGATTACTTCTATTCTGGAGAGCGAGAGACTAATTTTCTTGGGCAGAATGTTAAAAAACAGCATCACACATTGACTCAGATATTGATGGGATTAATAAATGCTGGATTTCAGCTAGAAGTAGTGGAAGAAGCCATGCCAAGTAATGACATGATGGATATTTCGGGTATGTTAGATGAAATGCGTCGTCCAATGATGTTAATGATTAAGTCTATTAAACAAGGATAGTGATAAACTCTATATAGTAAAACCATCTGTTAACATATAATTAAACTTTTAATTTATAGGAATATGTTTTTTATATAAACAGTCAATAGTTGCACCAGAATTGTCGGGTACTTACTTCTTAGTTTTGCTATGATAAGTTTAATGGAGGTCATAGGTATGAATATAATATTACAAATGAATAAGGCAATGACATATATTGAAGAAAATCTTATGGGAGAGATAGATTTTGAGGAAATGTCTAGAATAGCTTGCTGTTCAGAATATCATTTTCGACGTATGTTTTCATTTCTTGCAGGAATGTCCTTAGGTGAGTATATTCGTCGCAGGAAATTATCACTAGCTGCAGTTTTGCTAAATAACCAAGATAATAAAATTATTGATGTGGCATTACAGCTTGGTTATAACTCTCCTGATGCTTTTACTAAAGCTTTTCAAGCAATGCATGGTATAGCACCATCTAATGTAAAAAAAGGAAACACTACTTTAAAAGCATTTCCTCCTATGACTTTCCAATTAACTATTAAAGGAGGCAATGAGATGGACTATCGAATTGTAGAAAAAGACCCATTCAAAATTGTAGGACTTAAAAAGAGGATAACCTTAATATTTGAAGGAGTAAATCATCAGATGGATTCTCTAGTAGAAAGTTTAACTGATGAAAGGATTAAATATTTAAAAAGTCTTTGTAATATTGAACCTAGTGGTATATTAAGTGTATCAGCAAATTTTTCTGAAAGATCAGTTGAAGGTAGTGAACTTGACCAGTATATAGGAATTGCAACTACAAAACAAGTATCTGGTCATTGGGAAGTATTAGAGGTAGATGCCACTAGTTGGGCAGTCTTTTCTGTTGTTGGCGAGTTTCCTAAAGCATTGCAGGATACATGGGCACGTATTTATGGGGAGTGGTTTCCTACTTCTGGTTATGAACTGACTGGTGGTCCTGAGATCCTTTGGAATGAAAGTTCGGATACTAGCAAACATGACTATAAAAGTGAAATATGGATTCCAGTGAGAAAATCTAATCTAATATAATTATCAATAATATGATCATCTATTTTTAAAATGCACCTCAAAAGCTAGAAAATGATTTTAACTTTTGAAGGTGCATTTTATGGTTATTTAATGAGTGAAAGTATGATATTATAAAGTAAAGATCATTTAACTGAGAGATAAATGGAAATTTAAAAGGAATTAAATATGAAATATTATAATACATCACAAGGGGGCTGTTACAATGAAGCTGGTATATAAAGACCCAGGATATAAATATTCTGCAGAATCGATTTCGGAATTTATAAAACAGGATGGATATTGGAGTGAACCAATATTTCATTTTTTCCCAGAATTGTTGAAGTTCAAAGACTCATTTAATAAAAATGACAATAATAAGGATATTATGGAAGAAATTTTGGGAACAGTTATTGAATTGTACCAATGTAGGGAAAAGGAAATACAAAGTAAGGTTGTTTCATATCAAGAAAGTTGGAATCATTATGAAAAATTAATTAATGATCGTTTTTCTTCCATATTTGAATTTGATACTGGGGAGGTTTTTAACAATCTAGTATGTAATATAACATTAAATCCCATAAGCCCTAGACACTTAAAGGAATGTATTTTTGATGTATTTTATATGAATAGTGATAAGGGGTCAATAGGGTCTGCTTTGCATGAGATTGTTCATTATCTATGGTTTTACTTATGGAATCGTAAGTACAAGGATACATATGAGCAATATGAATCTCCAAGTTTAATTTGGGTTTTAAGTGAGGCTGTAGTAGAACAGATTCTAAATGATAAGGAATTTAATAGAATTAATCCTTATTATGAAAGTGGAAATGCTTATCCCTATTTTTATAAAATGTCTATTAAAGGTAGGCTATTGTATGATTATCTAGATGACATATATAAAAATAATTCTATAGATAAATTTATGGATAAGAGTTATCAATTTATGCTAGAGAATGAAGAAGAAATAAGAAGTCAAATGGCATAGGGATATTTATAGAGTTTAATATGATTTATTAAGGAGATGAGTTAAAATTAGTATAATAGAGATTCCAAGAATTGTTTTGAAAAACAACTTTGATGAGGCTGAATATCATGATATAAAGAAATTGGAGAAGATTTGCATTGAACATGATAAAATTTCATTTAAGCTAGAGCTGGATTATAAGTTGAGAAACGTTAAACAGAGTAATATAGGAATAATTAGTATTAATGAATTTATGTACTATAATAGTAATGAACTCATAGGATATATAGGAATAAGTGAGTTTGAGCAAGGGGTTCTAGAAATAAGCGGATTAGTTCATCCAGAGTATAGAAATAGAGGAATTTTTACTCAATTGCATAATTTAGTTGAAGCCGAGCTTAAAAAAAGAAATAATCATAAAATACTTGTGCTTTGTGATAATAATTCATCTTTGGGAATTAATTTTATAAAGAAAGTCAGTAAAGAATACCATCATTCTGAATATGATATGATTCTAAATAAGGATTTGTTTCCAAAGTCATTAGAGCATAGTCTTAATATTAGAAATGCATCAAAAAATGATGCTGGAGAAATAGCTATTATGACGAAAGATTTTTTTGACATAGAAATAAAAGAAGATATGGTTATTACAGAGAGCATAGAAAATGGCAGTCTTTTTATTGCGGAATTAAACAATATAGGAATAGGAAGTGTTAGAATAGAATTAATTGATGGAGTAGGAGGTATATATGGCTTAGGAGTGCTTTCACAATATAGAGGAAAAGGATATGGAAAAGAATTGCTTATGTGGTCTGTTGAAAGGTTAATAAAAATGGGTGCTGAAAAAGTCATTCTTCAAGTGGATACTGATAATGATAATGCCCTTAATTTATATAAATCATGTGGATTTGAAGTAGACCATGCTATAAGCTATTATATTATTAAGAGATAGTATAGTGAGATCGTGATATTTATAAATAATAAAGCTTATTTTAAGGTACGAAAGCAATGACTTTCGTACCTTTTTTCTTAATAAACAATGAAAAATTTGGAATACTAATGGTAAATAAAATTAGGAGGAATAAAAAATGATTACATTGAAAGACAGTATTACAAAAGAAAATCTTTTAAAAGCCTTTGCAGGAGAATGTCAAGCTTGGAGACGTTATGAACTTGCCGCTACTCAAGCAAGAATGCAAAATCTAGAAGTTCTATATTGGCTTTTTCATTATACTGCTAATCAAGAAAAAGAACATGCTGAAGTATTCTATAATCACTTAAAGGAGTTCAATGGACAGGAAATTTCCATAACTGCTGATTATCCAATTGATAATTCAAATAATATTCTAGAACTTTTACAACTTGCTGCGAAGCATGAAGCAGCCGAACATGACACAATTTACAAATCCTTCGGTGATAAGGCTAAAGAAGAAGGATTCCCAGATATAGCAGCATCTTTTCATATGATAGCCAAAATTGAAAAAGTACACAGTCAGCGTTTTGAAAGGTATGCAGAACTAGTGCAAAACAATAAACTATTTGAAAATGAAACACCTATTGAATATATCTGTTTGAGCTGTGGACATATTCATAATGCTACTGGAGCACCACAGATTTGTCCAGTTTGTAAACATAATCAAGGTTTCTTTGTTCGATTAGAAGACTCACCATTTGGAAAAGAAAAGATTTTAACTCTATAGTTTAAAAGTTAAATTGAATAATTACATAACTAACCATATGAATTCTAGAATTCATATGGTTAGTTATGTAATAACAAAAAAGCAAAATAAAGAGAAGAAATAAATAATTTTTAGTATGATTAAACAGGTCAATGAGTTTTTAACAAATTATCTAAAAAATGTTCTTTAAAGTTGAAGTGTTAGTTAATAATTGACTGTAGATCCAGTTTTTGTTATTATGAAAATACTGGTTAATATTACGAAAGGAGGTAATTTTATGATAGCCAAAATTATAGAAAAAAATTATGAGGTGATTGTTTTATAAATTATATTCTTTTCAATTAACCATGTGAACTGAGTATAGTTTTATAAGATCTATTACCTAAAGGGAGATAGTATGTATGTTAAAACTAATAGATATTGACTCAGAAAATTTTTGGGAAATTACAAAGCTTAAGGTAACAAAAGAACAAGAGGAATTTGTAGCATCTAATACTTTTTCAATTGCTCAGTCTAAAGTACAGCCAGAATGTATTCCCCTTGCTATATATAAAGATAAAACTCCTATAGGATTTCTTATGTATTGTATGGACAGCATTGATAATGAATACTGGATATATAGAGTTATGATAGATATCAAATATCAATCAAAGGGATATGGGCGACAGGCAATGGAATTACTTGTAAATAGAATTAAAGAAGATAAGGAACATCATATCATTTATATTAGTTTTGAACCTGAAAACCAATGGGCAAAATCAATGTATGAAAGCATGGGATTTACACCAGATGGTAGAATTGTTGAAGGCGAGATTGTTTATAAGTTAGAATATTAGTTGTAATATAAATTAGGCTTACTTTAAAGAGTAAGCCTAATTGTACTTAAAGACATATCTATAAATATAAGCATTAGAGAATTGGGAATAGAGCATTGGATTGTTTCAATATCAATATAGAAAAAATACTAGATGAAAACTCATCTAGTATTTTTAAATATCCTTAACTAAAATAGATTTTACAGCATCTTCAATTTCTTCATATCCCGTACATCTACATAGATTTGATTGAAGCCAGTCTTGTATTTCTGCATCATCTGCATTGGGCCGAATCTTAGATAGGGAATGACATACCATTAAAAATCCTGATGTACAATAACCACATTGAAATCCAAAGTTTTCAACAAAGGCTTTTTGGATTGGAGCATTTTTTAGTCCTTCCACTGTTAATACTTTCTTTCCAATGGCTTCCACAGTAAGCATAAGGCAAGATTTTATAGGCCAATCGTCGACTAAAACTGTACAGGCACCACAGTCTCCATTTTCACATCCTGGCTTTGCACCTGTTAATCCAAGTTCATTTCTCAAGGTATATAATAATGTATGGGAAGGCTTTACCATTACATCTCTATCTTCACCATTGATATTTAGAGTTATTATAGTAGGATTTAATATTTCAAACATTTAGCCGACCTCCTGAAATTTATCAAAAGCTCTAGATAAAATGTCCCCTAACATAAACTTTCTATATTCTGAAGACCCTCCAATATCATGCAATATTTTATCAGTAATACTTTCAATCACTTTTTTTATTTTTTCTTTTTTAGATAGGGAGGAATCGTTTAATATTTCCTCAATTTTTAAAGATCTAAAAGGATATTCACATAAGCCACTAAAACTTATTAAAGTTCTATTTTTATCTTTAATTGCTGCCATTGTAATTAAAGGATAATCTATTTTTTCATGTTTTGTTCTTTTTACATGAAGGTATGGAAGACTAAGGAATCTTTCATCTACTATTACTTGAATTAATATTTCATCATCTTCTATACCTATCTTTTTATCACATATATCAGATATAGGAACTACTCTCTTTCCCTTACTACCTTGAAGTACAATATCACAATTGGACAAAAGAAGGGCTAAGATAGATTCTCTATATATAATTGTACCCATTAAATTGCCTCCTAGTGTAATCTTATCCTGTATAGTATGGTCTGCAATTCTTCTAACTATATATCCTAAAAGTGGGAAATAATTTGCTTCTGAAATGTCTGTAAGAGTTATGGCTGAGCCCATTATAAGTTTATTGTTTTTAATTTCATGGACATTACATTCTGGAATTCCTTTTATATCAATTACTGCTTCAGTATATCTATTATTCATTCTTGCCATGGATATAAATTCTGTTCCACCACCGTAATAAATAGGCTTTTTACCATTGGAATTAAGTTTATTATATAGTTTTACAGCATCTTCAACTGTATCTGGTTTATAATACTCAAAATCAAAAGCTATCATATTTACCTCCAGTTTTAGTTTTCCATATTACTTCATTAGAAATTGGTAATGTATCAAATTCAGTTCCCACTGCTAGGGACATGGCATTGGCAAAAGCAGCAGGTATTCCAATAGTACCATGTTCAGCAATTCCTCTAGCACCATAGGGTGCATCAATCTGTGGGGTTTCTATGAAGTCTACTATATATTCAGGATTTTCCCCAAATCTTAGAAGTTTATATGTTCTTAAAGATGAATTTTGAAGTATTGCTTCTTTATCATATATAAGATCTTCTCTAGTGGCTAAACCTAGTCCCATACTCATACCACCCATTACTACTCCTCGTGCTGCCTTAGGGTTAATTACTTTACCAGCATCTATTACTGTAGCAGCCTTTAAAAGTCTATAGGAATAATTTTCTGGATTATATTCTATTTCTACAGCCTGTGCAGCTACAGTCCAAGAATTAGCAGATTTTCCTTTACCAGTTTCTTTATCCAATGGAGTTAGACCACTTGTAATATAACTTCCTTTAGCAATTATTTGTCCATATATAGATTTGCCACTGGAATATTGGTATCCATTGACTAAATCCTTAAAACTTATAAAAATATCAGGTCTATGAACTACATATATTTTTTGATTAGCAATTTCTAAATCATCTTGAGAACATTTAAGAGCTATACCACCTATTTCCTTTAATTGATTGATTAAGTCTTTTGCTGCATTTAAAACTGCATTTCCTACCATAAAAGTTGTCATACTAGCCACAGTTTTCCAATGTTTTGGAGTAATTTGAGTATTTACATCCATAAAAACATGAATATTTTCAACATCCATTTTCATTCTTTCGGCTAATATTTGAGCTATTGTGGTTTTCATTCCAGGACCAATTTCCGATGCACCAAAATTTAAGTTTATACTTCCATCATCATTTAATGTAAGTACAACACCAGAACTGGCATTAGTAGGTGAGTTGGAAGTTTTCCAAAGAGAGGCAATTCCTTTAGTGATAATAGTTCCTTTATCAGTTTTTATTATGTTGCCTTCATTCCAATTCATAACTTGTTTTAGTTTAAGAAGGCAAGCTGTTATATTTCCAGTATTGCTAAGTGTAATTATATCCTGTGTTGGAGACTTATTCCCCTCAGCTATTGCATTTTTAATTCTTATATCAAATGGATCCATATTTAATTTTGATGCTAGTTTATCTAATAGTCTTTCTATACCAAAAGTACATACTCCATGACCAAATCCTCTAAGGGAAGTAACATAGCCATGATTTGTATATACACTAATGGAGTCACAGTGAATATTTTCTATATTATATGGACCACTGCAATCAATGGCAATGGATTTAGCCATACGAGGACCTGTATCTGCATATGCTCCACAATCAATATAGTAAGTACATTCTAAGGCTTTTATTATACCATCCTTTGTTGCACCTATTTTTAATTTGCCTTCGGCAGCTATTTTAGATGGTGATATAGTTATATCATCTTCTCTTGTATTTGTTATTCTAACCATTCTACCATCTACAGCAGAAGAAGCCAAATATGCAAGATATTCTAAATGAATTGCAGCCTTTCCTCCAAAAGCTCCGCCAACTAAAGGAGTATGGACAATTATATTACCTTCAGGAATCTTATAGATTTTATTTAATTCTTCTTTAACTGCAAAAGGTGATTGAGATGATGTATATATATTTACTATACCGCTTGGTGTAATTTCAGCCATGGTATTTCTAGTTTCCATTGCTAAATGGTCAGATTTGGGAAGATATAAGGTTGACTCAACTATTACATCACTTTCACTCCAACCTAAATCCATATTTCCTTTTCTTATTTTTACATGGTCTGCTATATTTGTATGTGCCACAGGATATACAGTATAATCAGGACAATAATAATAACCTAGATTTTCATGTATAAGAGTAGCATTAGGTTTCAATGCCTCAGTAACTGATGCAACTACTGGTAGTGGTGTATATTCTACTTCAATAAGATTGACTCCTGCCATTGCTTCTTCTTCACTATTTGCAATAACTACTGCTACTGGTTCTCCAAAGTATCTAACCTTGTCTTTGGCAATAGGAGGTCTATCATTAATAATACTTCCTGTTAAGGCAGGATAATAATCTCCAGTTATTACAGCTTGAACACCTTTAGAATTCAATGCTTTTTCTATATTAATAGATTTAATTAATCCATGTGCAATAGTACTTGTAAGAATTTTTGCTTGTAATGTATTAGGTCGTATATCATCAGAATTATATTTAGCATTACCTGTTACTTTATCCCAAGCTTCTTTTCTAATGGTTGTAACACCAATTTGAGAAATATTTTCCATAAAACACCTCCAAGAATCTCATAGAACTTATATGATATTGAAATATTGTTTCCATATATTAGTTTAAATATTCAAATTAGAGTTTAAATTAAGCTAGAAAGTAGGCAACAATTAAATAGTTATTAGTATAAAAGATTAAGTATTAAACATAATAAACATAGAGGATAAAAAGGAGGCATTGAAATGGAAACAAATGAAACTTTTCAAGAAATAAGGGACAGATTTATAGCAGCAGACTTAGATACCAAAATTGAAATATATACAACTGTTCAGGGATTATCAGTGGAACAGTATAAAGAACTTTTAAGGGTTTTTCCAATTAAATATTTAGATAAATTAGAAAAGGCAATGGGGTAGAATATAAGGATTGAGAAAATTTTCTCAATCCTTATATTTTTCAGAGAATATGTGGTAATATATAGTAAAGTTTATTTAGGGGGGAATAGATTTGAAAAAAATAGCTTTAATTATTTTAGTATGTACTTTATCTTTATTTTGTCTTTTAACGGCAGTTGAAATAAATGCTTTTAATACAAAATATTATATTAATTCTTATAATAAATATAATATTACGGAGACAACGGGAAAAAGTATTCAAGAATTACATAATATTACAGAGAATTTATTGGATTATTTAAATGGAAAATCAGAAGAGGAAGTTTTAGAACTTGATTTTAATGAACGAGAAATTCTGCATATGAAGGATGTAAAAATTCTTTTTAAGAATGGATTTACATTAAAATATATATTCCTCATAATATCCTTTACTATAATTATGTATTTTATAATAAATAAAGAAAGAAAAATATTAGGAAATTTTATTTATAAAGGTTTATTTATAAACTGGATTGCTTTAGGTTTATTAGGTATTATGATACTTTTTGATTTCAATAAATATTTTACTTATTTTCATTATATATTCTTTACCAATGATCTTTGGTTACTGGATCCTAATACAGACTTACTTATTCAAATGTTACCAGAGGAGTTTTTTAGCTCTATGGCTATAAATATTGGGTTATCCTTTTTATCTTTTGTGGCAATAATACAGATTATAGGTTATGTCATAACTAGGAAAGGAAGAGGAAAGGATGAAAAGGATATTTAAACATTTAAGGGAAATAAGTAAAAAAAATGAAAGACAAAAAGTTTTGGACAATTTCTATACAAAACAAATGAAAAATGGAAAGACCATAAGAGCAGATGCTATGGATAAAATAGCTTTAGGTATTATTATATGGATTGGACTAGTTATATTAATAAATAAATTGATAAAGAATTTCTTCGTATCGGTTTTTATAAGTTTAATATTTGGAATATTTATGACAATCTATCTGAGAAAATTATTTTTAGAATCAAAAAATAAGAAGATAAAGGAGATTCAAAATGAATATAGAGTAAAGCTTGAAGAAGAAAAAGGAATTTCACCTGACGAAGATATAGAAGATTATATTATAAATAGATATTATGAGAAGAAAGAAGAAGCAAAAAAGAACTTCAACTTTCTCAGTAAAGATAAGATAGTTAAATTGTATTTTTTAGCAGTTATATTTTATATAACTGGATATTTATCAGCCTATCCTATGTATTATAAAATCATGGGAATAATCTCATTTATTATGGCAACATTTATTGGTTCATATAACATAACAGAATATATTAAAAAAAGTAATAATAAGGATTTACTTAATTAGTATTATAAGTTATAATAAGTTAGTTAGTTAGACAGAGTAGGTAAAGAGCGTCAAGTGTTAAGGGATGGGAAGTTGCCCTTAAACGAAAGACAAAATCTGCGATTCTTTAACCGCGTCCGCTGAAACATTAAAGAGACTCCTTAACTTTAGTGTGGCAGTTGCCTGTCACTAACAAAAGAAAGGAGGATATAAAATGAATATAAGCAAAAAGGTTAAGACAAGAACTCTAACTCAAGCAGCATTTTTAGTAGCACTTTCCATTGCTTTAACAAGATTTGGATCCATCATGATACTTCCTACATTGAGAATAGGATTTGGTGAGACTCCAATAATGTTAAGCGGAATGTTGTTTGGACCAATAATTGGAGGAGTATCTGGTATTGCTGCTGACTTATTGGGTATTATGATTAATCCTCAAGGTCCACCACATTTAGGATTTACATTGAGTTCATCATTATGGGGTGTTATATCTGGTCTTTATGTAATGTATTTTAAAAAGAAGGATATAAAGACAAATGTATTTTCTACAGTTAAGGTTGCTATCATGGTAATTACTTGCTATTTAGTAATTTCTATTGGATTAAACACCTATTGGTTATCTCAGTTATACAATAAAGGTGTTATTGTAATTTTACCTAGTAGAATTTTATCGGCGGCTATTAATATACCAATTCAAGTTATTATAATCACGTATTTAGGACGATATCTTAAAAATATAGCATCAAGATAATAGACAAGAAAAAGACTTCTACCTTATGGTGGAAGTCTTTTCCATAAGGAGGTAAAAATGATAAGATTTTTAACAGCAGGAGAATCTCATGGAGAATCTTTAACAGGAATAATAGAGGGTATTCCTGCTAATTTATATATAGATATAGATTTTATAAATAAAGAGTTAAGGAGAAGACAGAAAGGATTTGGCAGATCTTCGAGAATGAAAATAGAAATTGATGAAGTAAATATATTGTCTGGAGTAGGAAATGGATTTACAACTGGAAATCCCATAACCATATCCATTGAAAATAAGGGCAGAAATATAGAATTAGTGGAGGTCATTAAACCAAGACCAGGTCATGGGGATTTAGTAGGTGCTTTAAAATATAATCAAAAAGGTGGCAGAAATATTTTAGAAAGAGCATCTGCGAGAGAAACAGCCATGCGTGTAGCCTTAGGAAGCATTTGTAAACTTTTTTTAAAAGAGTTTGATATAGAGATATACAGCCATGTTATAAATATTGGAGGAATAGAGTCAAAAACAACATACTATACAGGAGTTGAAATAGAAAGACTTGCAGAAGCTGATAAGTCAAATATACAAGTAATTGATGAAAAAATAGAAGAAAAGATGATAGGTAAAATTCAAGAAGCCATGGAGGAGGGAGATACTTTAGGAGGAATTATAGAAGTTATAGTTAAAAATCCACCAGTAGGATTAGGAAGTCATTCTAGTTGGGATATGAAATTAGATGGAAAACTAGCTGCTGCCATAATTAGCATACAAGGGATTAAGGCAGTTGAATTTGGACTTGGAGGTAAAGCGTCTACGACTAAAGGCTCAGAATTTCATGATGAGATTATTTATGATAGTAAGTTTAGGAGAAAAACCAATAATGCAGGAGGAATAGAAGCTGGAATATCCAATGGGGAAGATATAGTAATACGTGGAACTATGAAGCCAATACCCACTTTGAAAAAACCTTTAGATACTATAAATATAATAAGTAAAGAAAAGGCAATAGCTCAATTTGAAAGATCAGATGTATGTGCAGTGCCATCTGCAAGTATAGTTATGGAAAATGTAGTTGCTTATATAATAGCTGATGAATTCTTGAAAAAATTTGGTGGAAATTTTTTAGAGGAAACCAAAGCAAACTATAATAATTATCTTAAATATTTAGAAAGCAGGTAAAAAATGAGATATAAAATAATAGACAATATATGGTCAGAATTAAAAGATTATATAAATAGACATAAATTTCTTCTTATAACAGATAGAAATATTTATAATATATATAAAGGACATATAGAAAAGCTAATAAATGATGAAGATGATATTTTAATATTAGAACCAGGAGAAAATAGTAAGAGCTTAGAAGAATTGATGAATATTTATAAAGTCTTAATTGAGAAGAATTTAGATCGGAATGGAATAATTTTAAGTCTTGGCGGAGGGGTTGTAGGAGATATATCAGGATTTGCTGCTTCTACATATAAACGAGGAATAGATTATATTCAAATCCCTACAACTTTATTGTCACAGGTAGATAGTAGTATAGGAGGAAAGACTGGTATAGATTTTTTAGGGTATAAAAATATAATAGGAACATTTTACTTTCCTTCCATGACTCTGATAAATCCATTATTTATAAATACTTTAAATAAAAAAGAAATTACCTGTGGTTTAGGAGAAATTATAAAATATGGTCTAATAGAAGACTATGATTTTTTCAAATATATTGGAGAGAATATTGGAAATATATATAACAAAGATAAAAATATATTGACATATATAATTGAAAAATCTGTAGAGATTAAATCATTTATAGTAAATAAAGATAAGCTGGATTTAGGACTTAGACAAAAGTTGAATTTTGGACATACAGTAGGACATAGTATAGAATCTTTATTTAATTATGAAAGATATAATCATGGTGAAGCTGTTATACTTGGCATGATATATGAAACAACTATTGCCTATGAAAAAGGCCTTATATCTGAAGAATATTATAATGAGATTAGAAATATACTGATACCTTTAGTAGAGCCAGTTGGATTTAATGAAAATGAAGTAAATATACTGTTAAATTATATGAAAAAAGATAAAAAAAATAAGAATGATAAAATAGGATTTGTTCTACCAGTAGATAAAGGAAAGGTAGATATATTCTATGATATAGATGAATTGACTATAAAAAAAATATTGATGATGATATAGAGGTGAAATATGGAGATTATAGGGAAAAAAAGTTTAAAAGGTGAAATAAAGGTTCCTGGAGATAAGTCTATTTCTCATAGAGCAGTAATCTTTGGTTCCATTAGTGAAGGTGAAACTGTTGTAGAAAACATTTTATTGTCAGAAGATGTTTTAAATACAATTGAATGTTTTAGAGAAATGGGTGTAGATATAGAAATAAATAAGGAAGAAAATAAGCTGAGAATAATAGGTAATGGTCTATATGGATTAAAAAAGCCGAAAAAGTCCTTGGATTGCGGAAACTCAGGAACTTCCATGAGATTATTAGCAGGAGTATTAGCAGGGCAAAACTTTGAATCTACACTTATAGGTGATAGTTCTTTAAGTAAAAGACCAATGGATAGAATAATTAATCCTTTAAGGAAAATGAATGTAAATATTCATGGTGTAGATAATAAGTATCCACCTATAAGTATTTGTCCTTCTAAAGAACTATATGGTATAGAATATACTCTACCTATGGCAAGTGCACAAGTAAAGTCTGCAATTCTATTAGCCTCTCTTTACGCTAAAGGAGAGACTAAAGTCATAGAAAAAAAGACTACTAGAGACCATACTGAAAGAATGATGGAGTATTTTGATGAAGATGATTTTAAGGGAAAGAATATTTATGTGCCTGGGGACATTTCATCTGCCGCATTTTTCATAATAGGAGCTAGTATAATGAAAGACTCCTCCATAGTTTTAAAAGATGTTGGGATAAATCCTACAAGGACTGGAATTATAGATGTTTTACAATCCATGGGTGGAAATATAGGAGTAAAAAATATAAGAAATATAAATAAAGAGCCTATAGGAGATATATATGTTTCTTATTCACCACTTATGGGAATAGAATTAGATTCAGCTATTATAGGAAGATTAATAGATGAAATCCCTATAATAGCTGTAGGCGCTATGTTTGCACAAGGGAGTACTATAATTAGAAATGCAGAGGAGCTAAAGTACAAGGAAACCGATAGGATTCATGCTATAGTTACTGAACTAAGAAAAGTAGGAGGAGATATAGAAGCCTTAGAAGATGGTTTGATTATAAAAGGTACAAGTACTTTTTATCCAGGAGTATTAGATTCATATAATGACCATAGAATTGCTATGGCTTTATCTATAGCAGCATTAAATATAGACGGAAAGTCAAAAATTAATGATGATAGATGTATAAACATCTCTTATCCTCAATTCTATGAGTCTCTTCAGAAGATAATAATGGAATAAACTTTGATTTTTTATATACAAAGTCTTATAATAAACCTATGGTACATAAAATATAGGAGGAATATAAATGAAAACACAATTACCAATAGCACTTTCAAATCGTCATATACACATAAGCCGAAAGGACTTAGATACTTTGTTTGGTGAAGGATATGAATTGACTAAAATGAAGGATTTATCTCAACCAGGACAATATGCTTGTGAGGAAAAAGTAGATGTAGTAGGGTCAAAAGGTACATTAAAGGGAGTAAGAATATTAGGACCTACTAGGTCGCAGACTCAATTTGAATTATCTATATCAGATGCGTTTTCTCTTGGTGTAAAACCAATAGTTAGAAACTCTGGAGATATAGCTGGTACTCCAGGAGCAAAAATAATTGGTCCAAAAGGTGAAATTGAAATAGAAGAAGGAATAATAGTAGCAGCAAGACATATTCATATGCACACTGAAGATGGAAAAGACTTTGGTGTAGCTGATAAAGATATAGTAAGTATAAAAGTAAATGGTGAAAGAGGTTTAGTATTTAATAATGTATTAGTTAGAGTAGCAGAAAGCTTTGCTCTTGAAATGCACATAGATATAGAAGAAGGAAATGCTGCAGGAGTTAAAAATGGAGATTTAGTTGAATTAATTAAATAGTGGAGGTATTTAATGAAAAATATATTAGGAATGATAGACCATACAGTTTTAAAGCCAGAAGCTACAATTAATATGATTGAAACTTTATGCAAAGAGGCTATGGAATATAATTTTGCTGCTGTTTGTGTTAATCCTTACTATGTAAGATTATGTAAGGAAATATTAAAAGATTCAAAGGTTAAGGTAGCTACAGTAATTGGTTTTCCTTTGGGAGCCAATACAAAAGAAGTTAAAGCATTTGAAACTATAGATGCTATAAAAAATGGTGCAGATGAAATTGATATGGTAATTAATATTGGAGCATTGAAACATAAAGACTATGAATTAGTTAAGGAAGATATAAAAGCTGTAGTAGGTGCTGCAAAAGGAAAAGCCATAGTTAAAGTAATTATAGAAACCTGCCTATTAACAGAGGAAGAAAAAGTTAAGGCTTGTGAACTTTCTATGGAAGCAGAAGCTGATTTTGTAAAGACTTCAACAGGATTTTCAACTGGTGGAGCAACTATGGAAGATGTAAAACTTATGAAATCTATAGTTGGTGAAAAACTAGAAGTCAAAGCCTCTGGAGGAGTCAGAGACTTAGACTCTGCAAAACAAATGATTGAAGCAGGGGCTACAAGACTTGGAACTAGTTCAGGTGTAAAAATAGCAAAAGAAATATAAAAAAATATAAAAAAATCCTTTTTCTTGTTATAAAATTTGGAAATTATGAAAGACTATAATAAGAGGAGGGATAGATTGAAAAGATATTTATTATTTATTTTAACTGTGGTGGTGGCTTTTCAAGTTGGATGTAAGGATGTAGTTCGTAAGGAAATAGTAGAAGTAGAAGAACCAGAACATAGTTCTATAGAAGTAGCAGTTGAAGATAAGCTAATAATCGATAGATCAGAAGATTTATCAGACTATGTAGTTGAATTATTTGGTGTAGATGATGCAGCTACGATTATTTTCAACGATGTAGCACTGGTTTCTGTCATTATGGCTTATGATACTGAACTTACAGATGATACTAAGGAAATGATCAACAACTTGGTATTGGAAAAGGATCAGGAAATATCACAGGTAGTCATATCAAATGATGAAAAAACATTTTTTCAAATTGTAGAGATTATGGGAGATTTAATGAATGGCTCATCCTATGACAAATACGTTGGTCAAATTAGCAAACTTGTTGAAAAAAATAAATAGACAACAAAAACCCATTCTAAGGAGTGGGTTTTTGTATTTTTTTACTTATTTCATAATATTAATATAAGTAACAAATTAAAATTTGGGTATAGTAAAATAAGGTAATGCAAATAAGAGGGAGGAATAGAAATTGAACTTAAAATCAGAAAGAATACAAATTGATAATGGAATCCATTTAAATCTAATCTATACAGATAAATTTAAATCAAACTTACTTAGCTATTATTTCCTAAGACCACTATCTAAAGATGAAGTTACTAAAAATGCACTACTTCCGTTGGTACTTAAAAGAGGTACAGAAGAATATGATACAAACTTAAAAATTCAAAAAAAATTAGAAGAAACTTATGGTGCTAACTTTAGTATATCTATAAATAAAAGAGGAGAAAAACAAGTATTAAGATTTACTGTTGAATCTATAAATGGAGATTATGTAGGAGATAAAGATAATATCTATGAAGTAATCGACCTTTTAAAAGATATTATATATAATCCAACTTTAGAGAAGGGATATTTCAGAAAGGATTATGTAAATCAGGAAAAAGAAAATTTAAAAAACAGAATTGAAGGTAGAATCAATGATAAGAGGTCCTATGCACTAGATAGATGTATAGAAGAAATGTGTAAAAATGAAAAGTTTAGCATATATCCATTGGGAAAAGTAGAAGATCTAGATGGTATAGACGAAAATATATTATATGAACATTATAAAAATGTAATTATCACCAGTCCTATGGAGATATTTTATGTAGGAGAATATGATGCAAAACTAATAGAATATATTAAAGATATAGGTAAAATAGAAAGAAAAGAACTTCTAAATATACCAAGAGAACAGATCATATCTGGAGTTCAAACTAAAAATATGGTAAGCGAGGATTTAGATGTAACTCAAGGTAAATTAGTTCTTGGTTTCAGAACAGGAATACCTTATGAGGACAGATTATATAATGGGCTTATAGTAGCCAGTGATATATTAGGTGGAGGTCCAAATTCTAAACTTTTTAGAAATGTAAGGGAAAAGGAAAGTTTAGCTTACTATATTACATCTACTATTTATAAATATAAATCTATAATGTTAATAGATGGTGGAATCGAGTTTCAGAACTTTGAGAAAACTATAGATATTATCAATGAACAATTAGAAGAGATGAAGAAAGGAAACTTTACAGAAGAGGATATAGAAATATCAAAAAAATCCATAAAGTCCTCTACAGAATCCATTCGAGATAGTGCCTTTCTTATATCAGAATACTTCTTTAGTCAAATATTATCTATGGATAATCGTTCTTTGGAAGAAATCTTAGAGGATATTGATAGTGTAACTAAAGAGGAAATAGTAGAAGCTATATCCCATGTAGTTCTAGATACTATATATTTTATGAAAAGTTCTAAGAACCAATAACCAATTAGATATTAATGGAATAAATTTGGGAGGTAAGAAATTGGATATAAAAATATACGAAAATGATAAAATAAAAGAAAAACTTTTCTTTAAAGAGCTAGCTTCAGGATTAAAGATTTATTTTATGCCAAAAGAAGGCTATACGAAACAATATGCAATATTTTCTACTAATTATGGCAGTATAGATAATATATTTGTACCTATAGGAGAAAAAAAAGCCATAGAAGTCCCAGAAGGTATAGCACATTTTTTAGAACATAAACTCTTTGAAGAGCCAGAGGAAAATATATTTGATAAATTTTCTAAGTTAGGTGCAAATGTCAATGCTTATACTAACTTTACGCAAACAGCTTATCTATTTTCATCTACTGAGAATTTTTATGAGAATTTAGAGCTATTAGTACATTTTGTACAGCATCCATACTTTACTGATGAAAATGTAGAAAAAGAAAAGGGAATTATCGCCCAAGAAATAAATATGTATAGAGACAATCCAAATTGGAGAGTGTTTTTTAATTGTTTAAGAGCTATGTATGGTGAACATCCAGTTAAAATAGATATAGCAGGTACTGTAGAGAGTATTCAAGATATAAGCAAAGAATTACTCTACAAATGCTATAATACTTTTTATAATCCAAACAATATGGTTTTATTTATTGCAGGAGATCTTTCATTTGACGAAATACTAAGGGTAATAGATAAAACAGAAAGAAAAGATTCCAAGAAAATAGAAGAAGTAAATAGAGTGTTTAAAGAAGAACCAAAGGGAGTAAGAGAAAACTTCATAGAAGAAAGTATGATGACTTCAACACCTTTATTCTATATAGGTTTCAAAGATGAAGATATAAATCTATCTGGAAAAGAAAGAGTGAAAAAGGATTTAATGACCAACTTTATCCTAGATATGCTTTTTGGCTCCAGTTCTATATTTTACAATGAGCTTTATGAAGAAGGGATTATAGATAGTAGCTTTGGAGCATATTTTACAGGTAAAAAATCATATGGACATTCTTTAATAGTAGGAGAATCTAAAAAACCAAAGGAAGTTTATGAAAGGGTAATGAATTTATTTGAAAAGGATCCACAGTCTATTTTAAATGAAGATGATTTTAATCGTATTAAAAGAAAAAATATTGGTGGATTTTTAATGTCTTTTAATTCAGTAGAGTCCATTGCCAACAATTTTATTGACCTTTATTTTGAAGAAGTCCTTTTAATAGATTATCTTGAAATTTTAGAATCCATTGAATATAAGAATCTTATTGAAAGATTGAAAAAACACTTTGTAAAAGAAAATGTAGTGCTATCTATAATAAATCCCTTATCATAATGGAAAATTAACATCATTTGTGATATACTAAGCAAATGATATATTATGAGAGGTGGTTTTAATATGGATCCAGTTGCATTTCAAATATTTGGACTTGAAGTAAGATGGTATGGAATTTTAATTGCCATGGGAGTGCTTATAGGTACTATAATTGCACTTAAAGAATCTAAAAGGTTGGGAGTTGGAGAAGAACCATTAATAGATTTATTGATTTGGGCAATTCCTTTAAGTTTAGTAGGTGCAAGAGCTTATTATGTAATCTTTAGTTGGGATATGTATAGAAATAACCCAATAGAAGCATTAAATATCAGAAATGGTGGCTTAGCAATTCATGGTGCCGTGATTATGGCTATTATTGTGGCAATTGTATTTACTAGAATTAGAAAAATAGATTTTTGGACCATAGCAGATGCTTGCGGACCAAGTTTAATATTAGGTCAATCTATAGGGAGATGGGGCAATTTTATAAATCAAGAAGCCTATGGAAGACCTACAGATTTACCTTGGGGAATAATCATAGATGGAGTAAAAGTTCATCCTACTTTTCTTTATGAATCAGTTTGGAACTTTCTAGTATTTATATTTCTTCTTTGGTATGGAAGAAACAAGCAAAAAATTAGAGGGGAAGTATTTCTCTTATATCTATCCCTATACTCCTTTATTAGATTCTTTGTTGAAGGGTTAAGAACAGATAGTTTAATGTTTGGAAGTATTAGAGTAGCTCAACTTGTAAGTGTAATAGGATTTATAATTCCCTTGTGTATTTTATATATAAGAAGAAAAAAGAATGCAGAAATAAAATCTTAGCTATTGGTAGAAAATACCAATAGCTTTTTTTATGTCATTTTTCTATCTAATACCTTGTTGAAAAGTCGAAAAATGCAAAAATGTGACAAAAGTACTATTATATTTTTGATAAAAAAAGGTGGAAGGTTTTCTCAATTTAGTATAGAATAGTATATGTAGTGGTGGAAAGTGGTAGAAAGTGGTGGAGAATATATACTAAGTGAGTGGTTCATATGTTTATTGGTGAATATCAACATACTTTAGATACTAAGGGAAGAATAATTATGCCCTCTAAATTTAGAGAATCTTTAGGGGACGAATTTGTTATGACTAAAGGTCTTGATAACTGTCTTTTTGTTTATCCTAAAAATGAATGGACTATTCTGGAAGAAAAACTTAAAACACTACCACTAACCAATCGTGATGCAAGGGCCTTTATTAGATTTTTCTTTTCAGGTGCCAGTGAAGGAAACTTGGACAAGCAAGGAAGAGTGCTGATACCGTCAAATCTTAGAGAACATTCTAAACTAGATAAAGAAGCTGTAGTTATAGGAGTATCTACAAGAATAGAGATTTGGAGTAAAGAAGAGTGGGAGTCATACAATAATGATGATAATTTAAGCTATGAAAGCATTGCTGAAACCATGGCTGAACTTGGGATATAACTGGGGGAGATAAAATGAATTTTGAACATATATCGGTTTTACTAAATGAAGTATTAGAAGGATTAAATATAAAAGAAGATGGTATATATGTAGATGGTACATTAGGTGGTGCTGGCCATTCATCTCATATAGTCAAAAGGCTGACTACGGGAAAATTAATAGGTATAGATCAAGACTTAAATGCTCTTAAAAAAGCAGAAGAAGTTTTAGCTGAATATATGGACAAAGTAGTATTAGTTCACAATAATTATGAAAATATAGATGATGTATTAGATAAACTAGAAATTAAAAAGGTAGATGGTATTCTCTTAGACTTAGGGGTTTCCTCTCACCAGCTAGACGAAGAAACAAGAGGGTTTTCCCATAATAAAGACGCAGAACTAGATATGAGAATGGATAATACAAAATCCTTTTCTGCTTGGGATGTGGTTAATAAATATTCAGAACAAGAATTAGAAAGGATAATATGGGATTATGGTGAAGAACGATGGGCTAAAAGAATAGCGAAGTTTATAGTGGAGGAAAGAAAGTCTCATACAATAGATACTACATTTCAACTAGTAACTGTTATTAAAAAGGCAATACCAAAAGAGGTTCGTAAAGATGGTCATCATCCTGCTAAAAAGACTTTTCAGGCAATCAGAATAGAGGTAAATAGAGAGTTAGATGTACTAATAGATTCTATTCCAAAAATGATAAATAGGTTAAATCCTCAGGGAAGATTGGCTATTATTACATTTCACTCTTTAGAAGATAGAATTGTTAAAGAAGGATTTAGAGAGTTATATAAGGACTGTATTTGTCCTCCACATTTACCACAGTGTATTTGTAATAAAGAAAGAGAAATTGAAATAATAACTAGAAAGCCCATAGGACCTAGTAAAGAGGAAATCAATTTAAACCCTAGATCTAGGTCGGCAAAGCTTAGAATAGCAGAGAAACTTAGTGTTCTAAATGGAAAAGGGGGAGAATAAATTGTTAGTAGCAAGGGAACTAAAGTATTATCCTACAGAGGAAGTAGATATACAAAAGAAACCAAAGAGAAAGCCAAAAAAGGTACAACAAAAAAAGAAAAGAAATAATAGCCTTGCAAAATTAATGATTTTAAGTATTCCATTGTTTTTCTTAGGAATAGCCTTATTAATATTATTTAGATATGCCAATATAACTGCTGTAAGACAGGAAATAACAAAATTAGAAAGAGAAAAGGCGGAACTTGAAGTACTTAAACAAGATCTAATAGGAGATTTAGAAGGAATAAAATCTTCAACAAAGATAGCAGAAGATGCAATAACAAAACTAGGAATGAACTATCCAGATGAAGGACAGATAGTATATATTGCAGTAAATCAAAGTACAATAGATGATTTAGAAAATACCAATAAACAGAGTCCTTTGAAGAAGATATTTAGTATAGTTGCAAACTTATTTTAGGAGGTAATATTTTGGCAAGACCCAGTTATTCATCTAAGAAAAGATTATTATTTGTTTTAGGCGTTGTAATATTTATATCCACTTTTCTAATAGGAAGACTAGGATATTTGCAGGTTGTGAAAGGTGAAGAGCTGAAGAAAGGTGCATTAGAGCAATGGACCAAGGGAATAACCATAAAATCTAAAAGAGGAATTATTTATGATAGAAAGGGCAAAAAACTAGCCGTAAGCGTTAGTGCATCTACTGTATGGGCAAGTCCAGCGGATATAAAAGACCCTGATAAAACTGCTAAAGAAGTAGCAAGGATTTTAAATTTAGATGAAGAACAGGTATATTCTAAGATTACAAAGAAAATTGGAACAGAAAAATTAAAACAATGGATAACCAGAGAAGAAGCCCAAGAACTTAGAAAATTAAAGCTATCAGGAATTGAAATTGTAGATGACAATAGAAGATATTATCCCTATGGTAATTTCGCATCTTATGTTTTAGGATTTACCAATATTGACAATAATGGATTAGAGGGAATTGAAAATACTTATGATAAATACTTAACTGGTACCCCAGGGAAATGGGTTAAAACCACAGATGCTGCCAGTAGACAATTGCCTTTTGATGGAGAAAAAATATATGAAGCTTCAGATGGATTATCAGTTGTATTGACTATAGATGAAACTATTCAACATTTTGCTGAAAAGGCTGCAGAAGAAACTCATACATTGACTCAAGCTAAAAATGTTTCAATCATAGTTATGGAACCAAAAACAGGTGATATATTGGCTTTAACTACTAAGCCTGATTATGACCCGAATGAACCAAGAGTTCCTTTAAATGAAGCAACTAAGAAGCAGTGGGAAAATTTATCTTCAGAAGAACTTCAAAAACGTTGGTATGATATGTGGAGAAATTTTGCAATTAGTGATGCCTATGAACCAGGTTCCACATTTAAAATAATTACTGCTGCAACTGCTTTAGAAGAAAATATAATTAAACCTGAAACTCACTTTTATTGTAATGGATTTGTAAGAGATATAAAAGGTGCAGTGCTTAAATGTTCAAGGTGGTATAATCCTCATGGAAGTTTAAACTTCAGAGAAGGAATGAATACATCTTGCAACGTAGTCTTTGTAGATGTAGGTAGAAAAGTTGGAAAAGAAACCTTTATGAAATACATAAAAGCATTTGGTTTTGGGGAAAAAACAGAA
Organism: Tissierella pigra; assembly: GCF_009695605.1. Lineage (GTDB taxonomy): Bacteria > Bacillota > Clostridia > Tissierellales > Tissierellaceae > Tissierella > Tissierella pigra. Next base: position 38,446 of record NZ_VUNQ01000013.1, read on the forward strand.
ATAGAGCTAAATGGAGAACAGGCTGGAATTATACCAGGTAATATAGATAATATAAAAGAAGTCAACTTAGCTACTATGTCTTATGGTCATGGTATTGCTATTACTCCTTTACAGTTGATAAATGCAGTATCAGCTGTGGCAAATGGTGGAAATCTAATGACACCACGACTGGTAAAGGAATTAATAGATGATGATGGGAAAGTGGTAGAAAGTTTTCCACCAGAATTAAAAAGAAAAGTTATATCAGAATCTACTTCTAAGACAATGTTAGAATTGTTAGAAAACGTAGTTAGAGATGGTACTGGAACCAGTGCATATATACCTGGATTTAGAGTAGGTGGAAAAACTGGAACTGCTCAAAAAATTATAGATGGCAGATATGCACCAGGTAAATATATAGGTTCCTTTGTTGCAGTAGCTCCTGCTGATGATCCACAAGTGGCTATTTTAGTCGTAGTTGACGAACCTGTGGGCCAATACTATGGTGGAACTGTAGCAGCACCAGCAGCAAAGTCTGTCCTTGAGGATACTTTAAACTACTTAGAAGTTGCGCCTAAATTTACTGAAGATGAAAAGAAAATGGTTGCAGAAAAAGTAATAGTACCAGATGTAGTAGGTAAGAAAATAGGAGAAGCAGGAAAATATCTAACAGATCTAGGTTTGAAATATACAACTGAATATTCAGATTTAACCTCAGAATCTACTATTATAGATCAATTCCCATTGCCAAATACAGAAGTACAAAAAGGTTCTATAATAGACTTATATTTAAATATAAAACCAGTAGAAAAAATTATAATGCCTGATTTAACAAGTAAAACTAAAGCTGAAGTAATGGGGATTCTTGATGATTTGAACTTAAACTATGAGTTAAAGGGAGAAGGTACAGTCATAAATCAAACTCCAGCCTCTGGATTACAAATTTCTACTGATGAAAAAATAGAGGTTGAATTTGGAGACACATAAGAGTAATATAAGTAGAGGCAACTTATTTAAGTTGCCTTTTAGTTAATGTTATAGAAGGAAAGAATAGAGGTGCAATATGAAACTGAAAGATATAGTAAAAGACTACAAAATGGATTTAATAAAAGGAAATTTAGAGGTAGATATAAAAAATGTTAGAAATAATTCAAGATGTGTAGAAGAAGGAGATTTATTTATTGCAGAAAAAGGTTTTACAGTAGACGGACATGATTATATCCAAAATGCAATAGATAATGGTGCAATAGCCATAGTAACGGAAAAAGAAATATCTATTAAAGAAGATATTACAATAATTAAGGTAGAAGATACAATAGATGCTCTAGGCAAATTTTCAGGAAATTTCTTTAATAGTCCATGGAATGATTTAGAGATCATAGGCATTACTGGAACTAACGGAAAGACATCTATAACTTATTTTATTAAATCTATATTAGAAGAAAATAATAATAAAATAGGTATAATAGGAACTATAGGTGCAGTGATAGATGGGGAAAATATAAAATTAGAAAATACTACTCCAAACTCTTTAGTTATTCATAAACTATTGAAAGATATGGTAAATAAAAATACTGAGTTCTCTATAATGGAAGTCTCATCCCATTCTCTAGAATTAAAAAGAGTAGACAACATAGAATTTCAAATTGGGCTATTTACCAATCTTACTAAAGATCATTTAGATTATCATGAAACTATGGAAAATTATTTTAATAGCAAACTAAAACTTTTCTATAAAACCAATAAGTTCAATATAATAAATATAGATGACGAATATGGAAAAAAAATAGTTCAATCAGTAGGGGAAAGAATTCCTTTGATTACTTATGGGATAAAAGATGGAGCAGATATATTTGCAACCAATGTAGAATTTACACTATCAAAGGTAAAATTTACTCTAAATACTCCAAAGGGTAGTACAGATATATTACTTAATATTCCAGGAGAATTTAGTGTATATAACGCTTTAGCTGCTGCAACTGTGGCCTATGCTTATGATGTTCCGTTGGATATAATTAAAAAAGGTTTAGAAAAAGTTCAAGGAATAAAAGGACGATTTGAAGTAGTACCTACAAATACAGATTATACAGTTATTATTGATTTTGCCCATACTGCTGATGGACTTGAAAAAGTACTTACTGTAATTGATGAATTTGCAGAAGGAAGAAAAATAGTTGTATTTGGAGCTGGAGGAAATAGAGATAAGACAAAGAGACCAGTAATGGGTGAAACTGTAGCAAGTCATGCAGATTTATCCATAGTGACATCGGATAACCCAAGATATGAAGACCCTGAAGCAATTATAGAAGATGTTTTAATAGGTACAAAGAAAGTAAATGGTAAATATGTAAAAATTGTAGATAGAATAGAAGCAATAAAATATGCAATTGACAATGCTAAACCTAAGGATATAATTCTTCTAGCAGGAAAAGGTCATGAGACTTATACTATCATTAAAGGAGAAACCTATCCTTGTGATGAAAGACAAATAGTACTTGAGTATTTAAACTCAAAGAATATTTAAAAAGATTAGATACTTGAGAGGAGAAAACCTAATGATTGAATATATAGATATTTTTAGAACTATTTCTATTTCATTTTTAATTACACTTATACTGGGACCAATAATAATTCCTATGCTTAGAAAACTTAAAATAGGTCAAAGTGTTAGAGATGATGGACCTCAAACCCATCTTAAAAAATCAGGAACCCCCACTATGGGTGGAATTATTATATTCATGGCTTTAATACTTACTGTACTGACTTCAGGAATGTTAAATAAGGACACATATGTACTTTTAATAGCTACCTTTGGATTTGGACTAATAGGGTTTATTGATGATTATATTAAAGTAGTAAAGAGAAGATCTTTAGGACTGAGAGCATATCAAAAGTTAATAGGACAAATAATATTAGCCACAATGTTAGCTGTTTATCAGTCATCTACATCAGTTTTAGGAACAAAGCTTATAGTACCTTTTCTAAAAAATCAATACTTAGACTTAGGAATTTTTTATATTCCATTTATTGCTTTTGTAGTAGTAAGTACTGTAAATGCTGTAAATTTAACTGATGGTTTAGATGGATTAGCATCAGGAGTTACATTAATAGTTTTATCATTCTTTGGACTTATAGCATTAAACTGGGGAATGAATAGTATCTCTATATTCTCAACAGCTTTAGCAGGAGCTTGTTTAGGATTCTTGATACATAATGCACATCCGGCAAAGGTTTTTATGGGAGATACTGGGTCTCTTGCTTTAGGAGGAGCAGTAGCAGCCATAGCAATACTACTAAATATTCCTTTGATAATACCAATAGTAGGTGGAATTTACTTTATTGAAACATTATCTGTAATTATACAGGTACTTTCATATAAATTAACAGGAAAAAGAGTATTTTTAATGGCACCATTACATCATCATTTTGAACAAAAAGGCTGGAAAGAAACAAAAGTTGTTGCGGTGTTTTGGAGTGTCACAGTTATTCTTTGCTTAATTGGAATTTTTAGTTTAATTTAAGGAAAGCGAGTTGGTTTTATGTATTTACAAAGTAAAAAAGTCTTAGTTTTAGGCCTTGGAATTTCTGGATTATCTACAGTAAAAGCCCTTAATCAATTAGGTGCTAAAATAGTAGTATCTGATTCTAAAAAGGAAGAAGAATTAAAGGACTTTTTCCAAAAAACTCAAGATATAGAATTTGAAAAATATTTAAATACAAATGATGTACCTTTGGAGGATATTGATTTAATAATAAAAAGTCCTGGTATTGAACCTAATACTTTGCTTATTGAAGATGCAAATAGAAGAAATATTGAAGTAATAACCGATATAGAATTGGCATATAGAATTTCTCCTACAGATAATATAATAGCCATAACAGGTACAAATGGAAAAACAACAACTACAACCTTAATAGGAGAAATTTTTAAAGATGCTAGCTACAATACATATGTAGCAGGAAATATAGGTGTTGGTATATTATGGGATATGGCAAATGCCAAGAAAGAAGATATATTTGTAATAGAGTCTAGTAGTTTTCAGCTAGAAAATACAGTATCTTTTAAACCAAAAATAAGCCTTATAACCAATATTACACCAGATCATTTAAATTGGCATGGAAATTTAACAAATTATATTAATGCTAAGAAAAAAGTATTTAAAAATCAAGATACTGGTGATTATACTATATTAAACTATGATGATAAAACCATTAGGGAAATGAGAAAAGAACTAAAATCCAATATTATTTGGTTTAGTGTTAATGAAAAATTAGATAATGGGGTATTCATAGATGGGGAAAATATAGTTATAAAAGAAGGAATAACCACTATAAAAGTATTGTCATATAAAGAACTACAAATATTAGGAAAGCATAATCTAGAAAACGTTTTGGGAGCTGTAGCTGTAGCTTTTTCTTTTGGAATAAATACAGACATAATAGCCAAGACATTAAAAAAATTCCCAGGAGTAGAACATAGAATAGAATATGTAACAACTATAGGTCAAAGGAAATTTTATAATGATTCCAAAGGAACAAATCCTGATTCAACTATAAAAGCTATAGAAGCTTTGGATTCACCAATAATTTTAATCGCTGGTGGACACAATAAGGGTTCAGATTTCAATGAGTTAATTCTTTCCTTTAATGGAAAAGTAAAAGAATTAATACTCATGGGAGAAACTAGAGAAGTAATTAAAGAAACTGCAATTAAAAATGGAATTGAGAATATTCATCTAGTAGAAAATATGAAAGAAGCAGTAAATTTAGCCTATGAATTAGGAGAAGACAATGACAATATATTACTATCTCCCGCTTGTGCTTCTTGGGGAATGTATAATAATTTTGAAGAAAGAGGTCAAGATTTTAAAGATGCCGTTTATGGTCTAAAGGAGGATTAAAATGGCAAAGAAGAAGTCTGTAGAAAAAAAGAAAGCTGTTGATTTCAGCTTATTAATGACTACCTTAATTTTAGTTTTTATAGGTATAATCATGGTATTCAGTTCATCATGGCCAGAAGCAATGCAGGATTTTGGCAATGGATATTATTTTCTAAAGAAACAGATAATAGCTGCGACTATAGGTTTGTTTGGAATGTTAGTTTGTATGAATATCGATTATAAGGTTTGGAGAAAATATTCTACTTTAATTTATATAGTAGCTTTAATTTTAGGGGCTTTAATTTTTACACCTTTAGGGATTACTTTAAAAGGAGCTAGAAGATGGATTAATTTAGGATTCACTACTTTTATGCCCTCTGACGCCATAAAAATAGGTTCTATTATTTTCTTTGCTAATTTTCTAGCAAATAAAAAGAAGGACATATCAACTATCCGTCAAGGAACTATACCAGCTTTAATAGTCATAGGAATATCATGTGGTGCAATATATGTACAAAAAGACTTAGGTACTACACTTACATTAGCTGGTACAATGATGAGTATGTTTTTCATAGCAGGAATGAATCTATATCATCTAATTTTCATGGCAATAGGTGCAGTAGGTTTAGGAGTTTTAGCTTTAAGTGGTGAACATAATGCCTATAGACGTAATAGAATAACTGCATTTAGAGACCCATTTGCATATAAGTTAGATATTGGTTGGCAAGCAGTACAATCTCTATATGCTTTAGGATCTGGTGGGTTATTTGGATTAGGACTTGGGAAAAGCAGACAGAAGTTTTTCTATATACCAGAGTCCTATAATGACTTTATTTTCTCCATTATAGGGGAGGAATTGGGATTTCTAGGAACTCTTACTGTAATATTATTGTTCTTATTATTGGTTTGGAGAGGAATTCGTATAGCTCTTAGTATAAATGATACCTTTGGTTGTTATTTAGCAACTGGTATTACAGCCCTTATAACTATACAAACTATAATTCATATAGCGGTAGTTACATCATCTATACCAACTACAGGTATAACATTACCTTTGATTTCATATGGAGGTACTTCTTTAATGGTTTATATGTCTGCCATAGGTATACTTCTAAACATTTCAAGACATGCAAATTTAGATAGGAGTTGAAAATAATGAAGTATTTAATCACAGGAGGAGGTACAGGAGGACATATCTATCCAGCACTTTCCATAGCAAATGAAATAAGAGATAAAGATAAAACCGCCAATATTCTTTATGTTGGTACTGAAAAGGGGCTTGAAAGTGAGTTAGTGCCTAAGGAGGGGTTTCCATTTAAGACCATAAGGGTCAAGGGGATGCCAAGAAGAATAAATAAGGAATCATTTATAGCTCTAAAAGAGCTTCTACATGGTATAAACGATGCCAAAAAGATTATAAATGATTTTAAGCCAGATGTGGTAATTGGTACAGGAGGATATGTATGTGGACCAGTGGTATATATGGCAAAGAAGAAAAAAATACCTGCCTTAATACATGAGCAAAATGCTTTTCCAGGAATTACAAATAAAATACTTTCTAGATACGTAGACAAGGTATTAGTAACCTTTGATGAGGCAAAGAAATACTTTAAGTATCCAGATAGAGTAATAAATGTAGGCAATCCAATTCGTAAGGAAATTATAAATATCAACAAAGAAGAAGCATATAAAACTTTAGATATAGATAAAGATATTCCATTAATCTTATCATTTGGTGGTAGTGGTGGACAGAAAAAACTAAACGATGCAATGTACTATTTTATTAAGGAATCTATAGATAGAAAAGACATTCAAGTGATTCATGTAACGGGTAAAAGGTTTTACGATGAATTTGTAAATAAATTTAAAAATGATAATATCAAATTACCTAAGAATATTAGAGTTTATTCATATTTTTATGAGATACCAGAAGCTCTTAATATATCATCTCTTGTAATTACAAGCTCAGGAGCAATTACATTAGCTGAAATATCTGCTGTGGGAGTTCCAAGTATTCTTATACCAAAGTCATATACGGCAGAAAATCATCAAGAATACAATGCAAGAGCTTTTAGTGACAGGGGAGCGTCAGTGTTGTTACTTGAAAAGGACTTAAACAATAGTGAGTTTAGCAATACCATAAATAGATTGATTAAAGATAAAGGTGTATTAGCTAAAATGACAAAGGCTAGTAAAGCTCTTGGAAAGATTAATGCTGCTGAAAGAATAGTCGACATAATAATGGAAGTAGCTAAAAAATAAAATTGTAACCACCTATAGACCGCTGCATAATATGGTGATATACACTTATTATCAACTATGCGGAGGTGGTTAGGTGGAAAAGTATATTATAAATGGTGGTAGCAGATTAACTGGAGAACTTTCAATTTCAGGAGCTAAAAATGCAGTATTGCCAATATTAGCAGCTACAGTTATAGGTGGAAATAAAAGTACGATAACAAACATTCCTAATCTTAGAGATGTTCAAATAATGAAGGAGATATTACTAACTTTAGGGTGTACTGTAGAATATGATGGAAGTACCATGATTGTTGATTCCAAACCACTAAATCAAATAGTAGTGCCAGAAGAATTAGTCAGAGAAATGAGATCTTCGATTATATTAATGGGTGCAATGCTTTCTAGAACAGGTGAAGTTATTTTATCTTATCCTGGTGGTTGTGAAATAGGTCCAAGACCTATAGACCTGCATCTAAAGGCAATAAGAGATATGGGGGCAGAAATTGAAGAGTCCCATGGGCATCTTCATTGTAAAGTCACAAGGCTAAAAGGTGCAGAGATACAGTTGGATTATCCTTCCGTAGGGGCAACAGAAAATATAATTTTGGCAGGAGTAAAAGCTGAGGGAACAACAATTATTAGAAATGCAGCTAGAGAGCCAGAAATAATTGATTTGCAAAATTACTTAAACAAGGCTGGGGCAAAAGTTTCTGGAGCAGGGACATCTGTTATAGTAATAGAAGGTGTAGATGAGTTTAGAGATGTAAATCATAGTATAATATCTGATAGAATTGTAGCTGGAACTATTATGACTGCTGCAGCAATAACTGGTGGGGATATAATAATCAATAATATTGTTATAGATCATGTATTAAGTATTATAGCAAAGTTAAGAGAAGCAGGAGTAATTATATATACAAATGGCAATTCAATGAAGGTAATGGGACCTAGGAAAATCAATTCTATCGAAATGTTACAGACCCTTCCTTATCCAGGTTTTCCAACTGATATGCAGGCTCAAATGATGACACTTTTAACTGTAGCAAGTGGAACCAGTATAATTTCTGAAACAGTGTTTGAAAATAGATTTAAACACGCTGAGGAATTAGCAAGAATGGGGGCAAATATTAAAACTTTTGGTAAAGTAGCAGTAATTAAGGGAGTAAAAGAGTTAACAGGTGCTAAGACTACAGCAAAAGATTTAAGGGGTGGAGCTGCTTTGGTTTTAGCAGGGCTAATTGCTAGAGGTACTACTGAAGTTTATGATATTTATCATATTGAAAGAGGGTATGAGAATCTACATTTAATTTTACAAAAATTAGGTGCAGATATTACAAAAGTTAATTAGCAGCTTTTGCTGCTAGTTATATGGGAGGACAAGCTAGAGGTGAGAAGATGAAAAAACTTTCACGGGTAGAGAGAAAGATGAGAAGAAGAAGATTCTTTTTTCGTTTTTTACTATTAATTATATTAACTTTTTCCATAAGTGTACTAGCTCTTAATTCTGATTTTTTTGTTATAAAGAATATAGACGTAATAGGAAACAGCAAACTAACAAAAGAAAATATAATCAGTGAATCATCTATAAAGCTAGGTGAAAACATATTTAAAGTAAGTATAAAGGATGGTAAGGAACACTTAAATAGACTTTCTTATGTAAAGGATGTAAAGATAAAGAGAAAACTTCCAAAAGGAATTATTATAAATATTATAGAACGGAAAGAAATTATTCAAATAAAAGAAATTTCTGCTTTTCTTTTAATAGATATAGAAGGATATGTATTGGATATAGTAGATAGTGAAGATCATAATTTACCACAGCTAGTAGGATTGAATATAAAAGATAAAAAGCCTGGAGATAATGTTTTTTCTTTGGAAAAGGATAATGAGGGTATTGAATTAATCAAAGAAGGACATGCCATTAAGCTTCTGCCAAAAATTAAAGAAATCAATATGGAAGATGATGGCAATGTGAATATAGTATTATTTAATGGTATTACTGTTGCCTTTGGTACACTAGATAATGTAAAATATAAACTAGGACTATTAAATACAATTTTAAAAGATGTAGAAGAAAACCAAAGGCCTTGTACTATGATTGTAATGAATAAAGGAGATAATCCATTTATTGTTGTTGATGATTAAGGGGGGGGTAAAATGAAAAGAGTTAAAGAATATATTGCGTTAGTTATAGTATCAATTTTTTTGGGAATTATTTTATCCATCCAGTTTAAAACCATAAATAAAACTGTTGGAGAAGGTGTTATGCCAGCACAGAGAGCCCAGCAATTGGCTATAGAACTTAAAAAAGCCCAAAATGAAAGGGAAGCTCAGGGAAAGATAATTGAAGAACTGGAAACTAAGATAAAACAATATGAAAAAGGTGAAATAGATAAAAATGTATATGCTGAAACTTTATACAATGATACAATGAAATATAGGATGTTAGCTGGATATTTAGATGTAGAAGGACCGGGAATAATTATGGAAATTAATGATCCTCCCGTAGATTTAGAATTTGGAGATGGTTATAGCATTTCAGATGAATTAGGATTGGTTCTTCAAGTAATATCTATTTTAAATGCAGCTGATGCCGAAGCAATATCTATTAATGATCAAAGATATACTGCTTTTACTGAAATAGAAAAGGCAGGAAATCATATTGAAATAAATGGTGTATCCACTAGTACACCAATAGTCATTAAGGCAATTGGAAAACCAGAGACATTGGAATCAGCTTTGAATCTTAAAGGTGGAATAGTAACGCAGCTTAGGGACTATGACTATCTTGTTCATGTACGTCAAGAACCTAGTATAAATATATCTAAGTATAGAAAGATAAAGGAATTTATCTACTCTAGTCCACTGGAACAAACGGCTAATTAATAGGGGTGATTAATATGAAAAAAGACAATCCTAAAATCGTCCTTATGTTTTTTAGTATTATAGTAGGTATTTTCATAGCTACACAGATAAAGATGAAATTAGAAATGTATGTACCAGTTACAGTAAAATCGTTACAAATGACAAAGGCTGAAGTTTTATCTGTTAATAATGAAATCTCAGAGATGAATAAAGTAATAAAACAAAAAGAAGAGGAATTAAAATTACTAGAAAATATTGCTCAAGGTGATAATAATATTATAGATATTTTAATAGAAGATATTAAACATAATAAATTTCACTCAGGAAGAACAGATTTAAAGGGTCCAGGAATTATTATCACTATGTATGATAATCCTGAAGAAAGAATGCCAGGATTTGATATTAATGATGATGTAATTCATGATATAGATATATTACACATTTTAAATGATTTAAAAATAGCAGGTGCTGAAGCCATAAGCATAAATGGAGAAAGAGTTCTGTCCACATCAGAAATAAAATGCGGAGGACCTACCATTAGAATAAATGGAAGAAGTTCTGCAACTCCTTTTGTCATTAAAGCCATAGGTGATCCTAAACTATTATATGCGTCAGTTAGTGCACCTAATACTTATGGGGACATATTAAAAAACTTATATAATATAGGCTTTGAAGTTGAATCTGAGGACTCCATTGAAGTTCCTGGATTTAGAGGAATTACAAATTTTAAATATGCGAAACCAGTAGGAAAGGGTGATTAAATTGTTTTTTGCACTAATTGGAATTTTAATAGGGGCAGTAATAGGTTTTATTTTGCCTTATACCTATAATACAGCCTATTCACTCTACATATCTGTAGCAATATTAGCTTGCTTAGATTCTGTATTCGGTGGTATAAGAGCTAATCTAGAAAAAAACTTTAATATAAATATATTTATTTCAGGTTTTTTTGGAAATGCAGCTTTGGCAGCATTTTTAGCTTACTTAGGTGATAGGTTAGGGGTGCCTCTATATTATGCAGCTATATTTACTTTTGGAGGACGACTTTTTGAAAATTTTGCACAAATTAGAAGAAAACTTCTAGTCAAAAGAAAAGAATCTAATTAATCTTTAAACAATTATATAAAACATAGGATTATCTACTATAAGAGAAGGAGGAAAAAAGATGTTTGATTTTGATGTTGATGTTGATCAATTTGCTAAAATAAAGGTTATAGGCGTAGGTGGTGGTGGAAATAATGCTGTAAATAGAATGGTAGAACATGGTGTTAGGGGTATTGATTTTATTGCCTTAAATACAGATAGACAAGCATTGTTTTCTTCAAAAGCAGAAGTAAAACTACAATTAGGAGAGAAACTAACAAGAGGTTTAGGTGCTGGCGCAAATCCAGATATTGGAGCAAAGGCTGCAGAAGAAAATAGGAATGAGATAATGGAGGCTATAAAAGGAGCTGATATGATCTTCATTACAGCTGGAATGGGTGGAGGAACTGGAACTGGTGCTGCACCTGTGGTGGCAGAAATCGCTAAAGAATTAGGCATACTTACAGTTGGTGTAGTTACTAAACCATTTACATTTGAAGGACCTAGAAGATTAAAACATGCTGAACAAGGAATTGAAGCGTTAAAGTCTAAAGTGGATACTTTAGTTACTATTCCAAATGATAGATTACTTCAAATTTCAGATAAAAAAACTACTATGGTAGAAGCCTTTATGATGGCAGACGAAGTACTTAAACAAGGCATACAAGGTATATCAGATTTAATAGCTGTACCAAATCTTATAAATCTAGATTTTGCAGATGTTAAAACAATAATGTATGCCAAGGGTATAGCACATATGGGAATTGGTATGGCTGCTGGTGACAATAGGGCAACAGAAGCAGCTAAACAAGCTATTAAATCCCCACTATTGGAGACATCAATAGAAGGAGCAAAGTCTGTACTATTAAATATAACTGGTGGAGAAGATTTAGGTATATTTGAAGTTAATGAGGCTGCAGATTTAATTAGAGCAGCTGTAGATAAAGATGCTAATATAATATTTGGTGCAGGTATAGATGAAACATTAAAAGAGGAAATAAAAATAACTGTAATTGCAACAGGATTCGACCAAGTTATACCAGAAAAAAGCACATTAAAAGAAGAGATAAATAATGCAGATACATCTGGAGAAGTAAAAGAAGAAGTAGCAGCAACCAATGATGTAGATGAGTTAGATATTCCAATTTTCCTTAGAAGAAGAGATAGACGAGATTCTTAAAAAATAAGTAAAAACAGGAGAGTATAATATCTAGATGGAGTGGGAATTAAAAATAATCTTACTGATGGAACTAATCCTAAGGAACCTATTGCATTAGAAAGATTTATAACAATATTATATAGATATGACAAGGCTCTAGAGTAAAATCTAGAGTCTTTTTTTTATTTTTACTATTGAAATTTGGATGACAATAACACATCAACATCAAAAAGGCTTGAACTCCTACCATTTGTATAGTATGCTTAAGCTATCATATAATACTAACAGGGGAGGGATATTATTGAAAAAGATATTAGTAGTACTAATAATTATTTCATTATTCATATCTGGTTGCAGTAGTACTCTGAGTAAATCAAGCAATAATCAAGATATGTATGAAGATGGGACTGAATCTTTTCTAGCAGAAGGAGAAAGTGAAATGGGGAAACTTACAGTATTTAAGAAAAATGATGAAGTTGAAGCAATTCAAGAATCAGGACCATTTACTGTAAAAATTAACAAAATGCAAGTTTCAGAATTAGAAGTTGGTGAGAAATACAAAAGGACGTTCTTCGACAATAAAGATGTTGTTACTATTATAACGTTAGAAGTAGAGGCTGAAAACAAAAGCACAGAAACTAACATAATTCCAGATCAAGGAATGATAGTTACAAATACAAAAGAACAAAAGGATGCACATGAAGTTTTTTCGGTAATGCCAGACGGAGCATATATAGGAGAAATAATTAGCGAAGGCAATGTATACTTCGTATTAGATTCAGAAGCAGAAGAAATAACTAGTTTTAAATATGTAATTCCAGGACCGATTGATTCAGATGGAAATAAATTAGGGGAAGACATTACTTTTGATTTGTCATTGGATTAATGATGAACAATAAACAAAACACTTACTGAATTGTAAGTGTTTTTATTATGCTTAAAAACATGAAAAAGGCAATGATACAATGAGATATATAAACAATTATAAATCGTTGAAAATTATGGTACAATTAAATGTATAAATTAAGTTACAACTTCACTAAATTGTACTTCATAAATTAGAATTTGGAGGTCAATCATGAAAAATGGTATGATGAGTGTATCTGTTACAAGGTCATGATGATTATGTTCCCAATCATGGAGGAGGTAGAACTGGATTAGCAAACCTATATATACAATTTTGTGTACATAGGTTTAAAATATTTTAGGGAGGAATATCAGTGATTGGTTCAATGGTGACATCAATTATTTCTTTCATAAGCACTAATATTGATGATATATTTGTATTAATGATTCTATATTCACAAGTCAATGATAAGATGAAAAAAAGTTATATTGTGACTGGACAATATCTTGGCATTAGCATATTAGTTATGCTTAGTCTTTTAGGTGCATTTGGTCTACTTATATTGCCAGAAAAATATGTTGGTATTTTAGGTATCATACCAATAATATTAGGAATAAAAGCATGGTTTGATTCCAAAAAAGAAATACAAGAACTTCACACCAAAAACTACAGTTTCATTGAAGAAGATATAGACAACAATGGGATATATGGAAAAAGAGAAAAGGAAACTCACTTTAACAAAATTGAAAAAATAAAAAGTTTTCTAGGGAAGATAATTAAGCCAGAAATATTAAGTGTTATGCTTATTACTATTGCAAATGGAGCTGACAATATTGGTATATATATTCCTTTATTCCGCAGTTACACTTTCGGACAACTAATAATCACTATAATCATCTTTTCGGTAATGATTGCATTGTGGTGTTTTTTAGGCGAAAAAATTTCAAGTTTCCCTCAAGTCAAAGAAATACTGCAAAAATATAAACGTATTATTATTCCTATTGTTTTTATTGGACTTGGTATCTTTATAATTATTGAAAGTGGGTTATTCTTTTAAAAATTTATTTCATCATATAAAATGAATAAATCCCATGAATTGAAAGATAATCAGAAGTACTAAGTGTAGTATGAGATTTTAATTCAGCAGAAAAATAAAATTTTAATTGATTAAATTTGATTTTTATTATTTTTCGACAAATTACTAAAATGTGCATTTTACAACATTTATTCAAGTCGTGACTTGAAGTGAAAACTATTAATTGTCGTATCTCGTATCTTATTGCCGAGATACGTTTTTTTTATTACCTATAAAATGACAAAAAATTTGGATTATATGTCCTATAATAATTAATAGAGAATAAAATAGACAGAGGGGGTATTTCTTTGTATGTAGTAGCAGAATATTTGTTTATTGAAAATTTCCTCATAAACTATGCTATTTTACAAAGCACCAAAATAATTACTAGAACAAAGACGAAAAAAAGTAGGATTTTTATTACTTCAACTATATCAGCTTTATATCCATTCGTCTTATTTTTTCCAATGCTGAGTTTTCTTACAAACTTTTTTATGAAAATAATAATATCTATAGTTATAGTTAAATTAGCATATAATTCTAAATCTTTAAGTTTATATTTGAAACAGTTATCTGCATTTTATGTAATATCTTTTGTATTTGCAGGAGCAAGTATAGGAACTTATTATTTCACAAATAGTTATGAGGATATATTATTTAAATACAATGGGGTGAATCATTCTATACCCATGAAATATATATTTTTAGGAGTGATTTTAGGTGGGATTATGATTAAAGGTATATTTCACTATTATCAAGAGAAAGTATCTAAAGAAAAGGAATTATTAGATACAACTATATATTTGAATGACCAAAAAGTATGTTTTACAGCACTTACAGATACAGGGAACTCTTTAATAGAACCAATATCTAAATCTCCAGTATTTGTTGTAGAATATAAGGTAATAAAGGGATTATTACCAGAAAGACTAAAAAATATATATGATAATAATAGGGAAGAGGATTTTACAGCCTTACAGGGAGCCATAGAGGACGTAGGTGATGAAATTATCCTTCGGCTTATTCCATTTAAGGCAGTAGGTGCTAAAAATGGTATTTTATTAGGTTTTAGACCGGATTATATTACTGTTACAGAGGACAGTTATGAAAAGATATATAATGATTTATTAATAGGGATATTTAATGATAAATTGTCTCATGATGATCAGTATCAAGGATTATTAAATGTAAATATATTAAATGGAGGGGATTTAAGTGTTAAAGAAAATTAAAATAAAACTGCATAGGTTTATATATAATGTATTACATAAATTAAAATTAGTTAAAGGTGTTTATTATATAGGTAGTGGAGAGGTGCTGCCACCACCATTGAATCCAGAAGAAGAAGAATACTATCTATCTATTCTTAAAACAGATGAAAGTGTAAAAAGTATTTTAATCGAAAGAAATTTAAGACTTGTAGTATATATAGCAAGAAAATTTGAAAATACTAAAATATCCATAGAAGACCTTATATCCATAGGGACAATTGGGCTAATAAAGGCTGTAAATACTTTTGATCCAGATAAGAACATTAAACTAGCTACTTATGCCTCTAAATGTATAGAAAATGAAATTTTAATGTATTTAAGACGAACTAGTAAGATGAAATCGGAAATATCTTTAGATGAACCTTTAAATACCGATTGGGATGGTAATGAGCTTTTATTATCTGACATTATGGGTACTGAAGGAGATATTATATTTAAAGATATAGAGATGGAAGTAGATAAAACTCTATTGAGGCAATCAATAAATAAATTGTCCAATAGAGAAAAAACCATAATAGAATTACGATTTGGACTACAAAATCCCAATGGAAAAGAAAAGACTCAAAAGGAAGTAGCTGATATGCTGGGGATTTCTCAATCTTATATATCTAGATTGGAAAAAAGAATAATAAAAAGATTAAAGAAAGAAATGGTAAAATTGATGTAAAATGGTTTGCCTCTAAAATTATTTTTTGAATAAAAATAATTTTAGAGGCAATAATTTTATACGAAAGGGGCAATACAGCATGAAAGGATGAAATTAAATGCATATATCTAAAGTTGAAATATGCGGGGTAAATACTGCAAAGCTGCCAGTACTTACTAATGAAGAAATGCAAAAATTATTTATAAAAATAAAAGCAGGAGATTTACAGGCAAGAGAGGAATTCATTCAAGGAAATCTAAGGCTAGTACTTAGTATAATTCAAAGGTTTAATAGAAGAGGGGAGCATGTTGATGATTTATTTCAAGTGGGATGTATTGGCTTAATAAAGGCAATAGATAATTTTGATTTGAGCCAAAATGTACGTTTCTCTACCTATGCTGTACCTATGATTATAGGAGAAATAAGAAGATACTTGAGGGATAATAATTCAATTAGAGTTTCTAGGTCTTTAAGAGATATTGCCTACAAAGCTTTAAATGCTAGAGAACAGTTAATTAACAAAAATTCTAAGGAACCTACTGTATATGAAATAGCAGAGGAATTAGGATTGCCTAAGGAAGACGTAGTATTTGCTTTAGAAGCAATTCAGGAACCAGTTTCCTTATTTGAACCAATATTTCACGATAGCGGAGATGCTATATTTGTTATGGATCAAGTAAAGGATGATAAAGCTGAGGATGAAGTTTGGTTAAGAGAAATAGCTTTAAGAGAGGCTATGACAAAGTTAAATTCTAGGGAAAAGCAGATCTTAAGTTTAAGATTTTATGAAGGAAAGACACAAATGGAGGTTGCAGATGAAATAGGTATTTCACAAGCCCAAGTATCAAGACTTGAAAAAAATGCCCTAAGGCAAATGAGAAAATATGTATAATAAGTAAATCAATATAAAATTCTATAAATTTAGTCATATTTACCCCTTATTTTGTTTATATATAATAAGGGGTAAATATATATAAGAGGTGATAATATGTTTAAATTATCAGAGATAAGGGAGAAGGAAATAATCAATATAAATAATGGAGAAAGAATAGGATATGCTGATGATTTTGAACTAAATCTAGAAGAAGGATGTATTGATGGAATAGTTATAGGTGGAATGGGTAAGGTTTTAGGTCTGTTTGGGAAGAATACTGAAACCATTATTCCTTGGAGTGATATAGTGAGAATAGGTACCGATATTATTTTAGTAAATTATAAAGGTCAACTACTAGAATAGACATTTAATAGCAATTATAATATAATAATAATGTACAATCTAAGAAGAGGTGAAAATATGAAATGTCCATTTTGTGCATATTTTGAGTCAAAGGTAATAGATTCCAGACCTACTGATGAAGGACAAGCAATTCGTAGAAGAAGAGAATGTATAAAATGTGGTAAAAGATTTACAACCTATGAAAAAATAGAAGAGATACCTCTTATAGTAGTAAAAAAAGATGGTAATAGGCAATCTTACAATAGAAACAAACTATTAAATGGAATTATAAAATCCTGTGAAAAAAGACCAGTATCCATAGTAACCATTGAAAATATAGTGGATGAAATAGAAAAGTATCTTTATAATTCTCTGGAACGAGAAGTAAAGTCTGAAGAAATTGGAGAAATGGTCATGAATCTATTAAAAGATGTAGATGAGGTGTCCTATGTAAGGTTTGCCTCTGTATACAGACAGTTTAAAGATTTAAACTCGTTTATGGAAGAATTGAAAAAGATTTTAGATGAAGGAAATGAGAATAGGAGATAGATATGGGTGCTATAAAAAAGTATAAAGATAATATTTTATATTATGAAATAAACGGATTCAATGAAGACAAAAAAATGAAACATATTTTTTCAACTAGAATAGGTTGGGAACAAGATAAGATATTTCATAATTTATCATATGTATTAGATATTCCAGAAGAAAAGATATATAGAGCAAAACAAGTCCATGGAACTGATATATTAATTATAAAAAATCAAGATAACAGAGATATAGAAATGGAAAAAGTAGATGGACTTATTACTGGAGAAAAAGGCATAGCCTTATGTACATATCATGCAGACTGTGTACCTATTTACTTTTATGATAATGTGAAAGAGATAATAGGAATAGCTCATGCTGGATGGAAAGGTACCTTAAATAATATAAATAAAGTAATGATAGAAAATATGAACAATGAATTTAATAGCAGTATAAAAGATATAAAAGTAGCCATAGGACCATCTATATCTATATTATGTTATGAAATAGGTTCTGATGTGGAAAATCTTTTTAAAAATAAATATCCAAACTATTTAGACATAATCATAAAAAAAGACAATAATATTTACTTAGATCTATGGAAAGTAAATAAATTAAATTTATTATCCCTTGGAATAAAAGAAGAAAACATATTTGAAAGTAACCTTTGTACTGGATGCAATTTAGACACTTTATATTCCTATAGAAAGGAAAATGGCACAAAAAATAGAATGATAGCAGCTATTACCTTAAATTAAGGATGATATAATGAGAAAAACAGATTTAAATAAAATAATAATGCAAAATATTTTGCATCATGCAGATATAGGTGTACATGTAATAGATAATAAAAGGAAAACTGTTGTCTATAATGAATTTATGGCAAGATTAGAAGGACTAGATAAAAATCAAGTTCTTGAAAAAGATATTTTAGAGATATTTCCTAGTTTAAATGAAGAGACCTCTACCTTAATAAAAGTCCTTCATACAGGTGAGGGGATACTTAATAGCACACAATCCTATTTCAATTTTAAAGGTCAAAGGATAACTACCATAAACTCCACTATACCTCTTTATGATAATGATGAAATAATAGGTGCTTTAGAAATAGCTAATAATATAACTCATATTAAAAACTTATCTGACCAATTAATAGAATTACAAAATAAATTAAATTTAACCCAGGTAGATAAAAAAGATTTTAAAAGTCAGATAAAAAGATATAATTTTCATGATATTATAGGAAATCATAAATCACTGGAAGTGGCTAAGAAAATAGCCAAGAAGGCTAAAGATTCAGGGTCTAGTGTTTTAATCTATGGTGATACTGGTACTGGAAAGGAATTATTTGCTCAAAGTATTCATTATGGTGGTATAAGAAGAAAGAAGGCTTTTATAGCTCAAAATTGTGCTGCCATACCAGAAGCCTTATTAGAAGGGATTTTATTTGGGACAGATAAAGGTGGATTTACAGGGGCCACTGAAAGGGAAGGCATATTTGAACAAGCCCATGGGGGAACCTTAATGTTGGATGAGATAAACTCCATGTCTTTATCACTACAAGCTAAGATTTTAAGGGTTTTGCAGGAAGGATATATAAGGAGAGTCGGCGGGAAAAAAGATATTCCTGTAGATGTGAGAATTATAGCTACAACAAATGAAGATCCTTTAGAGAGTTTAAAAAATGGAACTATTAGAAAAGATTTATACTATAGGCTAAATGTTATTTTTATTAAGATACCATCTTTAGCAGAAAGAAGAGATGATATTATTATATTATCTGAACATTTTGTAAGAAAATATAATCTTTTATTTGAAAAAAATATAAAGAAAATATCTAAAGAAGTATTAGAGCAATTTATGAAGTATACATGGCCAGGAAATGTAAGGGAGTTAGGAAATGTTATAGAAGGAGCTATGAATATAGTATCTGATAAAGAAACAATACTAAAACAAGAGGATTTCATTTCTTCAATTTATATAATGGAAGATAAACCTTTAAAAAAAGCAATTGTTGTAGAAGAAAAGAATAAATCTCTCCCAGATATTTTAGAAGAAATGGAAAAAGACATTATATTAAATGCATTAGAAAGAAATGAAAACAATATAACAAGGACTGCAAAGGAACTAGGAATAAAAAGACAGACCTTACAACATAAATTAAAGAAGTATATTGTCTGATGCAATAATATTTGCCTATTGGTGCAAAAATTATTGCATTTTTTAATTGTTATATTCTGAATAATAGAAGATTCATATAAATTTATAAGAAATTATATGGAAAATCATAGGATTTTAAATAATAAATAGAAAAGATCATTGGCAAGAAAATTGCATATTTTAATAAAGTAAATTTAATTTAGGAGGTTAATTAAGATGAGAAATGATAATGTAAAGGTAATATTATGGGGTTTTGGAGCTATGGGAAGTGGAATAGCAGAAATGCTGTTAAATAAAAAAGGTGTAGAAATAGTAGGGGTTTGTGATACTCACCCAGATAAAGTTAATAAAAGTATTTTTGAAGTCTTAGGAGTTGAAAAGGGTGGTAGAAAGGAAGTAACAGTTAGTGATAAGGTAGAAGATATTATAACAGATAAGGCAGCTGATATTGTACTTCTTGCAACAGATTCTTTTGTAAAAGGAGCATATGATAAAATAGTATATTGTTTAAAAAAAGGCATCAATGTAATAACTACAGCAGAGGAAATGGCATATCCTAAGGCTCAAGAGCCAGAGTTAACTAAGGAATTAGATAGAATTGCCAAAGAAAATGGAGTTACTGTTTTAGGAACAGGAATAAATCCAGGGCTTATTATGGACTTACTTGTTGTTACTTTAACCGGAGCTTGTATTGATGTGGAAAATATCATAGCAGAAAGAGTAAATGATCTTTCACCCTTTGGACCAGCAGTAATGGAGGAGCAAGGTGTAGGTATAACAGAAGATGAGTTTAATAGAAGAGTGGAAGAAAATGATTTGGCAGGTCATGTAGGATTCCCAGAATCTATAAATATGATTACAGATGCCTTAGGATGGAAATTAAGTGATGAAATCAAGTTAACGAAAGCACCAATTGTATCATCAGTATATAGAAAAGCTCCTTATGCAGAAGTTGAACCAGGAAATGTAGCAGGGTGCAATATGAAAGGATATGGATATGTAGATGGAGAATTAAAAATAGAAATGTTACATCCTCAGCAAGTAGAACCTCATTTAGAAAATATAAAAACAGGAGATTATATAACTATAAAAGGTACACCAGATATTAGTATGAAAATCACACCTGAAGTTCCTGGAGGAATTGGAACAATAGCAATGACTGTTAATATGATTCCAAACGTAATCAATGCAAGACCTGGATTAAAAACAATGATAGATTTACCAGTACCAAGAGCAATAATGGGAGATATGAGAGAGTTTATTGAAGATTAGTTAATAGTGAATAACATAGTAAGAAGGAGAATGTTTGTCATTCTGAGTATAGTGAAGAATCTTTGGTTTGATCTTTATATTAATTAATAGTTTTAATGAATTGGAAACTTCCAAAATTATTAACTATTAGTTATTAATTATTAACTAAAAGGGGGTTTTTTATATGGATGCTAGACGTGGTGATTGGGTGAGGATTCACTCTGTTGTACTTGAGCCAAAGAAAAGGGCAGCAGGTGTTCCAGAAGATACGCAAAATGTACCTCTAGAAATGTGGGATAAAGGATTTTTATTAGACGATAGTGCAAATATTGGAGATAAAGTAAAAATAGAAACTTATATTGGAAGGATAATAGAAGGTGATTTAGTAGAAGTTAACCCATATTATAAACATGACTTTGGAAAAGCAGTTCCTGAACTTTTATATATAGGGCGTCAAGCTAGAGAATTATTAAAAGAGGACGGTGAACAATAATGACTAGAGACATGAGCTATGAAGGAGTTATGTCAAGAAGAGCAGAGATAATGAAAAAGGCTGTTGGTATAGACTATAGTGAGTTTGAATCTGGTAGTATATCCTTTGACTATGAAAGAATGATGAGAGAAACTGGCTATAGTTTACAAGAGATAGAAGAAATTCAGAGTAGAACAGGAGTAGGAAATACTCCGATTCTTGAACTGAGAAACTTAACTAAATTAGCTAGGAAATTTGCCCCAATGGGAAAAGGAGCAAGGATATTTATAAAAGACGAAGCTAGTAATCCTTCAGGAAGCTTTAAGGCAAGAAGGGCAGCTACAGCTTGTTATCATGCTAAAAAACTAGGATATAAAGGGGTTATTGCAGCCACATCTGGAAACTATGGTGCAGCAGTTGCATCTCAAGCTGCAATGTATGGATTAAAATGTATTATAGTACAGGAATGCTATGATTCAAGGGGAGTTGGACAGCCAGAGATAATAGAAAAAGCTAGAGCCTGTGAGGCTTATGGAGCAGAAGTGGTTCAACTTACAGTAGGACCAGAATTATTTTATACCTTTTTAATTATGTTAGAGGAAACAGGCTATTTCAATGCTTCATTATATTCACCTTTTGGTATAGCAGGAGTAGAAACTTTAGGATATGAAATATCTATGGAATTTAGAGAAAAAGAAGGAAGAGACCCAGATGTAGTGGTTGTGACTAATGCTGGCGGAGGAAATTTAACTGGTACTGCTAGAGGACTAATTAAGGCAGGTGCAATTAACACAAAAATAGTAGGTGCTAGTGTTAGTTTACAGGGATTACATATGGCATCGGATACTGAATTTAATAAAAAATCCTTCACTACAGGTCATACTGGATTTGGTATACCTTTTGCTACTTGGCCAGATAGATCAGATGTACCTAGATCCGCTGCAAGACCTCTTAGATATATAGATAGATATGTAACTATGAACCAGGGTTCAGTATTTTATATGACAGAGTTATTGGCTCAAATAGAAGGTCTAGAAAGAGGACCAGCAGGGAATACATCTTTAGTAGCAGCCTTTAAACTTTCGCAGGAGATGGATGAAGATCAAATAATTGTAGTCCAAGAAACTGAGTATACAGGAGCAGGAAAACATATAAATCCACAGCTTACATTTGCTAGGGAAAATGGAATAGAAATTATAATAGGAGAACCTAAAGATGAAGTGCCAGGAAAAAATATTATACTTCCAAGGGATCCATCTTATATTACATTAACTGAATTGGACCTAAATAAGACTAGAAAATCCTATATAAGAAATGCAGTAAATAATATAAAAGCAACTAAAGTTACAAAAGATGATATAGACTTTTTAGTAAAAGATACAAAGTCCAACATTGAATTTGTAAAAGAAGTTTTAGATGAATTAGAGATAGAATATTAATAGGAGGTTGAGTATGAAAAGAGCAGATGATTTTCAGGAAAGAAGAAAACACTTAGCAAATCTGTCAGAAGAAGAATTGGAAGCTAGGTTTTGGGAATTAGCAGAAAAGGTAGTAGAACCAATAATTGATTTAGCATATAAAAATACATCTCCATCCATAGAAAGATCAGTACTTTTAAGAATGGGTTTCTCAAGTTTAGAAGCTAAGGCAATAGTGGATGGAGCCATAGATAGAGGATTAATAGGCAAAGGTGCAGGTCATATTATATATAAATTAGCTAAAGAAAAAAATATGGAAATAAGAGAAACGGGATTAAAGTTAGCTCAAGGTGAAATATGGGATGAGGCAGTATCTTTGTTTAAAGGAGGTACTAACAATGAAATTAGATCATAATGAAAAACTAGATATAGATTTTATACTAAAAGATATAGAGAAATATAGACCTAGAAGAAGAGGATGGCATTGGAGAGAAGGAACTGAAGAGAATAGACAAATAGGTAAATTTGAATACTATGATATGTCTGAGTCCTTAGAAAATAGCCAACCACTTCCAGCAGCTAAATACTTTGATTCCATAGATCCGCAGCCAAAACCTGTAATTACAACGGAAATAGCATCTGGAAGATTTGAAGATGATATAAGAAGAATGAGAATGGCAGCGTGGCATGGAGCAGACCATATAATGGTCATAAGAACTGCTGGACAATCTCACTTTGAAAGTCTTATAGAGGGAACTCCACAGGGAGTAGGGGGGATTCCTATTTCAAGAAAACAAGTTAGGGCCCAAAGAAAAGCTTTGGATTTCATAGAAGATGAAGTAGGCAGACCCATAAATTATCACTCTTATGTATCTGGTGTAGCAGGTCCAGAAATAGCCGTAATGTTTGCAGAAGAAGGAGTGAATGGAGCACATCAGGACCCACAATACAATGTTTTATATAGAAATATAAATATGGTAAGGTCCTTTGTAGACGCGGCAGAAGCTAAAAGAGTAATGACTTGGGCAGATATTGCTCAAATAGATGGAGCACATAATGCCAATGCTACTGCCAGGGAAGCTTGGAAAGTAATGCCTGAGCTTATGGTACAACATGCTATAAACTCCATATTTTCAGTGAAAGTTGGGATGAAAAAAGAGAATATATGCCTTTCAACAGTACCTCCAACAGCACCTCCAGCACCTTGTATGAGGTTAGACTTACCTTACGCAGTTGCTTTAAGAGAATTATTTAAAGAATATAAAATGAGAGCTCAAATGAATACAAAATACATGGAATCTTCCACTAGAGAAGCAACTGTAACCCATGTACTGAACTTACTTATTTCTCAATTAACTAGAGCAGACATACAGTCTACAATAACTCCAGATGAAGGAAGAAACGTACCTTGGCATATATATAATATAGAAGCAGTAGATACTGCAAAACAAGCCTTTACAGGAATGGATGGACTTGGAAGTATGGTTGAAATAAAGAGAAATGAAGGAGAGTTAGCAGATAAAGTAAGGGAATTAAAGGAAAGAGCCATATTATTTATGGAAGAAATCCTTGAGGTTGGAGGATATTTTAATGCTGTAGAAGAAGGATTTTTTGTAGATTCAGGATATTATCCAGAAAGAAACGGAGACGGTATAGTTAGAAAATCTGATAAAGGAGTTGGAGAGGGAACTGTATTTGAGAGAGACAAAGACTATATGGCACCAGTTACAGCACATTTTGGCTATAACAATATTGGGCAATATAGTGAAAGTTTTATCCATAATCCATCAGAATTAATAGGTGGGGGGACTTTTGAAGATCCGTCTAAGATTATATTTATAGATGAATTAGATGAAAATGATAATGTAAATGTAAGACTTGAAGAAGTAAAAGAATTGAGAAAAACATCTAAAATAAAGCCTGAAATGGAATGGCTGGGAGACGGTATAATCCATACAACATTATTCCTTCCTACTGATGAAAGAACAGCAGAATTTGCTGCCATAGAAATAGGAAAGAAAATGGGCTTAGAAGATGTAGAAGTAATTCACAAGGAAATAATGCAGGAGGCTGAAGGTACTCGTATAGAATTAAAAGGCAGGTTTGTTCATACCATAGACATAAATGATTTAGTTATACCACCTAAGCCAAAAATAATGACAGATGATGAAATTAGAGAAGACATAGAAAAGAAACCAATGAAGATTGTAGCTGCAACTGTAGGAGAAGATGAACACTCGGTTGGACTTCGTGAAATCATAGATATTAAACATGGTGGAATAGAAAGGTATGGTATTGAAAGCCATATACTAGGTACATCAATATCCATAGAAAAATTAGTTGATGCAGCCATTGAGTTAAATGCAGATGCTATTCTTGCCTCAACTATTATTTCTCATGATGATATTCACTATAAAAATATGAAAAAGCTACATGATTTGTGTATTGAGAAAGGTATAAGAGATAAAATAATTCTTGCAGCAGGAGGAACTCAAGTATCTAATGAACTGGCAATAGAATCAGGTATGGATCAAGGATTTGGTAGGGGCACTAAAGGACAGCACGTTGCTACATTCTTAGTAGAAAAGAGAAGGGCAATGAGCCATGAAAATTGATTTATTAGTTGCAGAAATAGGCAGTACTACTACAGTAGTCAATGGATTTCACAACTTAGAGACCTGTCCAGTATTTATTGGACAAGGACAATCTGCTACAACTGTATTAGAAGGAGATGTAAACATTGGCCTGAAAAATGCTATAGACAATTTAGCTGAAAATCTTAATGAACCTTTCATAGAATATAAAGAGCTTATAGCCACCAGTTCAGCAGCAGGTGGACTTAGAATGACAGTTCATGGACTTGTCTATGATATGACAGTAAAGGCAGCTAAGGAAGCGGCATTAGGTGCAGGGGCAAATATAAAATATATAACAGCTGGAAAGCTCAGAAAATCAGATTTAAGAAAGATTGAAGAAATAAATCCTAATATAATCTTAATAGCAGGAGGAGTAGATTATGGTGAAAGAGATACTGCCCTTTATAATGCAGAGTTAATATCTGAAATGAATTTAAATATTCCAGTTATATATGCAGGAAATATAGAAAATCATGAGGATATAAAGGATTTATTTGAAAATAATGAAACAGAACTATATATAGTAGAAAATGTTTATCCTAAAATAGATGAATTAAATGTAGAACCTACTAGAAAAGTAATTCAAGATGTATTTGAAACTCATATAATTCACGCACCAGGTATGGAAAAAGTAAGAAATATGGTTACAGGTTCTATAATGCCAACTCCAGGAGCAGTTATGAAGGCGTCAGAACTACTTTATGAAAATATAGGAGATTTAATTACCATAGATGTAGGTGGTGCTACTACTGATATTCACTCTGTTACAGAAGATAGTGACGAAATATCAAGAATTTTAATCAATCCAGAACCAAAAGCTAAAAGAACAGTAGAAGGTGATCTTGGTGTCTATGTAAATATGAGAAATATAGTTGAAATAGTAGGTAAAGAAGAATTAATAAAAGAACTTAAGATTTCAATAGAAGAGCTAGAAGATTTAATTGAAAATCATAAACCGATTCCAACTACAGCGTCAGAAAAAGAATTTGTAGAAAAATTAACTCTTCATGCTGCAACAATGTCAGTGAGACGCCATGGAGGAAGATTAAAACATCTATATGGACCATCAGGAAAGAAAACCATAGCAGAAGGCAAAGATTTAACAAAGGTAAAATATATAATAGGTACAGGTGGAGCTTTAACAAGGCTACCTCACAGAAAAGAAATTTTAAAAGAAATTGCTTTATGTAATAAGGGAAATGATCTTTTACCAAATACTGAAGCAGAAATATTAATAGATAATCATTATATATTGGCCTCCCTTGGAGTAATGTCTAAGAAATATCCAGAAGTGGCATTAAAGTTATTGGAAAATAGCCTTAAAGGAGAATAGCTTATGAAATATCCAAGAATGACTATTGATTTATCAATCATAAGAAATAATGTAAAAACAATAGTAGAATTATGCAATAAACAAGATATAAAAATAGCAGGAGTAACTAAGGTATTTTGCGGAAATCCTGAAATTGCTAAAGCCTATATAGATGGAGGAGTAAGTTATTTAGCAGATTCAAGAATAGAGAACTTAATTAGAATGAAAGATTTAGATATACCTAAGATTATGTTAAGACTGCCTATGAAATCTGAAGCAGAATATATAGTAGAATATGTAGATATATCCTTAAATTCAGAACTGGAAACAATAAAGTTATTATCAGAAAAAGCTATGGAGAAAAATAAGATTCACAAGATTATTTTAATGGTGGATTTAGGAGATCTAAGGGAAGGATTTTATGAGGAAGACTCTCTGTTGGATTGTATCGAAAATATAATCTCACTAAAAGGAATTGAAATAATAGGACTTGGTACTAATCTAACCTGCTATGGTGGGGTAATACCTACAGAAGAAGTTCTAAATAGATTGGTTAAGTTAGAAAGGCAAATAGAAGAAAAATACAATATAGAACTAGAAATACTATCTGGAGGAAATTCAAGTACAGTTCATTTAGTAGAAAATTGCAAAATAAATGGATTAAACAATTTAAGATTAGGAGAATCCCTAATCTTAGGAATAGAAACAGCCTATGGTGAGCAAATAAAAGATACAGATGATGGTGGATTTAGATTACAAGCAGAGATTATTGAAGTAAAAGAAAAACCTTCAGTTCCCATAGGAGAAATAGGTAAAGATGCTTTCGGAAACGTACCTACTTTTATAGATAGAGGAATTAGGAAAAGAATTCTTTGTGCAATAGGTAAACAAGATATAGATTTTGATGGATTATATCCTTTAGATAGTGGAATAACAATATTAGGTGGAAGTTCAGACCATTTGATACTGGATTCATCAGATAGTGAGATAAACTATAAAGTAGGAGATATAATAGAGTTTAAACTGTCCTATGTTGGAATTTTAAGGGCAATGACATCAGAATATATAGAAAAAGAAATAATAAAATAAATAATAACTCCGATTTTTAAAGCCAGATTCAAAAAATCGGAGTTATTGATAAGGGGGTAAAGAATGAACAAGAATATTGCGAGAAGAATAGAAGAAATTACTGTGGAATTAACAAATCAACTTAGTGTAGTTGAAACCCTAGGAGAATTAGATTCTGTACAAAAAGTCTATGATATCTTTTCGGAGATGCAGTATTATAAGGAAAATCCACAAGATTTAAGATTTGTAGATGTAGAAAATGATAAACTTGGTAGAAAATCTGTAATGGCAATTTTAAGAGGTAAAAAAGAAAATAGTAAAAAAACGATAATAATGATAGGTCATACAGATACTGTTGGCATATCTGATTATGGTAGTTTAAGGCAGTATGCAAATAAGCCTTATGAGTTAACCGAAAAATTTAAGGAAATATCAGATACATTACCAGAGGAAGTAAGAAAAGATTTGGAATCAGGAGAGTATTTATTTGGTCGTGGAATTTTTGATATGAAAACTGGTGATGCTATTATAATTGCATTAATGGAGGAAATAGCAAAGGATATTGAAAATTTTGAAGGGAATTTAGTATTTGCTGCTGTATGTGATGAAGAGGGAAATTCAGGTGGAATGTTATCTATAATACCAGAATTAACTAAGATGCAAGAGGAAGAAGGCTTTGAATATCTAGCACTTTTAGATACAGATTATATGACCAGTGAATTTGAAGGTGATGAAAATAAATATGTTTATATAGGAACAGTAGGAAAATTAATGCCATCTTTTTATATAGTAGGGAAAGAAACTCATGTTGGCGAATCCTTTAAAGGATTAGATCCAAACCAAATATCCTCCTCTATTACAAATAGAATTAATTTAAATGTGGATTTTTGTGATATAGCTGAAGGTGAGGTTTCACTTCCACCTATTACCTTAAAACAAAGAGATCTAAAGCCAGAATATTCAGTTCAAATAGCAAAAACATCTACCTTGTTTTTTAACTACGCAACCCATTGCAGTACACCAGATCAGGTACTAATGAGGATGAAAGATGCTGCTACAGAAGCTTTTCAGCTAACTATTGATAATCTAAATCAACAATATAAAGAATTTTGTAAATTAGCAGGGAGAGAATATAAAAAACTACCATGGAAAACAAAAGTGTTAACTTATGAGGAATTATATAAAGAAGTAAAATTAGAAATTGGTAATGAGCTTGATGAAAAAATTGCTAAAATCACAAAGGAAATGTTAAAGGATGAGTCCATAGATCAAAGAGATTTTTCATTGAAATTAGTAGAAGAAGTCCATAACTTATGGTCAAATAGAGAACCTGTTGTTATAGTATATTTTACACCTCCATATTATCCACATATTCATGTAGAAGGAAACATACCAAAAGAAAAGGCGCTACTAGATGCAGTAAAGGATGCTGTAGAGACTACAGAAACAGATTATAAATTAGTTTATAAGAAATTCTTTCCATATATATCAGATTTAAGCTATGGAGCAGCACCAAAAGATCCTAAAATTATAGCAGCCTTAAAAGATAATATGCCGGGATTTGGTACTAAATATGATTTACCACTGGAGGATATGCAAAAACTAGGTCTACCAGTATTAGATATAGGTCCATTTGGGAAGGATGCCCATAAATTTACTGAAAGAATAGAAAAGAAATATTCCTTTGAAGTAGCACCAGAATTAGTATATAAAACTATTATGAACTTATTGAATCATGAGTAAGTTGTAGTATATAATAAAATAAAGAACAATAACTTCGATTTCTAAAGCCTTGCTTTAAAAATCGGAGTTATTGTATTATAATGGAAATAATAATATTAATTAGGTGATGAAATGGATTTGTTTACGTTAAATATGGAAGAAAAATTAAAAAAGAATGCACCTTTGGCTGACAGAATGAGACCAGAGAAAATAAGTGAATTTGTAGGGCAGAAGCATTTATTAGGAGAAGGACAGTTTTTAAATAGGTCTATAAAGGCAGATAGAATAACTTCAATGATATTCTTTGGACCTCCAGGTACAGGTAAGACCACTTTGGCTATGATAATAGCCAATACTACCAATATGATATTTGAAAAATTATCTGCTGTAACATCTGGAGTAAAAGATATTCGGGAAGTAATGGACAGAGCAGAAGAAAATTTAAAATTGTATAATAGAAGAACTATATTATTTGTAGATGAGATACATAGATTTAATAAATCTCAACAAGACGCATTGCTTCCATTTGTAGAAAAAGGAATTATAATACTTATAGGTGCCACTACTGAAAATCCTTATTTTGAAGTGAATAAGGCTTTATTATCTAGAGTTATGGTTTTAAAATTAGAATCTTTGACTAAAGATGATTTAAGAAATCTTATAAAAAATGCTCTATCCAATAAAGAAAAGGGACTAGGAGAATATAAAGTAGATATAACGGAAGATGCTATAAATTATCTTATAACTATTGCAGAGGGAGATGGACGAACCATACTTAATTCTTTAGAAATAGGGGTTCTTTCTACTTCTGCCAATGAAGAAGAAGTAATTCAAATTGATTTAGACACAATAAGATCATCTATACAAATAAAAACAGCAAGATATGATAAAGATGGAGACGAGCATTATGACACCATATCAGCTTTTATAAAAAGCATGAGAGGTTCAGACCCAGATGCTACTTTATATTGGTTAGCTAAAATGATAAATGCAGGGGAAGACCCTAAATTCATTGCCAGAAGAATTATAATCTGTGCATCAGAAGATGTAGGTAATGCTGATCCAAATGCTTTAAATATTGCCGTATCTGCCTTTAATGCAGTAAATGTAATAGGTATGCCAGAAGGAAGAATCCCATTAGCTCAAGCGGCAGTCTATATAGCAACAGCACCAAAGAGTAATGCAGCATATATGGGTATAGATAAAGCTTTAGAGGACATAAGAAATAAAGAAATAGGAAAGGTGCCTTCACATCTGCGAGATGGAAGTTATCCTGGAGCTAAGAAATTAGGTCATGGTATGGGATATAAATATCCTCATGATTATGAAAATGCTTTTATTCCACAACAATATTTGCCCACTGAATTCATAGGAAAGAAATACTATGAACCCACAGAAAATGGGTATGAAAAAGAAATAAAGAAAAGATTCTTATCTTATGGTAGGGAATTATAAATAAAAAGGACTATTTTACCCCTTTATTTTCTGTTAAAATTTTCCGATATATGTTATGTGAAGAATTTCCCTGTGACAAATCATATGAAAATCCTCATCAAATATAATAGAAATATAAAACTTTAAAAAGGGGCGAAAAGAACAATGGAAAAATTTTGGAATGTACTAGGAATCGATAAAACTAAGGATGAAGATTTAATTAAATCTGCATATAGAGAAAAACTTGTTAATGTAAACCCAGAAGATGATCCAGAAGGATTTAAGGAACTTAGAAAAGCATATGAAGATGCTATTATACATATACAAGAATTAAAGAAGGAACAGACGTTTATAGAATTTGATGATTTAGATGATGTTGGAAAGTGGATGAAAAAAGTAGAAGAAATATACTTTAATTTTCCAGACCGAGTATCTACTAATAAATGGAAAGAACTTTTAGATGATGATATTTGTGTAGCTTTAGATACAGTAGGGATTGCTCAAGAAAAGTTACTTGCTTTTTTTATGGATAATTACTATCTGCCTCATAAAGTGTGGACATTAATAGATGAACGATTTGATATTACAGATGATAGAGAAAAGCTTTATGAGAAATTCCCTAAAAATTTCATAGATTTTGTATGTAATTCTATAATTTATGAGGATTTTTTGGATTTTTATTTATTTGAAGGTCCCGAATTTGGAGAATATGATGATTATATAAGGCATTATTTTAAAGTAAAAGATATGCTAGATTATAATGATTTAGATGGTATAGAGAAAGAAATCGAAATAATGAAAAACAATGCAATTTATCATCCATATGAAGATGTAGAAGTTGTTCGACATTATTTAAAATTGGGGAAGGATAAATATGCAGAAGAAATTATAATAGAATTGGGAAATAAGTATCCTGATTGTGATTATATTACTTTATATGTGGCAGAAGCTTCTTTTCAGTTAAATGAAATCTCTAGAGCAAAAAAATACTATGAAAAACTTATTGAAAAAATTCCCACTCATTACAGTGCCAAACTAGGATTAGGTAGATGTTTTTTAGCAGAGAAGGAATATCTTGAAGCAAAAGAATGGTTTATTGATATGCTATATGTCTATTCTGGTGACCAAAATGCTTTAAATGAAATGATGAGAGCAAATGAATATTTAATGGAAAGTTATAAAGAACAACTTGACGAAAATCCCGATGATTTTGAAACATTAGTAGAATTAGGATGGTGTTTCTATCAAAATCATAGATTTGATGATACCATAAATCTTCTAGAAGATTCAAATATTCCAGAAGATAAAAAACCATTATATAATAATTTAATGGGAAGAACATATTTATCTGTGAACAATTATGAAAAGGCATATCCTCTTTTACTAGCTTGGGTAGATGATTTAGAAAAAATAGAAGATGATGGAAGCGAAGATGCAGAAAAGAGATTAAGAAACTTTGGATACTCTTATTATACAATTGCAATAGCTCTTTCAAACTTAAAAGAACAAAGCGAAGAAAATTTCAAAGAAGTTTTAAATTATTTAGAAAAGGCTATTCAAAATGAAAAAGTTGAAAATAACAAGCTACTATATATGAATTATAAAGCGCAAACATTTTTAAAATATGAAAATAATGAGGAATGTATAGATATATGTGATGAAATAATCAGTAAAGCATCAGATTATTATCCAGCATATTTATGCAGACAAGAAGCATATTACAATATGGAGAGGTATCAGGATGTAATTGATGATTATTATAATGCTGTAAATATAGAACCAGGATATTACATGCCATATCTTCTAGCAATAAAGACATTCCATCTGTTTGGCAAGTACGAAGATTGTTTAGATATTATACAAAGAGCCGAAGACAATGATATAAACAATGAAGAAATAAAGCTTTATAAAATTAAAGCTTTAAGGCAAACTCTTGAAACCATAGGAGAAGTAAAAGAGCAGGCATATAAATTAGTATTGGACTTAAAAGATGACCATGTAAAAAATAATTATGATGAAGAGTTCTATTTGGATATTTTATATACAGAAGCAGATGTGTGTGTGGCTATGTATGAATTTGAAGACGCACTTAATGCTATAAATGAAGCTGTTAAATTAACTCAAAATATTGAATTTGTATTTTATAAAGGATATATACATCATGAACTAGAAGAATACCATGAAGCAATAAGTATATTTACAGAGCTTGATAAAGAATATCCTAATGACGAAAAAGTTATTTACCGTTTAGCATCAGCTCATGAGGGAAAGGGTAATTTAGATGAAGCTATAGCATATTATAATAAGCTTCTAGATATTAATCCAGAACGTACAGAAGCATATTCTTCAATTGCCAGTATGTTAGAGGAAAAAGCACAATACGCAACGGGAGATGAAGAAAGAAACTATTATAATGAAGCTTTAAAATATAGGGATAAACTAATTGAAATGAAGGAGACGGGATACAACTATCTTTCAAAAGGGCTTACGCTTTCAAGACTTGGAAGAACTGAAGAAGGTATAGATAACTATTTGAAATCAATTGAGCTAGATTCTGCAAATCCGTTTCCATACAATAATTTAGGATTTAATTATCACAATTTAGGAGAGTATGAGAAAGCTCTAGAGTACTATCTTAAATCTATGGAATGTCTGGATTATGAAGAAACACACTTGCCATTTAATAATATAGCAAAGACTTATAGGGTATTGGAACAATATGACAAAGCTGAGGAATATTTAAAAAAAGGATTGGAAAGGTTTCCTAATAAAGATGTTTTTTACGAGAGTTTAAGAAGTCTGTATATAATAATGGGCAAATATGATGAAGGAATTAAAATATGTAGCAAACATATGGAAAATGTAGAAAATGCAGATATAAATAAAATCAAACGTAGAAAGGGAGACTTATATAAACTTAAAGGTGATTTATCCAAGGCAAAATCCTCTTATAAGGATGCAATTTGTAAAGGTAAGAATAATACAGAGGTTTATCTTGATTTAGGTGATTTGTATTTATACCAAAATAAATATATGAAAGCCCTTCATTATTATAAAAAAGCATTAAAAGACGTGGATAAAACAGATTATGAGAATTTGTACGAGATATATTTGAATATGGGAATGTCATATAAATTTTTAGGATTTAAAAAAGAAGATTATTTCAAAAAATCAATTGAGTATTATATTAAAGATATAGGTGATGAAAAAGAGTTTTTTACAGATACTGGATATATTCCTGCTAGATTATATGGCATAACAAGAGCATATATATATATGGGAGATATTGAAAAAGCTGAATATTATATTGCTGAAATGGATAAATATAAAAAATGCAAAGGTTGTCCATATGGAAAATGTTATGAAAAGTTTGCTTTGGTAGGTATGTTAGCAGAGGCAAAAGGAGATATAGAAGAAGCATTGAAGAATTATAATATAGTGTTGGAATATGAGCCAGAATGTCTTGATGTGTGTATTGCAGTTAAAAGATTGGCATCTAAAGAGTAAGGGGAGAATAGCATGATAATAGGAATAGATTTAGGTACAACAAACAGTTCGGTATCATATTTTACAGAAGATGGTGCAAAAATAATTCCCAATCGTTTAGGGAAAAGTCTAACACCATCTGTTGTTGGTATAGATGAAAACTCTAATATATACGTAGGTGAAACAGCCCTAGAAAGAAGTGCAGTTTACTATGACAGTACAGCACAGGTTTTTAAAAGAGATATGGGAAGTCAAAAAGTTTTTAAGCTGGGGAAAAATGAATTTAATGCCGAAGAGTTATCTTCATTTATATTGAAATATTTAAAAGAAGATGCAGAACATTTTCTTGGTGAAAAAGTAGAAGAAGCAGTAATAAGCGTTCCTGCATATTTCAATGATGAACAGAGAAAAGCAACTAAAAAAGCGGGAGAAATGGCTGGATTCAAAGTAGAGCGTATTATAAGTGAGCCTACAGCCGCAGCCATAGCTTATGGATTGTATCAAAAAAAAGCAGATGCTAAAATTTTAGTATTTGATTTAGGTGGAGGTACATTTGACGTCTCTATTTTAGAGCTTTTTAATAATATACTTGAAGTTAGAGCAGTGGCTGGTGACAACTATTTAGGAGGAGAAGATTTTACTCAAATTTTAGTTGAACTATTTATTAAAAAAAATAAAATCGATAGAGAATCTTTAGATTCAAAAACTTTATCACATATATTGGACCAAGCAGAGAAATGCAAAAGAGGATTTTCAGATAGTAAAATATCTTCTATGAACTGTATTATAAATGATGAACGAATTGAATTTCAAATAGATATTGATGATTACGAGGAGGCTTGTGAACTTCTTTTAGAAAAAATAAGAAATCCCATAAAGAGAAGTTTAAGTGATACAAATCTGAGATTATCTCAAATAGATGATGTAATACTTGTAGGAGGTTCTACAAAGCTTCCTATTGTAAGAAAATTTGTAAATAAGCTTTTTGGCAGATTTCCAAATACATCAATTAATCCTGATGAAGCCGTATCCCTAGGTGCAGCAATTCAAGCTGCTTTAAAAGAAAGAAATCAATATATAAAAGAAGTAATTTTAACAGATGTTTGTCCATATACTTTAGGGACAGAAGTTGTTATGGAAAGA
Organism: Tissierella pigra; assembly: GCF_009695605.1. Taxonomy (GTDB): domain Bacteria; phylum Bacillota; class Clostridia; order Tissierellales; family Tissierellaceae; genus Tissierella; species Tissierella pigra. Next base: position 74,338 of record NZ_VUNQ01000013.1, read on the forward strand.
GAAAATAATAGGATAGAGGCAGGTTATTTCTGTCCAATAATAGATAGAAATACTGTAATTCCTGCAAGTAGAACTCAGACACTATATACGGTATATGATAATCAAAGTAAAATAAGAATAAATATACTTCAAGGGGAGAGCAGATTCGCAAAGAATAATATATCTTTGGGAGAACTATTTGTGGAAGTTCCATTGGCTTTGGCAGGTGAAGAAAGTATAGATGTAACATATACTTATGATATTAATTCTATACTGGAAGTAGAAGTTAAAGTAAATTCCACAGGAAATAAAGTTAAACAAATTATCAAAAATAAAAATAATGATATGACTGATGAAATGATAGAAAAACGAATGGAAGAAATAAGTTACTTGAAGATTCCTCCTAGAGAGCAGGAAAAAAATAAACTTCTTTTATTTAGGAGTGAGAGAATGTATGAAGAAAGTGTAGGAGAAGCTAGGAAGCAGTTAGATTATATAATTACAAAATTTGAATCTGCACTAAAAACTCAGGATCCTATAAAAATAGAAAATGCAAGAGAAATATTCAAAGAAGAGTTGGACTATATCGATGAAGACCAAAAGCTAAGATAAATAGTATTTCTTGTAAATGCAGCTTTATAAGGAATTTTTTCATAGTATAAATTTAGTAAAATGGATATAATAAAGAAATAAAATAAAGATTAGCTAAATTCATTGACAACTTTAGGTAAAATAACTATAATTATATAAAAGTAAGGAAAAAACTTTGATAGGAAGAGTAAATATAAGAGGTAGTCAAAGGGAGCCTATAATAGTGAGACATAGGTACGAGACTTATATTGAAGAACATCCTTGAGTTTCTAATTGAAATCATTAAGAGAGTAGACTTAGACGGAATCACACCGTTATATGTGAAGCACATTAAGATGTGTGTTAAAGTGGCTATTAGCAATTAGGGTGGTACCGCGAAATTTACCTTTCGTCTCTATAATCAAAAAGAGATGAAAGGTTTTTTTATGACCTAACTTAGTGAACGATAGTGAGCTGATGTAGGTCAAACGTACCAAAAATTAAATCATAATAGAGAGGAGAATAAAAATGAAAACTACAATTAGGGAAATTTATAAAGAGACTGAGAAGTATTTAAATAATGAAGTTGTACTTGAAGGCTGGATAAGAACATCAAGAAGTTCAAAGACCTTTGGATTCCTAGAGTTAAATGATGGTACATTTTTTAAAAACATTCAAATAGTATTTGAGGAAAGTTTAGAAAACTTTAAAGAAGTGGAAAAATTGCCCCTTAGTTCATCAATAATGGTTAAAGGTATATTAGTACCTACACCAGAGGCAAAACAGCCCTTTGAAATTAAGGCAAGTGAAATAGAAATAGAAGGATATTCTACAGCAGATTATCCGCTACAAAAGAAAAGGCATACTTTTGAATATATGAGAACCATAGCCCATTTAAGACCTAGAGCTAATACATTTAATGCTGTATTTAGAGTAAGATCTATTCTTGCTTATGCAATACACAAATTCTTCCAAGAAAGAGGATTTGTATATGTTCATACTCCAATTGTTACAGCTTCAGATGCTGAAGGTGCAGGAGAAATGTTTAGAGTATCTACCTTAGATTTTCACAATATTCCTATGAATGATAAGAAAGAAATTGACTTTACAAAGGATTTTTTTGGTAAAGAAACTAGTCTTACAGTATCAGGTCAATTAGAGGGAGAAGCTTTTGCTTTAGCATATAAAGACATTTATACTTTTGGTCCAACATTTAGAGCTGAAAACTCTAATACTGCAAGACATGCAGCAGAGTTTTGGATGATAGAACCAGAAATTGCTTTTGCTGATATTAATGATGATATGCAATTAGCTGAAGATATGATGAAATATATAATTAAATATGTAATGGAAAATGCTAAGGAAGAAGTGGAGTTTTTCAACAGTTTTGTAGATAAAGGTTTAATTGAAAGACTTGAAAATGTAGTTAATTCAGATTTTGGACGTATAACATATACTGAAGCAGTGGAATTACTTCAAAAATCAGGTGAAGAATTCCAATATCCAGTAGAATGGGGTATGGACTTGCAAACTGAACATGAAAGATATTTATCAGAGAAAGTATTTAAAAAGCCAGTATTTGTCGTAGATTATCCAAAGGAAATAAAGGCATTTTATATGAGATTAAACGATGATGGAAAAACTGTAGCAGCCATGGACCTTTTAGTTCCAGGCGTTGGAGAAATCATAGGAGGTTCTCAAAGAGAAGAAAGACTTGAACTACTAGAACAAAAAATAATAGAAAACGGAATGGACCCAGAGGATTACTGGTGGTATCTAGAACTAAGAAAATTTGGTGGTACAAAACATGCAGGATATGGACTTGGATTTGAGAGAGCTGTTATGTATATAACAGGAATGACAAATATAAGAGACGTAATCCCATTCCCAAGAACAGTAAAATCAGCAGAATTTTAGAAAAAATTATAATAAAAAAGCTAACTAGTTTTTTAAATATAGTTAGCTTTTTTATTGCTTTTATAGTTATAATCTTCTTTAAAGGAATAGTAGACTATGCTATAATAATTATTCATATTATAAAACAAAGGAGAAAACATATGGAATTAACATGGTTTAGTTTAGCATTATTAGCCACATTATTTTGGGGATTATCAGATGTATCTTTTAAGAGGGGGACTGATCCTAACGACAAATATAGTCATTTAAGAATTTTAATTATGATTGGTATTATTATGGGATTACAAGCTTTTGTAGAATTATATAAATTGGATTTTAATTATAGTATAAAGACTAACTTTATATACTTTCCAGTATCCTTTTTATACATATTATCTATGGCAGTAGATTTTTATGGATATAGATACCTTCAAATATCAGTAGGTTCACCTGTAGCCAGTACCTCAGGAGCAATGGCAGGTATATTGTCTTTTATGGTACTAGGTAAAACAATGACAGGTATTCAATTTTTAGCAGTAAGTCTTATAACAATTGGTCTTATTTTGTTGGCAGTATTAGAAGGCAAAGAAGCTAGGAAAAAAGATTTAAGTTTGGAGGAAAAAAAGCTTAATCTTGGAGCAGTAGCCCTTATATTTCCTATAATCTATGCTGTAGTTGATGCCTTTGCAACATTTTTAGATGATATGTATTTAAGTAATATCCTTACACCAGAAGAAGCATTGATTTCATTTGAACTTACTTTTTTTATTGTAGCTTTAATATCTTTATTTTACCTAGTAGTTATTAAGAAGGAAAGATATAATATTAAAGATGAGAAATTCAATATAATAGGTGGAATTTGTGAAACTGCAGGACAATTTTTCTATGTCTATGCATTAACTGGAAACTCAGTAGTTGCAGCACCATTAATGTCCATAGATAGTATTGTAGCTGTAATCTTTGGAAGAATATGGCTGAAAGAAAAATTGAGTAAAAATCAATATTTTACTATTATAATGATAACCATAGGAGTATTTATTTTAGGATTCTTTGAGTAAAGTAGAGACAGTAATAGTTTAGGGATATGTAAATATAACAATATTAAAAAACCTCTGTAGATAATATTATTTACAGAGGTTTTTTAAATTATCTAATTATATGAAGAAGTTTGGAATATATGTTAATATTCTAAGATTATTCATCAATCACGTTGAAATTTAAAGCCGAAATTTTAACTAAATTTTATATTATAGAAAATGATAATTAAAAATTATAGGTTCTAACTATAAACAAGCTAAAAAATCATAAAGTTTTTATGTTTTCAAAAGTAGTGTTCTTTGATAAACTACACAAAGTGTTTATATAATAATATTTAGAAAACGTATAATGTTAGCTATGCAAAGTGGCTATAAATCAATATAAAATGTATAGGATTAATATGATTTTGAATAAACAGCAGTTGTAGAAATTATACAAAAGCCTATACTTAATATGGATTTTTTAGAATCATCAATATTAAAGTAGATATAATAGAATAAGATTATACCACTAGAATATGTAGAAGAATAATTATATAAATGATATAATAAATTTGGGAAGACTAAAAAAAGTTGGTGATAAGATGAAAAATGAAGTAGTAAATAAGCATGATGTCACATTTAAGGAAGTATTTAGTCAGAAAAGAATAGCAAAAGATTTTATAGAAAATAATATACCTAAAGAAGCTTTAGATATAATAGATATGGAGAGTTTAGAACTTCAAAAGGATACCTTTATAAACAAAGAATTACAAGAAAACTTTTCAGATTTAATTTATAGGGTAAAAATAAACAATAAAGATGCTTATATATCTTTTCTAATAGAGCATAAGTCCTATAAAGATAAATTAGCAATATTTCAATTAAATAAATATATGTTAGAATCGTGGATGACAATAATACAAAAAGAAAACAAAGAAGAACTGCCAATTATAATTCCAATGCTTATTTATCATGGAAAAGAAAAATGGAATATTAGAACCGATATAAGAGATATGATACCAGATTTTTATCAGTTACCAGAATACTTTAAAGAAAGAGTACCAGTATTCAAATATGATTTTTTCAATATAGGGGAATATAAAGAAAATGACTTTCAGAAACTAACTAGATTAACAGCAATGATGCTAAAGGCGTTTAAATATTCCTTTGAAGAGGATTTGGAAGTGGTTCTGGAAAATTTTCTATTAGCATTGGATGAGGTACAAAAAGAAGAGTCATTGGAGACAATAATATATTATGGGGAAATATATTTAAGATATATAGAATTAACCAATAGTGATGCTACAGAGGAAGATATAAAAGAGGAAATAAGGAGATTAGATGGAAAGGGGGCTGTTACTATGAGTATCTTAGAAAGAAGAGAGTTATTAGGAATGGAAAAAGGACTACAAGAAGGAATGCAGAAAGGATTACTCGAAGGAAGACAAGAAGGAATGCAGAAAAGAAATATTGAGATAGCTAAAAACTTATTAAAAGAAGGTGTAGAAATAGCATTAGTAGTAAAAGCAACAGGTCTTTCTAAATCTGAGGTGGAAGAATTAAAGGAACAACTTGATAACTAAAAATAATATAAATACGACAGGTATACCAAATTCCTGTCGTATTTTATAGAGTAAAATTGGATGAATTTATTTTTAAATTACATAAGTTAGTAAAAACTTGAATTAAAGAACAATTATAAAAAATAGGGGGAAAATATAAATGAATAAGAAAGCAGATATTTTAAAGAAAACAGGAGTAGGTACATTAGTTGCGATTACACTATTAGGACCAGTAGGTTGTAATGCTGTGGAGAATATATCAAATACTACACAAGTAGCATTATTAAATAACATGGAGAATAATGGAAACCCATTCACCCAATACAAGACCAATGTTGAAAAGATGGAAGATGCAGCCTACAACTACAAAGTAACCCTAATACAAAAAGATGGCACAAAAATAAGATTGGATAACAAGTTTGCCTATGGAATTAAAATGGTAAATGGAAGAACATCTGTAGCAATAAGGGATATTGCAGACAATATAGAAGGTGTAAACCTAACATGGGACCAAGCCAATTCATTAGCTATAGCCAAAGGGAATGGTAAAGAATTAAAGTACCCAATAAATAAAAGGGTAATGTCCTCAAATGGAGAACTAGTAGAACTAGATACTTCAGCAACAGTAGACCCTGCTGTAAGCAGAACCTACCTACCATTTAGAAGTATAATGGAAAGCCTAGGATATACAGTAGACTATTATCATGAAGCAAAGGCAATAGACATAAGAGAAGAAGGTGCACCTAAGCAAGAACATGTAGTAGAGAAACCAACTACACCAGTGGAGAAACCAGTTGAAAAACCAGTAGAAAAGCCGGTGGAGAAACCAATAGAGAAACCTGTTGAAAAACCCGTAGAGAAACCTGTTGAGAAGCCGATTGAAAAGCCAGTTGAGAAACCCGTAGAGAAACCAAAAGAAGAGAAACCAACTACTCCACCTAAACCGGTAGAAAAGCCAGTGGAAAAACCCGTTGAAAAACCAGTAGAAAAGCCAGTAGAAAAGCCAAGCCAAAGTAGTAATAAGGCAACCATTGAGGATTTAGAGGTTGTGAAATCATATTATGATAGATGGGGGTACTTCAAACCCCCATGCTACACAGCAGTAGACCTATCCACCATAAAAGAAATACCAAATAAAGATGGAAAATATGTAGAGAATAAATATAAAAAGTTAGTAGGTTTAGGAAATGTAAATCTGGATTTAAGTTTTAGAGGAAATAAATTATATGATGCAACTAGTTATTACAAAGATATAATAATACCTCAATATGGAATCGACGAATATGATAATGGAGAAATAGGTGTATACCTTAGCCTATCCGTAAGAAGTCCCGTAAGCCCTAGAACCATGCACACCTACGCCATCGCAGATACAGAGGGAACCATATATACAACAAGAGCATCAAGTGGTACAATATTTGCTAATAAAGGTGAAACCCTAGAAGGTAAAACATTAAAGACATTATACTTTTATGATAACGGTACAATAATTGAAATCAATTTAAATAAACCTGTTAAAATAAAGAATATGAAAAGGGATAAACCTTCAAGTAGAAAAGGTGTGAAACATAGTGAATCTGTACAACTGATAAAGATAGGTGATTTAAAATGAAAATAAACAAACGAAGGTTAACATTACTACTTTGTTTAATAACGATATTAACAACATTTACGGTATTCGCAGATGATGCTGAAGTTGGGGATCAAACCCTATCTGTCCCAGGAGTAGGATTTTACCTAAACCCGGATGGGAAACCCAATGATACTAGAACTAGGGATAATGGGGACAACACCTACACGCAGAAAATAGTGAACATGACACCAGTACCAAATGGAACCACACAGGTAAACGTAAGCTGGGGGAAGGAAGCATTGCAGGGGGCAGGTAAAGGGGCAAACTTCAATTCCAATGGACATACCACCCCTAACGGGCAAGTCATCACTAACGGGCAACAAGTTACAGATACATTTGGAGATAGAATGTTAGACTCAGACTCCTTATCAAATTTTAAAATAGAAGGATATGTTACAAAGAATGGTCAAACTTATGTTCAGTGGTCAGCAGATATTACAGTATCTGAGAAGATGATTAAGGATTGGCCTCAGGTTCCAAAGTCAGTTCAGGAAATGGCAAAACGACATAGTGATACTGGAGGAAACTTACACGACCCTAAGTTCATTGAAGATATGGTGGCAATATTCAAAAGAGACTACCCCACAACTAACCCTAATTATGATTACGAAAAGGCTTTGAGGACTATAATGTTGGATGTAGACTGGTTTGACAGACAATCAATGGCAATGTTCCCTATAGGATTAATATTTGAAACAACCGAAACCCATAAGACATCTAGTACAAAGGCAAAAGAAGAGAAGAAAAACCAAATGCCCCCGGAGGGCAAAGGACCTACAACATGCGTAGCTTCCAACCCTTATATATGCTTAGACTCCTACAGAGAAGTATTCTTGTACTCCTACACCACAACAACAGACCTGCCAACACCACCTACTAGAAACCATGGACCTTGCCCCGCATATGATAATGTGGGGTTCAAGGAGTGGGACAGTGCATGGGGAGAAAACTATTTCCCTAAAGCAGGAGATGGAGAACATTGGAAATACTGGAACTCAACGAATGTAAATAAGGGTTACAATAAGAGTATCCACTATGAAACAAGAGGAGTAGTTCCCGGGGCTACAAACCCAGCAAATATAATAAATGGTAGACCAGTAGAAACTACACAATGGACACCTCTTTCAGATGCTAAATATGAAACATTCTTAGCAGAACCTGTAGGTAAAATAGACTACACATGGGTAGATAACTCCTCATTATTACCTTCCTTTTAACCAGCTATATATATAATCATAAACTTCCTCTTTATTTTCTTCATTTAAAAGTTCGTGTCTTCCACCAGGATATAATTTCAGAGAAATATCTTGAATATCTAAATCATTGTATTGATTATATAATCGCTTTACAGATTTACCATACTTACCTACAGGATCCATATCACCTGATAAGACTAGTATAGGTAAAGTTTTTACTATATTATTTAACCTTTCTTTTTTATATAATCCTTTAAAACCTTCAAAGAGATTATAATAAAAATTTATTGGAGATATATATCCGCAGAGTTCATCTTTTATATATTTATCTACTTCTTTATTATCTCTACTTAGCCAATCAAATTCAGTTCTTTTATTTTCAACCTTATTATTAAAAGAACCAAAGGATAATTTATCAATTAGTTTTGCCTCTAAAGTATTATCAAAGAATTTATTTTGTATATTTGACAGTATATTACCTGCCTTAATATCTAAACCATTTTGTTTTGCAGACCCTGATAAGATTATACCACTAATATCTTTTGAATACTTGATTATATATTCTTGACCAATAAATGATCCAAAGCTATGGGCAAATATATATAAAGGAAGGTCTTGATACTTTTCCTTAATTAGATTAGATATTATTTTTTCATCTTCAACGATATTATAAAAACCATTGTCTCCAACATAGCCTAAGATATTATTTTTATTTGCAGAATAACCATGTCCCCTATGATCATCGGCATAAACTATATATCCCTTTTCATTTAAAAATCTTGCAAAGTCATCATATCTAGCTGTATGTTCAGCCATTCCATGGAAGATTTGTACTACTCCTTTTGGATTTAAAACATCATCCCAAATTCTTAAAAATATTTCCATTTCATCTTTTCCCTTAACAAAGGTTTCTATACTTAATCCCAATTTAATCACCTCAACTAATTATATCTAATTAAAAATAGAAGAACAATAGGGCAATATGATATAATTATAATAAAAGATATAAATCATTGGAGGTACTATGGTGAAAAAATATATAATGGCTTTTGATCAGGGGACAACAAGCTCTAGAGCTATAATATTTGATAAATCAGGTAATATAGTAGGTAAGGCACAAAAAGAATTTAAGCAAATATATCCAAAAGCTGGGTATGTAGAACATGACCCTATTGAAATATGGGCCACACAATCAGGGGTAGCAAGAGAGGCTCTAGAAATGGGAGGTATAAGGGGAGATGAAATAGCAGCTATAGGTATTACTAACCAAAGGGAGACTACTATAGTTTGGAATAAGAACACAGGTAAGCCTATTTATAATGGGATAGTATGGCAGTGTAGACGAACGGCAGATATATGTAGTGAACTTCGAGAAATGGGATTAGAAGAATATATTAGAGAGAATACTGGCTTAATCATTGACGCATATTTTTCTGCCACTAAAATTAAATGGATATTAGATAATGTAAAGGGGGCTAGAAACTTAGCAGAAGAAGGAGAGCTTTTATTTGGAACTGTGGACACTTGGATTATCTGGAATTTAACTAGAGGAAAAGTTCATGTAACTGATTACTCCAACGCATCTAGAACTATGTTATATAATATAAAAGAATTGAAGTGGGACGAAAAATTAATAGAAGTACTAGATATACCAAAATCTATGCTACCAGAAGTGAAACCTTCATCTGAGATATATGGTTATACAGAGGAGTATATATTTGATGGCATTAAAATACCCATAGCTGGTATTGCTGGAGATCAACAGGCAGCACTTTTTGGTCAGAACTGTTTTGAACCTGGCATGGCTAAAAATACTTATGGAACAGGATGTTTTTTACTAATGAATACAGGGGAAAACATGGTGCTATCCAAAAAGGGATTATTGACTACAATAGCCTGGGGGATAGATGGTAAAATAGAATATGCTTTAGAGGGAAGTATATTTGTGGCAGGAGCTTCTATTCAATGGCTAAGGGATGAGCTAAAACTCATTAGGTCAGCAGAAGAATCTGAATACTACGCAGCAAAAGTTGAAGATACAAATGGAGTATATGTAGTGCCTGCCTTTGTAGGTATAGGTGCACCATATTGGGATATGTACGCAAGAGGAGCAATATTAGGTCTTACTAGGGGAGCTAAATCCGAGCATATAATTAGAGCAACCTTAGAATCTATAGCCTATCAAACTAGAGATGTATTAGAAGCCATGGAAGAAGATTCAAATATTAAACTTCAATCACTTAAGGTAGATGGTGGAGCTGTAGGAAACGATTTTTTAATGCAGTTTCAAGCAGATATATTATCTTCCATAGTTGAAAGACCTAGAATCATAGAAACTACTGCTTTGGGAGTGGCTTATTTAGCTGGTCTTGCAGTAGGATTTTGGAAAGATAAAGAAGAAGTTTTAGACAATTGGCAAATAGATAGAAAGTTTGTTCCTAATATGGATACTGAAAAAATAAATAAATTATATAAAGGATGGAAAAAGGCAGTAGAAAGATCTTTTGCTTGGGAAGAATGATATAATTATAATATTTTAAAATAGTCTTGATTTTATTGGATTTCTCTGCTAGAATATAGCTTAAATCAATAAATACTGTGAATGGAAGTAGTAGGTCTTATATCAATTATAGAGAGCTGTCGGTTGGTGAAAGACAGTATTGATAAAGACTGAACTCGTCCAGGAGTTACTATGATGAAATTAGTCATAGTCGGTTAAATGCCGTTATATTTTGAGTGGATAGAAATATCAATAAGAGTGGTACCGCGGAATTTGCCTTTCGTCTCTATTTAGAGATGGAGGGCTTTTTTATGACCTAACACAGCGAACGACAGTGAGCTGATGTAGGTCAAACGTAACGAGAACCAAATCTATACGAGTGTAACGAGTAAATAGATTTGAGTTTCGAGACTACGTCACAGAACCTAAGCCAGTGAGCTGATGTAGATGAAAAAATTAGGAAATTAATTGTCGATTAAATAAGAGGAGGATAATTATGAGAGAATATAGACCAAATGAAATTGAAAAAAAGTGGCATGATATTTGGGATGAAAGACAACCCTTTAAGGCATCTAATGAAAGTAATAAACCGAAGTTTTATGCTTTAGTAGAATTCCCTTATCCATCAGGAGAAGGGCTGCATGTAGGTCACCCAAGACCATATACTGCATTAGACATTGTGTCTAGAAAGAGAAGACTTGAAGGATATAATGTATTATATCCAATGGGATGGGATGCCTTTGGATTACCAACAGAGAACTATGCAATTAAACATAAAATCCATCCAGAAACAGTTACAGAAAGAAACGTAGCAAGATTTAAATCACAGTTAAAATCCATAGGATTTTCCTTTGATTGGGCAAGGGAAATAAATACTACAGATCCACATTATTATAAATGGACTCAATGGATATTCCTAAAACTATATGAAAAAGGATTGGCATATAAACAAGAAATGCCTATTAACTGGTGTCCATCTTGTAAAGTAGGCTTAGCAAACGAAGAAGTTATTCAAGGAACCTGCGAAAGATGTAGTGGAGAAGTAGTTAGAAAAGTTAAAAACCAATGGATGCTAAAAATAACAGAATATGCAGATAGACTAATTAGTGATTTAGATAAGGTGGATTATATTGAGAGAGTAAAGGCTCAGCAAACTAACTGGATTGGTAAATCTGAAGGAGCAGAGGTAGATTTTCAAATTGCAGGAAAAGAAGATAAGCTAAGGGTATTTACTACAAGACCAGATACATTATTTGGTTCAACATATATGGTTATTGCAGCAGAGCATCCTTTAATAGAAAAATATAAGGAAGAAATAACAAACTTAGATGAAATTCATGAATATCAACATGAAGTAGGTAAAAAATCTGATTTTGAAAGAACAGAATTATCTAAAGATAAAACAGGTATAGAAATAAAAGGATTAACAGCGATTAATCCTGCTAGTGGAGGAGAAATCCCTATTTGGATTTCTGACTATGTTTTAATGAGTTATGGTACAGGTGCAATAATGGCAGTACCAGGACATGATACTCGTGACTGGGAATTTGCTAAGAAATTTAACCTTCCCATAATTGAAGTAATAAAAGGTGGAGATGTAGAAAAAGAAGCCTTTACAGATACAGAAGAAGGTATAGCTATAAATTCTGATTTCATCAATGGAATGGAAGTAAAAGAGGCTAAGGAATATATGATTAAATGGCTAGAAGACAAGAATCTTGGTACTAGAAAAGTAAACTTTAAGTTAAGAGACTGGGTATTTTCTAGACAAAGATATTGGGGAGAACCAATTCCTCTAATACACTGTGATGAATGTGGATGGGTCCCAGTACCAGAAAAAGAACTGCCAGTTATGTTACCAGATGTAGAAAACTATGAACCAGCGGATAATGGTGAATCACCATTGGCAAATATTATAGATTGGGTAGAAACTACTTGTCCAAAATGTGGTGGAAAAGGAAAAAGAGAAACAGATACAATGCCTCAATGGGCAGGCTCTTCTTGGTACTTCCTAAGATATATCGATCCTTTTAATGAAGAAAAATTTGCTTCTCAAGAAGCTTTAAATTATTGGTTACCAGTAGATTGGTATAATGGTGGAATGGAACATACGACCCTTCACCTACTATATTCAAGATTCTGGCATAAATTCTTATATGATATTGGAGTAGTTCCTATACCTGAACCATATGCAAAGAGAACTTCTCATGGAATGATTCTAGGAGATAATAATGAGAAGATGTCAAAATCACGTGGAAATGTAATAAATCCTGATGATATAGTAAGAGACTATGGTGCAGATACTCTTAGAACTTATGAAATGTTTATAGGTGACTTTGAAAAAAGTGTACCTTGGTCAGAAAATGGAGTAAAAGGATGTAGACGATTCCTTGAAAGAGTATGGAAACTTCAAGATATTTTAGTAGATGGTGAAGATTATACTAAGGAATTAGAATCAAGTATTCACAAGACTATTAAAAAAGTATCTGAAGATTTTGAAACCCTTAAATTTAATACAGGTATTGCAGCTTTAATGAGTCTATTAAATGAATTCAATGACCATGGTAGCATAAAGAAAGAAGATTTAAAGACATTTATAATACTACTAAACCCTGTGGCTCCTCATATAACAGAGGAAATGTGGGAGATATTAGGATTGGAAGGTTATCTTCATGAAACTGCTTGGCCAAAATATGATGAAGAAAAAACAAGAGATAAAGTAATAGACCTACCAGTTCAAGTAAACGGCAAAGTAAGAGGTACAATACAAATTAGTGTTGACGAATCCCAAGATATAGCAAGAGAAAAAGCAAAAGCTGATGAAAATATTAATAGATTCCTAGAAGGAAAGAATATAGTAAAGGAAATATTTGTTCCAGGGAAAATATATAATATAGTTGTTAAGTAATAATTATCCCTAAAAAACGGCTAAATTCAACACTGATTAGGTAAACGGCAGATGGAACGGCAGAAAAATTATAAATATTTATTTACTGCCTTCTTCCCTGCCTTATACATATCTCTATTGAAATTAGCATATGTCTTTATAACAATTTCTAGGATATAGCCCATAAATTCAGCTATGGTTTTAAAATCTAATCCTATCTCAATTAAATTAGTGCATAGGTATACCTTAAGTCATGTATGAAAATATTAAAGCCTAATATTTTAAATTTGTAATTGAATCTAGTACACATACTAGATTCAATTTTTTTAGGAAACAATCTATTGTGTTTTAATTCTCTTACTTATATCTTTTTGTACTCCTTATCTTCTTTCCATTGCTTGTTTATAATTATATCATTATTTTTAAAGTCTATATTATCCCAAGTTGATCCTGGAAAGGCAACCCTTTTTTAGACAAATTCATTTCGAACAAAGATTTACCCTTTAAATGTACTTATGCTACTATTCCCAGAGCTATTTTATTTCTATAATTTATTGGTGATATGTAGCCTAAAGAAC
>NZ_VUNQ01000014.1 GCF_009695605.1 Tissierella pigra
TAAAATAAAATAGTCTTGGCAAAGATAAAATCAAGATATTTAGTTGTAAGTTTTATCCAGTTTAATATTTCTTGTCAGATTAGAGATGAACGATTCTCTCTAAAGCACAAAGTTATTTACATTCTCACTTTAAATCTTTTTTGATTTTACCAGAAAGGAGCATTTGTTTTCATAAAAGCACAGATTATTTTACACTACCGATATAATTTTATCTTTTCATAGCTTTTTCAGCAAATTCAGTAGTTACTATTTTATTGTATTCTGCTCTTTGATCTAGTTCTCCTGCCAGTTCCATAATATTCATCATATGTTCCAATCCTTCCTCTGTAATAATCAAATCTGGTTTCCAAGAGTCTTGATCTCTATATCTCTCTATTAAAGAGATTAAAACATCTTTATCTGTATCGGGGAATTGGGGCATTACAGCATCAGCAATTTCTTCACTAGTATGTTCTTGAACCCAAACCATACCTTTATAAATTGCATTTGTAAATTTTTGAATTATATCAGGATTGTTTTCAATATATTCCTTAGTTGCAGAATAACAGGTATATGGCAAATATCCACCTTCTTCACCTATGGAAGCTACTACATAGCCTTTGTTCTCTTTTTCCAATGTAGCAGCAACAGGCTCAAATAATGCCACATAGTCACCTTCACCAGCCACAAATGCTCCAGCCATTACATCGAATTGTATGTCAGTTCGTACATTTACATCTTTACCTATTTCTAGTCCGTGGCTTTTGATTACATACTCTAAAGTCATTTCTGGCATACCGCCTTTTCTACCACCTATTACTGTTTTACCTTTAAGTTTATCGAAGGTAAAATTATCGTCCTTTTCTCTTCCTACTAAGAAAGAGCCATCTCGTTGAGTTAATTGTGCAAAGTTAATTACATAATTATCTCGCCCTTGGTTATATACATATACAGATGCTTCAGGTCCCATAAATCCAATTTCAGCTTCATTACTTAATAGAGAAGCCATAACCTTATCTGCACCTTTACCATTGATTAATTCAACTTTTAGTCCTTCTTCCTCAAAAAATCCTTTAGTAATGGCTACATATTGTGGTGTGTAAAATAGGGAGTGAGTAACTTCAACTAACCTAATGGTTTGTAACTCTGTGTTCTTCTTGCAGCCAACTAATCCAAATGATAGCACTATCACTAGGATTAATATAAATGAAACTTTTCTTAACATCTTATCCCTCCTAACATAATATGGGTATACGAAAGCTTTATTTAATGCTATAATATTCTAAAATAGGGTAAAGGTTACTAAATTAGTTATTAGGTTAGGAGGAATTAAATGAATATACCAAATATGATAACGATTTTAAGAATACTATTGATTCCAGTATATCTATACTTTTTTTATTCCAGTTTAAGAGAAAATATTTTATTAGCAGGAATCATATTTATTATTGCAGGAATTTCTGATGTTTTAGATGGATACATAGCAAGAAAATATAATTTAACGTCTAAACTTGGTATAGTTTTAGACCCTATTGCAGATAAATTAATGACATTTACTATTTTGATTAGCTTTACTACAAAAGGAATTATACCTCCTTGGATACTAATTGCCATAGGAATAAAAGAAATAGCAATGATTTTAGGTGGAGCAATATTGTATTTATTTAAAGGAAAACAAGTAATGCCTTCAAATAAATATGGAAAAGTAGCAACTTTATCCTTTTACGCTGCAACATTATCTGTAGTATTTAAATTTCCCGAGTTATTATCTAAAACCTTATTTTTCTTAACTGTAGTTTTAAATGTTATAGCTTTTATAAATTACTTTATAATTTATATAAAAATGAGGCATAATACATTAAATGATATAGTTGACAAATAAATTATATATATATATAATTGAATCAATAATTTTATATTCTGCTTTGATAAAGAGGAGTAAGTAAATATTCTTTACAGAGAAAGAGTTCTAGGCTGAAAAACTCTAAGTTAAATATTTACTGAAGGTAGCTTTAGAGCATTCAAGTTGAAATCAAGTAAACTTGAAGGGTTTTAGCCCTTATATTAGTTAAGAGCCATGATTTTTATGGAATTAAGGTGGTACCGCGAATTACCCTTCGTCCTTACAGTGTTAAGGATGAAGGGATTTTTTTATGACCTAACACAGCAACTAAGTAAATATAAATAAGGAGTGATATTATGTTAGAAAATTTACCAAAGACCTATAATCCAAAGGACTTTGAAGATAGACTATATAAATATTGGAGTGATAATGGACATTTTGAGGCTCATGTTGATAAAACTAAAAAACCTTTTACAATAATGATGCCGCCACCAAATGTAACGGGAAATCTTCATATGGGTCATGCACTTAATAATACTATTCAAGATATTTTAACTAGATGGAAGAGAATGGAAGGATATTCAGCATTATGGCTGCCAGGTACAGACCACGCTAGTATATCTACTGAAGCAAAAGTAGTGGAGAAAATTAAAAAAGAAGGTAAATCTAAAGAAGAATTAGGTCGTGATGGATTTTTAGATGAAGCTTGGGATTGGACTCACAAATATGGGAATACAATAAAAAATCAACTTAAAAAACTAGGAGTTTCCTGTGATTGGAATAGAGATAGATTTACTTTAGACGAAGGATTAAGCAAGGCTGTAGAGGAAGTATTTATTAGATTATACGATAAAGGATTAATCTATAGAGGAGATAGAATAATTAACTGGTGTCCAAATTGTAAAACAGCCATATCAGATGCAGAAGTAGAACATGAGGATTCCAATGGCAGTATATGGCATATTAAATATCCTATTAAGGATAGTGATGGATTTATAGTTATAGCAACGACTAGACCAGAAACTATGTTGGGAGACTTAGCTGTAGCTGTAAATCCAGAGGATGAAAGATATAAAGACCTTGTGGGAAAAATATTGATTCTACCTCTTATGAACAGAGAAATCCCTATTATAGCAGATGATTATGTAGAAATGGAATTTGGAACAGGGGCAGTTAAAATAACTCCATCCCACGACCCTAATGATTTTGAAGTAGGAGAAAGACACAATTTAGGTCAATATATAATAATGAATGAAGATGGAACTATTGGTTCTAAAGGTGGAATATATGAAGGATTAGAAAGATATGAGGCTAGAAAAAAAATAGTTGAAGACTTAGAGAAACAAGGATATTTAGTAGAAATAAAGGATCATCAAAATGCAGTAGGTCATTGTGAAAGATGTACTACTATTGTAGAACCTCTTATTTCAAAGCAATGGTTTGTAAAAATGGAGACCTTAGCTAAACCAGCCCTTGAAGCATATAAAAGAGGAGAACTAAACTTCATACCTGAAAGATTTGGTAAAGTTTATGTAAATTGGTTAGAAGGTATAAAAGACTGGTGTATTTCTAGACAATTATGGTGGGGACATAGACTTCCCGTATATTATTGTGAAGATTGTGATGAGATTATAGTATCAAGAATAGAACCAGAAAAGTGTAGTAAATGTAATAGTACAAAGTTACATCAAGATACTGATACATTAGATACCTGGTTTTCATCTGCTTTATGGCCTTTTTCTACTTTAGGTTGGCCAGAGAAAACTGAAGATTTAAGTTACTTTTTTCCAACAGATGTATTAGTAACTGGATACGATATTATATTTTTCTGGGTAGTTAGAATGGTATTTTCAAGTATGGAACAAATGGGAGAAGTTCCATTTAAAGATGTATTCTTTACAGGACTTGTTCGAGATTCACAAGGAAGGAAGATGAGTAAATCTTTAGGAAATGGTATAGATCCATTGGAGATAATAGATGAATATGGTGCAGATGCGCTTAGATTTACGTTAGTTACAGGGAATTCCCCAGGAAATGATATGAGGTTCTATATTGAAAGAGTAGAAGCCAATAGAAATTTTGCCAATAAATTGTGGAATGCCACTAGATTTGTTTTAATGAATCTTGAAGAAAATGTGGCTAAAGAACAGCTAATTTTAGATAAATTAGAAGAAGAGGATAGATGGATTTTATCTAAATTAAATTCTGTAATTAAAGAGGCAACAGAAAATTTAGATAAGTATGAAATAGGTATGGCGGCAGAAAAGATATATGATTTTATTTGGGATGAATACTGTGATTGGTATATAGAAATGGTTAAATCTAGATTATATGGTGAGGATAAAGAAAGTAAAGAAACAGCAGAAAAAGTTTTATTATTTGTTCTAAAGGATATATTAAAACTGCTTCATCCATTGATGCCATTTATTACTGAAGAGATTTGGCAGCATTTACCAGATAACAATAATCCTTTAATATTAAGTGATTGGCCAGTATATAAGGAAGAATTTAACTTCCCCAAATCAGAAGAAGTAATTGAATTTATTAAATCAGGAATAAAGGGTATAAGAAATGCAAGAGCAGAAATGAATATTGTACCTTCTAGAAAATCTAAACAAATATTTGTGACTAAAGATGAAAATATAAAAAATATCATCAATAATGGAAAAAGATATTTTTTAAATCTTGCATCAAGTGATGAAATAGAAGTAATAGATACAAAAGAAGGTATAGGAGAAGATAATATTTCTGTAGTCTTAGATAAATGTGAAGTGTTTTTACCTTTAAAGGATTTAATTGATTTTGAGAAGGAAATTGAAAGATTGGAAAAAGAAAAGGAAAAACTTGAAGGTGAGATAAAAAGGGTAGTAGGCAAATTATCTAATGAAGGATTTGTTAAAAAGGCTCCTGAAAAAGTAGTGAACGAAGAAAAAGAAAAACAAAGAAAATATGAAGAAATGCTTCAAAATGTAATCGAAAGACTTGAAAGCATACAATCTAATAAATAAACGGGAGGGCAAAATGAAATATCAAGAGGCTTTAAAATATATAAATGATAAAGATAAATATGGTTCAAGGCTTGGACTTGATTCAATAGGAAAGCTTATGAGTCTCTTAGGAAACCCGCAAGAAGGATTAAAATATATTCATATAGGAGGAACCAATGGAAAGGGTTCTACTTCGTCTTATATGGCTCATTGTCTAGAAGCAGGTGGTTATAAGGTGGGGCTATTTACCTCACCTTATATAGAAAGATTTAATGAACGTATTCAAATAAATGGACAAGATATACCAGATGATACATTAGGAAGAATAACTGGAGTTATTAAAGAAAAAGCTAATATTATGGTACAAGAAGGCTATGAACATCCTACTACTTTTGAAATAGTTACTGCCATAGGTTTTATGTTTTTTAAAGAGGAGGAAGTTGATTATGTAGTTTTAGAAGTAGGTTTAGGTGGTAGATATGACTCCACTAACGTTATTTCATCACCTTTAGCATCAATAATTACTACTTTGGATTATGATCATATTGATGTTTTAGGAGATACATTAGATAAAATTGCTTATCAAAAAGCAGGAATAATAAAAGAAAATAGCATAGTAGTATCTTATCCTCAAGAAATAGAGGCATTGGAAGTTATAAAGAAAGTTGCAGAAGAAAAAAACTCAGATTTTTATTTATGTCCTATGGAAAATATTGTAGTTAGAGAAATAGATATTTCAGGTTGTATCTTTGACTTCAACTATGAAAATATAAAGCTACAATCTCTTAAAATATCTATGCTAGGTGAATATCAAGTCTATAATGCCACATTGGCTTTAACTACATTATTGATTTTAAGAGAAAAGAAACTAGTGAATATTTCAGAAGAACAAATTAGGGTAGGATTAGAAAAAACAAAATGGCCTGGAAGATTGGAAGTAATGAGAAATAACCCAACATTTTTAATAGATGGAGCACATAATGTTCAAGGAATCCAGCAATTAAAGAAGGCTCTTAGTCTATTTAAGTATAACAAACTAATTCTTGGATTGGGAATATTAAAAGATAAAGACTCATCACATATGGTTGAGCTATTGGCACCTTTAGCAGATAAAATTATAGCTACAGAGGTAAATATGCCAAGAAAGTTAGATGCAGAAGACTTAGCTAAGGAAATATCTAAATACAATCAAAATGTTTTTGTAGAAAAGGATATAAAGAAAGCCATAGAAAAAACCTTAGAATTAGCCAAAGAAGATGATATGATAGTATTTGGTGGTTCTTTGTATTTAATAGGAGAAGTAAGAACTTTAATAAGACTACTGTAGATTTTCTACAGTAGTCTTATAACATAAATTTTTATGATTTTCAAAAAAAGGCTTTATTTACAAGCCTTTTTTATATTTCACCAATATATACTTACCTGCATAAATTACATATACAGGGGGTGATATATTGAATGAAGATAGAATACTAGTGGCCAACACTGGTGAAGATAGTTTAACTTTAAAAGATTTTAAAGATGATTCTAAGTCTAAAACCATACTTTTATCTAAACTTACAGGGAAAGAAATAGACAATTCCATATTGGAAAATAGCAAACTAGGACCTTATGATATGATTAAAGGAGAAGGAGAAAACATATATATTACAAATTCCTATGATAATTCTATTATGAAAATAGATTTAGTAAGTGAGGAGCTGCTGGGATTCATTAAAATAGGTAAAAATCCTACTTCTATTAAAAAGTTTCAAGGTAAAATTTATATAGCAAATAGTGATTCCAACTCTATTTCTGTAGTTGATGAAAATACATTTTCATTAATAGAAGATATATCTGTAGGAGAAAGACCTACTGATATTCAAATTGATGAAATAGGTTTAAAAGTATTTATTGCCAATGGAAATTGTTATACAATAAATATTTTGGATTTAAATAATGAAAAGATTTCCTCTATAATTTTAACTAAGCAACCCATAAAAATGATAATAGAAAATAATAGATTGTTCATTCTTTCATATAAAGGAAATGGAACTGACAACTATAGTAATCTATCAGAAATAGAAACAGAAAACAACAAGACAAAAATAAGTATAGATTTAAAAGGCATATATGCTAATTTTGTAAAAATAAAAGGTAAAGATTTATTTTATCTTTCAAATGTGGAAAATGGATATATTTATAGAATATCCATAGGTAAAGAAATAAATATTTCAAGATTTTACTTAGGTGGGATGCCGAATAATATTAAATGGAATGGAAAGACAAATCTTTATATCACCAATATTTTAGATGATAATTTAAGTGTGATTCAAGAGTTAAATGGTTTAAGTATAAAAAACATTAGAGTAGGAAAAGAACCGAATGGGATTCTCCTACTCTAATGGGGTGGTTTGTTCATCTGTAAGTATATTAATTATATTTTGATAAATAGCTTCAGGATTCTTCTTCCATTTATCACAAATTAAATCCACCTGTTTTTTTGTGGCTACATCTAAATAAATACTAAATAAAGTATCTTCATTTTCAACTAACTTTAAATTTACCACATATAAATTATTATTTTTTTGAAAATAATCTGTAACTACTTGTGTTTCAACTTTCTTCTCTTTTTCTAATTTGTTAAATTCTTTATTTAACTCTTCTTTAATTTTAACTGGAATTCTTTCTTCAAAATAAGATAAAGCTATTTCTCCTTTTTCTAATAGTATATATACATCCTTAGAATCCTTATTTTCTATTTGGATAAAATTAGAATTAATTAGTTCACTTAAATATTGTTGTACTAAGAAAAAATTCATATAGTTCTTTTCTAATACAAATTCTGTTATTTCAGAATTTGTAAATTCCTTATCAGACAATCTTATTAAATATAATAAAAGGAGTTTGTTTTGTGCTAATTCTTCAGTGTTCTCTATAAACATTTTTTAACACCTCTTTTCATGTATTACATGAATATATTATAGCATAATAAATAGTAAATAGAGAAGTGGAATTCCACTTCTCTATTTTAAAATATTATTTTAAACTAAATTATTTTCCAGCTAATTGATTTTGAGCAGATTCAACTAATTTTTTAACCATATATCCGCCTACATAACCATTTTGTCTTGAAGTCAAATTACCTTTATCTATTGAATCATAATTTGACATTCCTAATTCATTTGCTATTTCTAATTTCATTTGATTTAAGGCTGCTCTAGCTTCTGGAACAACTATTTTATTACTATTATTGTTATTAGCCATTTTTCAAACCTCCTTAATTCAACAACTTATTTTGTCGTTGTGGTATTAATATAACCCTTTTGGAAGTAGATATACTGGTAATTAATTTAAAAATGTATAAAAATAACCAATTGGGAAATAATCATAAGTTTGCCTTTATAAAGTTAAGTAATATAAATCTTATTTCTGAATAAATTATATATATAAGTATTTGGAGGTGGAGATATGAAAAACAGGTATTATAAGAATGATATTAATATTACTATTAGGCTGTTAATAGTTCTATGTGTAGCATTAGTTTTTTTAGTATATATTACTGTTAAAACTACAGGAAATATTGCTACAGTATTTGCTCCAACTAAAGAATTACCAATATACAGTGTAGAGACACCAGATAAAAAAATTAGTATTAGTTTTGATGCAGCTTGGGGGGATATGATATTGGTACAGAGTACTTGAAATTTACTAAGATGGAGTATAGCAATATTTCAACAGATTTAAAGAAAGTCATATAAATAATAAAAAAGCTAGTACCCATTAATTAGTTAGTGAGTAGTAGCTTTTTTATTATTCGGATTATAATTATTATTCGGACTTAACTATCTCTAACACATCTTCTATATTACATTCTAAAGCCGTACATATGGCTTCTAAGGTGTCAAAGGATATAGAGTTAGTATTATTACTAGATAGTTTATGCAATGCAGAATATGACAGTCCAGTCCTTCTTGAGAGCCATGAAATATTTCTTTCGTCCTTGTCTAATAGCTCAAGTATTTTAACATTAATCATGGTATCACCTCCACAAACCAATTATACCATACTATAAGATATAATAAAAGAAGTTTTAAAAGAACATTAAATATAGTGTTGACAGTATAAAATATCTATGGTACAATAAGTATATAGGGTAGAGAAAGGAGATAAGAATATGAAAATTGATGAGTTTCTACACATCATGCAGAAAGTAGCAAGACTTAAAACTAGACTAGAACAAGAAAACATAAACGGACAACAAGCTGAAGTAATATTAAAAGTCTACATCAATGATTTGACAGATAGAATTAATACATCAATGTTAAATGAGGTGTAGGTATGGAAAGCACTATGAAGTTAGGAATGATAATAAAACAAGGCACAGAGAAAGAAGTAAGAAAAGAATATGACGAGTTATTGCAGAAGGCAAAAGATGGTTATGCAGATTTAGTGTATGAATTTGAAGATGATGAACTAGGAACATTTCAAATTAAAGATGAAAATATGAAGATTACATTTTCACTATCGAAAAGTTTGGGAGATGAATATGCAATATATCAGATATTTGAATAAGATTGAGGAATTACACAAGTACCAGTATTGATAAGGGAAGATTTAGAAGATGAAGATGAAAAATTAAAAAAGCTATTGGCTACAAATTTCGGTAGGATGAAAAATGATCCGAATAAACAGAGAAAAGTGGCAGTGCAGTATGTGGAATTATGTGGGTTGAGGCATGGACAGAGAGGCGATTATCGCCAGTCTGCACTTACACAAGCTGATATAGCACAGAATTTAGGAATTTCTGAAAGGGCATTAAGAGAGCTTCTTGAAATAGAACGAAAACTCACACCAGAGATAAAAGAACTCCTCGATACTGGAATGATCTCCAAAACATCAATTACTGGAGGTGATATAGATGTTTGAAAAAACAGTAGATGGAGACATTATCACAATCCGAACCACTCATGGAAGAATATTAACACTACTACAAAGTGCAATTAATGCAAGAATAGAAATGAATAATAGAAGAAAAACTGAAAAAGATGTTAATTTTGCAGAATACTGTGAAAGAGAAAACGAGTCGCTTGAGGAATATCTTAAAGTAATCAACAGTTAATCAATTTAAAATAAAAAATTAACCAAGGGGGAAGTATTAATGAAACTAAATTTAAGAAGAACTGAAGAACTGAAGGAAGAGAAAACCCAAAGAGATGACTTCAATCAGAAGTGGTACGAGTTGTTAATTAATAATAAGCTAGAAAATATGTTAGAATTCGAGAAAATTGCAGAAAATAGCGTATCTGAAGTGTTGACAATAATGCAGTATAGAAATATTTTAAAATCTAGAGGTCGTGGACAAGATATAACTTTAAATAATTTATTGGATTGCCAAATAAAAGAGGAA
Organism: Tissierella pigra; assembly: GCF_009695605.1. GTDB lineage: Bacteria > Bacillota > Clostridia > Tissierellales > Tissierellaceae > Tissierella > Tissierella pigra. The sequence continues at coordinate 10,199 of NZ_VUNQ01000014.1, forward strand.
AGTCATTTATTGAATACATTGCAGGAAATGTTTCTTGAGCCAATTTCAAATGGGCAAATTGAGTATTTCTATAAGAAAGCATCTGAAAAGTACAATGACATGAATGAAGCGTTTAGAGTGTTATATAAAAGAAGGTTAGAGGATCAAGGGCTAAGGTTTATGAGTATAGTTTTGACTATATAAAAACTTAATAGAATGCGAGTTTTATTGTCTTGTCACCTTATAAAAACACAGTAAAACAAAGGAAAACAGAGTAAATAAAAGTAGTTAATATTCAAGGAAACAAGAAAACTAAATAAAAAAGAGTTATCTAAGCTCAACAGAATAGGTAACTCTTTAAGATATATTAATTAATAATAAATATTTCAAAATACACTTGACAATAATAGTACAAGCATGATACAATAGGTATATATGGGTATATCTAGATGGACGTACCTCTGGCGATATTAAAGTTTCTATACTCCTATATTACACTAATTACATCCAACTGTCAAGCATTATTTAAAAGTTTTTTAAAAAGTTTTTTCGAGCATCAAGCTGAACTCAATTCAGGGTGTAGCTACTAAATATAAATATTAATAAAATAAAGGGAGGAATTGTTAATGAGAAAAAATAAAAACTGGATTGAATTATTTGATGAAGAAGAATTAATAAAATCAGAGGTATTACTTAAAGGGCAAAATGAACTTGACCTTAGTGGATTAGGAATTCCAAGCAAAGAAGAAATAAAGGAAATGATTGATTATTTAGATGTAGATTCTAGTAACTTATATTATTTTCATAGTGATATTACTTCATTATTTTACTATATTGATGAGGAAGAGTTTATTTATATAAAAATACCACCTACATCATTAGAAGCAATGAACTTTATAAATGCTAAAAAAATAGTAGGTAGAATTATAAAAAAACAAGCAAAATATATGGACAATGGCGATTATAATGGAGTATTCAATCTGATAGAAACTAAGTATAAAATTGAAGCATTTTTGCAACTATTAAATCTGTACAAGCATAATATGGTTTTAATTAAACCAGAAGAATTATTTGAAATATTTTCAGATGTATACACTCTTTCTGAATTTGGATTTAATGAATTTAATAAAGAAGACTTTTTACTATTATTTTCTATGAATACTAATAATGACTATAAAAGCAACATTGAAAAAGATGGTAATGGATATGTAACTATATATAGAGGTGAGGGAGAGCAATCTTCTCCATTGGATGAGGCTTATAGTTGGACATTAGATAAAGATAAAGCTGAATGGTTTGCTAATAGATATGATACAGAGGAGGTTTGTAGAGTATATCAAGCAAAAGTTCACATTGATAATATCAAGGCTTATTTTGAAGATAGAGGAGAAGAGGAAGTGATTGTTTTTCCTGAAGATGTTGTAGATGTTCAAGTAATATTAGAGAAAAGTTGGTGTTAGCTTCCTTTAAATAGGAAAGCTTTTACATACTAAAATAATAAAAAATCAAGGAGGAATTTATTATGGCTAGAAAAAATAATTTTGTTGAATTGGTTAAACTGGATCAAACCAATTTAGAAGAAAATTTCAAAGTGGTAAATGTTACAGATGATAATATCACAAGAGCATCAAGCTATGATTTTCTAACAAAAGCATTAGAAGTTTATAAGGGTAGAAAATTTGAAAACAATGAAAGAGTTACAGAGTACATAAAAGTTAATTTATCAAAAGATGAAGAAATAGCAAGGCAACAATGGTTTGATGGTATCGAATACGAGGGACATAACTATAAAGCATGGTTTGCAACTGTAGGTGGCATGAAGAAAGATGAAAGTGGTATATGTGACACTATATTTATAAGAGAAGATTATCAGGATTTCGCAGATAAGGTTGAGGATTTAGTTTCACTAGGTAAGTTTAAAGAGTTAGAAGGGAAAGAAATTTGCATCAACAAAGATGTATTATCCCGACTAAGCCTTATAACATCCGATTTAATAGGTGAAATAGATTTACCTAACTTTATAGTATTACCAACGGCAACATTAGATTATATAGAAGATTATAAAACGGTTAAGCCTATAAGGTATAAAGAAATAAATGATGAAGGTGTGGAAGTGGACAAGGTAGATTATGAATTGGTTGATTATCACTTTGACACTAACAAAAGAGATAAGAATGGCGATCCAATAGATGAAATCGAGTGTTTTGATGGCGGAGGAATAGCAACGCCAGAAGTATTTGAATCTATTAGAAAGTCTATGGGAGTTGATTATCCTATAGAATTTAGCATTATTAGAGGTTATGGTATGGCAACGAAGGGGTTAATCACTAAGTTTGACATAATAGGTTACTTAGATAGTCAATATAAAGGCGATACGCCTTATTTAAGACGAGTAAATGGTCAATATGAGTTATTGGACAGGTGGGGAGACTTTAGACCAGTAACGGCTAATACAATGCTTTTAAATGATAGCATGGTTAAACTAGCGAAGTATTTTGATAGTATGGAAGAATATTTAGAAAGAGTCAATAGTGTTGAAGATAAATATAAGAATTTGCTCAATAAATTGTACATAACTAAGATAAATAAAAAAGATAATCAATTAAGCGACTATAGAAGAACCAACTATCAATTAATAAATGCATTGGCATTAACCCCACAGGAATATAAGGTGTTGGCAGAGCAAGACTATCAGATGTTAAAAAAGATTATAAGACCCTTTGATAAGGCAGTATCTAAAACTAGCAATAATGAATTTGTAATTAATACGGATTACATTAAATTATTCTTTAAAAATATTGTAGATGAAGATATTTCTGAAGAAGATGTAGACTATCAAGAAAAATTACATAAAGCATTAGATGGAAGTATAGTTGATAAGGTCAATGAATTGATAAGTTTAGACGAGGACTTTGTTAGACTAGACATGGTAAAAAGAAGTTTAGGTAGTTTAGTTGAAAAGAAAGTTAGGCAATTAGCAAGTGGAAAGGTAACTGTAAAAGGAAAATATCAATATATGGCTTGTTGTCCTATATCATATATAAATTTTGCAATGTATAGAAACCAAGGCAATGATGGACTCGCAAAGGATCAGTTTTATAGTGCAGATTGTGAAGATGGAGATATAAGAACTATATCAAGAAATCCATTGTCGGCTTATTCAGAGGTACATAATGTAGAATTTACTAGAAACAATTTCTTTGATAAATGGCTAAGTCATTGTAGAGAATTAATATATTTCAATCAAAAATCAGATATGCAGAATCTATTATCATCTGCGGACTTTGATGGAGATGGCTTATTACAAATAGATAATGACATTATTAGAAATGCAGTAGTTACTCCTAGGGACGGTAAATATTTTATTACCCTATCCGATAGGAAACAAAAGAAATTGCATTACAATGCAGAAAACAGGTTTATTAGTACATATGAAGCAAGTGGGAATCTAATAGGTAAAATAGCATTAAAAGCAGCTAATGTTAATAGCAACTGTCAAAATGTACCCGACCTATATGATAACATCAATAAAAAATTCTTGAATTGGAATGAATTATGGGCAGAGTTTGAAGCAGAAGGTAAGACTCAAGAAGAATTAAGCGATTATATTAAGGCAAAATTAAAAGATGAGGAATTTTCTTATGGAGTTAAAATGGGACAAGAGCTAAAGGATAGAATGATTGAAAAGTTTTATGAGTATGAAAAAGAAATATATATTATACTCTACAACTCCATGAAGGCTATTGATGCTACTAAGACCTTAGTATTTCCAGATAAAGCGGACATGGAAATCATAGATAGTAAGTATTTTAAGAAAGTTGATTTTCTTAGATATAAAGAAGCTAAAGAAGATGTTATAAATAAAGATTATATATACACTTATTCATTACTAGATAGATTTGCTAAGAGAGTTCAGGATGATTTATTGAATACTATAGAATCACGAGCAAGTAGTTTTAGAGATAGAGCCGATGTAATCCAAGGTAAATTTATAAATGATGAATATAGCAAAGAAATTTATAACCTCTGTAATACAGAAATTCAGAGATTATATAAAAAATATACCGATGAAAGAAGTGCTATATACAACTCATATAGTAGCAAGAAAAAAGCCCTAGACAGTGAAAAGTATTTTAGACAAAATTCAGGAAACTGGTATTGGTATGATGACGATTGGTATATGGGCGTTATTGCAGATGCTAAAGAAGAAAGAAACAAAGGTTATAAGGAATTAGACAAGAAATATATTCCTCTAGCAGATGAAATAATTAAGCAATTTGATTTAGCTACTATTTGTCAATGTATAGCAGATATGAAGAATTGCACAGAAAACTTTATAATATCCCTATTCTGGAAGTGTTTCGAGTTTATTAATACTGATGATAAAGTTAGAATTATTTATAAGAAAGATGATGCAGGGGATATATTATTCTTGCATGAACGATATAAAGCTATTGCAGTTAAGGGATTTGATAATAGTAATGTCGTGGATAGAATTGCAAAGGATGATTTAATTAAAAGGAATATGGAGAAGCGTATTAGGTTTAGAATGAGCGACAAAAGTATCATAAGGGAAATTGAAGAAGATTTAAAACTAGGTCGAGTTTATGAATTAAATTTGAATGATGTAAGAGTTAAAGTCTTTGATGATTTTGCAGATTTAACTAAAGGACAAAAGATATTAAAAATAACAAGTTTTGAGAAAAGAAAAGACGGAAGGTATAGCATTACTGATAAAAGTTTTGGTGCTTATATTCAAGCATAGTAGGATAGATAGGACAACGGGCAAAAACCGCCCGTCGTCTAATTCTAGTGAAGGATGGATAGAGTTAATAAAATATAAATTAAAATTTAGGAGGAACGGTTTATGAATTATGAAGATAGAATGATAATTATGGGTGAAATGGCTACAAAAATTGAGGACAAACTAAAGGCAATTTTAAGACTTAGAACAAGTATTAGTTATACATCTAGTAGCTTTGAAGTTTGTTTATACTCAAGTGACTATGATTATTACAAATTAAATTTAAAATATACTGATGAATTAACTTCAGATAATTATGCTTATATAGCAATTGAAGCATTTAGAGATGCATTGTTAGGCAAAGACGAAAAAGGTTATGTTACTTTCTACAAAGCATCTACAATAGAAAAGTTTATACAAGAATTAATAAAAGAGTATAAAGCCGAAGATTTAATTTACATAAGAGATGGAGAATTATGGGGTGATTTTGAAAATCAATATATTCCAGTTGAGTACATAAAAGATGTTCACTACAACGAAGAGGAAGGCATATTAGCAATTGTTGAATATGACTTAGATGAAAGATATAGATATGAGATAAACTTTAAAAATAGTACAGTTGAGCAGGTTGATATTAATGAAAGATTATCTGTTTTAAGGGGGAATTGCTAATATGAAAACCTTAGACAATATAAAGAAGTCGATATATGAAAGTGAAGCAATCATTAAGACAAATGAAAATTCGGTCGGTATTAGTCTCTGGAGCATAGGCAATGAACTTAAGTACATAAGAGATAACAAAACATATGAGGAAAAGGGTTATTGTAGTTTTCAAGAATATACAGAAACAGAGTTGAATTATAAAAAGAGCCATGTTTATAATTTTATTACAATAGCAGAAAATTATAATGTCCAATCGATTGGAAAAGTAGGTAATTTAGGTATTAATAAATTATTATCCTTATCAAAATTATCAGAAGGTGTAAGGGAAGAGTTTATAGAAGATAATCAGGTGGAGGATATGACGACAAGAGAATTACAACAAGTTATTAAAGAGAAAAAGGCATTAGAAAAAGAGAATGAAGAATTAAAAAACAAACCATCAGAAATTATAGAAATTGACAAAACTGATTACAAAGCTATTGATAAATTAAAACAAGAGTTAGAGAGTAAAAACAATCTATATAGAATTGCAAAAGAAAAAGAAGAAATTTACAAGAATCAATTAGAAACATATCAGAATCAACTAGCCTTATATGAAAAAGATAGTCAAAAATACAAAGATTTAACTAGACAGATTGAACTACTAACTAAAGAGAAAGATGATATAGGTAGAGCTGTAAAATCTGCAACAGAATTAAGTGGATATGTATACAAAATAGAAACCTTTATAAAACAAGAATTAGCACCAATTAAATATTCTAGAGCATTAATAGAGAGTAGTGAAAACAAAGTTGTAATGGATAATGTAAGGCAAATTGTGGAAGTGGTGAGAGAGTGGTGCAATGAAATGGATAGTTATTTAACAGGTAACAAACAAAATATAATTTATGCGGAGAATGTGATGTAAGTTAAGGGTCTGGGGTTTTTAGCCCCACCCTTGCAATGAAAATAGACGGAACAAAATTGTTCCGTCTTAGAAAATCAAGTGTCCCCAATTTTGGGGAGTGGAAAAAGTTCATAGTTAAAATAGATGAGGTCGGTTTGGACTATGAGTCCATTCCGTTAAATTATCAAAGTCTACACATTTAACGATTAATAACACAGAAATTTTACATATAATAATGGCTATAAATACACATTTACAAATAATAAAAGTTAATCGAGTTGGTGTATCGTGTATTATATTGTCTTATCAATGTGGTTGATAAGAATGTCTTAACGATGCTATCGTTATGGGTTTGAGCCATCTCGGTCGACCACGAAATTATTAAATGTTCATAATGAACATTTAGAAAAACGTTTATTACATTATGTAAGTAACGTTCTGTTCTTTTAGAACATTATAAAATAGAAAGGTGGTAATCGTATATGTATAGAGAAAATAGAAATAGACAAAGTTTTTACGTCATCAGAGGAATAGGAATGGTTAATTATTTAGTAAGACAAGGCTTCGACTTAATTAAAGTAGAAGATGACAAAGACAAGCCAGAATTCAAAGTATTTCTATTTAATAATACACCAGAGTTAAGGGAAGCGATGGGAGGATATAAAAGTAGGTAAGCGAAAACAATAATCGAAAGGGGAATGTATATGAGAGTAAGCGAACTTGTAACAACTGATGAAATAAAGAAGTGGAAAAATGGAGATATAATAGCTATAAAAGCAGGAACGGGTAGAGGGAAATCATATTTAATTAAAAATATTTTATATGGTTTTGCAAAGGGGTTACATAATAATAAAAAAATATTAATGTTAATACATAGGGTAAACTGTATAAATCAATTTCAAAAGGAAATAGAGGATGATAATAAAACGGATGTTATAAAAATAGATTCCTACCAATCTTTAGAGTTTAAGATTAAGAATGGGATTAAAATAGATTTTTCTGAATATGCTTACATAGTATGCGATGAATTTCACTATTTTATGAGTGATGCAGCTTTCAATAAAACAACGGATATATCATTAAACACAATATTAGAACAATCGAATAAAATAAGGATATTCATGTCGGCTACTGGTGATTATATGAAAAATTATATCAATAATATTAAAGGCTTAGATACAATTAATTATGAATTGCCAATTGATTATGATTTTATAAAGAAATTAACATTCTTTGATAAAGATGAGACAATGGAAAAATTTATTGAAGAAGCGATAGAAAAAGGTGATAAAGGAATATTCTTTGTTCAAAAGGCCCAAAAAGCATATGAATTACATAAGAAATATCCCGAGCATACTCTGTTTAATTGTAGCGAAAGTAACAACAAAGGTTATTATAAATATGTCAATAAAGATAAAATTAGTAAAATGTTAGCTGATGAAGGCTTTGAAGAGCAAATATTAATCACTACTACAACAATGGACGCAGGAGTTAATATTACAGATACAGATGTTAAACATATAGTTTGTGATATTGAAGATGTAGGTTCACTTATCCAATGCATAGGTAGAAGAAGAATAAGCCATAAAATCAAAGATGATGGAATCTATCTTTATATTAAAAACAGGAGCAACAAGCAACTAGGGGGCAGAAAGACTCAAACGAACGACAAGATTAAAAGAGCAGAGTATTTTAAGAAGTATGGAGAAATTGAATATGTAAAGAAACATGGTAGAGATCCAGATAATAATGCTATTGTTTATGAAGAAGTTAATGCAGATGAAACTGGTATATATAAAAAAATAAATGATATGGCTTATTATAAATCTCTTATTGATATAGCAATAATTGAAGAAATGATAGAAAATAGTTATATTACATATATTAGTAAATTATTCAATAAAAGATACAGAACATTGAAGGAAGAGTACGAGAGAGAAAAGTTAGAAAAGTATTTAGACAGTATGGTTGGTCAAGTAATGCTAACAAGTAAAGATAGAACAGAATTAATTAATAGTTTAAATGTTAGACAGAACGGTAAATTGTTAAGAAGTTTAGATAGTTTAAATTCTGCATTGAGGGAACAAAGAATTGGATTTTATATTGAACAGTTTCAAACTAGCAGAATGATTGACAATAAAAAGAAGAATTTTAAAAATGCTTGGCGAGTTTTAAGGTTGGTCAACAAATAAAGCGGCAGAATGAATTTGATACAGTGAGAGAAAATAATGTATATTTATCGTTAAATATGTGTTTTACCCCCTTATTTGGGTGTTAAGCTCTATATAAGCTAGACACCCAAAAAGGGTGGTAAATATATAAAAATTGATTAAATCGTAACAGTGAACTATATAATATACTATATTAGATAATTGTTACGAAATTGAGTGTAATTTATGTAATGATGGGGGGGTATTCCTTAATAGATATATATTAGAGAACCCCACCCCATTGTATAACAAAAAGGGACAAATTTATATTGTAGTTGCAAAAGTTTTAAAAATAAATATAAATAAATTTCATTGGACTTGCGTAGCAAGGACAATGCCCCTCGGGAGAGACCGTCGGTAGACATATCAACAGTTAAATAAATATATTAAACAAATTAGGACTAGGAAATTAACTCTTAGTCCTTTTTATATGTAAAAAATAATAAATAAGGAAGGTGAAAAGATGTTATTAAAATTTAAGATTAAGGGAGATTTTGACATCGCATAAACCTACTAAATTTTACAAATGAACATCGTGCTTATGAATAGGGAATATTTAGAGAAAATTAAAAGGGATTATCCATGGATCTGGGATAAAGAAAATGAATATTATCTGATAATTTCTGACGATATGGATTCGCTACTTAGTGCAATCTGTCTAATGTCACATAGAGATAATATAAAAATCGGGGGATTTCTTGATTATCGAGAAGGATTTTACATAAAGAAAGGATTAGAAGGTAAATTAACAAAGGACAATATAATTTGTATTGATATGAGTCCATGCGAAGATGGCATAAAGTCTATTAGTAATCATGTTACAAGACGATTTGAGGGTGAGGAAGTTAATTCACAAGATATTAATTTAAGTAATATGGATGGTATAAGTCCTAAAAATTACTTTCACAAATATAACTTGAATACATTTATATTGATATATTCATTGTTAGGGCTGAAACCTTCAAGTGAAAAGGCGAGTGCATTAATGTTAATGTTGGATAGTGCCTATTTACCATTTTATGCTAGTAAGTCATATCAAGACTCATTTACACAGAAACATTATCTTTGTGATGTATTGGATTTAGAAGAAGTTTGGCAGGTGCAAGAAAAGATAACTAAAACAGAGTTTATAAATGCTAAAGCATCTCTAGGGTTATCTACTAAAATTTATGTTGATGATGAAGGAGTTAAAACGGCAGATGATAAAGTTGATTTAGAAGGCATCTGTGAAATATTAGAAATTGATTATAAGCCAGAGCAGTTGCATGGCTTTTTTTATTTGACTAAATTAGTAAATACAATTACAAGACATATAAATGTTAGGGTTATTAATAGAGAAAATATATTAGGTCTTGCAGTGACTAGGCGAGATACACAAAAAATATGTTGGGTTGAAGGAGGAATTGGATCGTGTATATCTCTAAAAGAGAATTAGAGAATTTAGGTAAAGTATTAAGTAAGGTTGATATAAGAAGTTTAAATAAAGAAGAATACAAAAGTTATAACCAGATGCAAAGGGTGGTAACAAATAGGGTTAAACCTACTACAATTAAAAGAACTACAGTAAGAAAAGCTAATGTTATATTGTCTAATTTGAAGATTAAATAAAGTGGTTGATAGATAGGGACAAGGAGCAAAAACCGCTCCTTTGTCCTCTTTTTGTGAAGGAGTAGTAGAAATATTACTCTTTTGACTTTTTTGCAAGAATTAAGTCACAGAGTTGGGGTTTAGCCGACCCTTTCTCACCTTCTTTGATATATTGCCAGAAATGGCTTTATATATATTAATGATGCGTTTTTTAGCTGTAATCATTATGTGGTAGTCCTAGTGTGCAGGTTCGAATCCTGCCCCTCCTAAAGTAAGAAACTAGGTATCCGCATCAGGTGAAATTCCTGCCCGCCATCCCTCGGAGAAATAATAAGGTTGGCAATACGATATTGTGTAATGAGTATTTTACTTATTGCATAGTGATCTGTCCTTTCCTCATGAGTTTAGAGAGTAGTCGGTGATTACTCTCTATATTTGTGGGGTCAATAGTTAAATAGAAAATTAAATTTGAGGGGGTTAAATAATATGTCATTAGAGAAATTAGAAAAGAAAGTTGAAGAAAGAGCAGTTAAACCTAATGTGGGTGAAGCATTTGAATTAAAAATTGAAGAAAATCGTGATTTAAAGAAAATATCTTCTTCTGTGGATGCAGTGTATAGGTTAGTAGACAACACGACAAGGCGTATAGAGAGAAGTTTATTGGAAATTAAAAATAAGCAAAATTTAATAATTAAATTATTAGAAAGTGAAGGTTTGGATTTTGAAGAATTACAAAAGCAAGAAGAAATTAAACAACTTGAAAATAAATTGAAAGAGTTGAGAGGTGAGTAAGTTGTTGGGAGAAAATAAAGAGCTTTATCAAGCAATATTAGACGATATAACTGATAGAACAAATGGCGAGTGGGATAGAATGTCGGCAACAGAACGTCTAGCCGTTGTGATGATAATGAAAGAATTCAAGAAATCTATTGATAGATATATGCAACAGGAGTATTACAAAATAAAAATGTGGGCGAGTTTAGATGTAGATGATATTTTACTAGATGTAAAAGAACCAGACTTGACAAGATGGAAAGATAATAGTTTTCAAGAACAATTTGAGAAATTGATGAGGGGGAATTAGAGTGATAAAAACATTTGAGGATGCACTTGATATGTGTGACTATGATATAAAAGTAAAATTTGCATATCTTGATAATTTGCTTTGCGATTTAGACGATGATATAAGCGAAGTATTTGAAGAGATAGCATATGCAGAGGTAGATGAGGAAATCTGTAATAGATTGATAGAATCCGATTTTGAAGATGAGAGAGAAAGGTTATTTAAAATTAATCAAAGACAAATGAAGTTAGCGGAAGAGTTAGATTATCTTCAGGTTAAATATGACATTGTTGAGGATTTATATGAGGAAGTGTTGTTTAATATATTAGCTAATATAGATTAAGGTGGGTGCGAATATGGAAGAAAAGAGAGAGAAGTCAGAGTTGTATTTTGTTACATCACCATATTTAAATGCTTATTTACTAAGCAAGGGATTTGAGATGCAGAGAGTTGCAAAGCTAGACAACGAAAAGATTGCATTGTTTTATAAAAATACTGATGAATTGCATAATTGTATAAAAGAGTATAGGGCAAACAAAGAATTATATAATTACATAAGTGGATATAGAAAAGTAATAGATATGTTTAGGTTATTTAAGCAACAAGAACAAGTTAAGGAAATGACAGAATTACCATTTGATTAAGGAGTTGAGTTTATGAATGATGAGCAGTTTCAGGAATATAGAGACACTCTACATAATGCATTAGAGGAAGTTATTATTAATATTGACGAGAACAATAAAAAGCAGTTACATAGATTAGAAGATAAAGTTGATAAAACTAATAGGGATCTGGACAAGTTAATAGAGTTGTTAGAGAAATTATTATAAAAAAGGGGCTGGAGTTAATGAAAGAGTTTGTGGGAGTTGTATTAGAAGAAATAAAGGGAATTGTTAAAAGCAATGGCAGAAATATAGCGGATAATTCACTTAGAATTATGACTTTAACAGATAAAGTTGATAATATAAAAGAAGATACTAAAACAATATCAGAAGTAATTGCAGATATGCAAAGTGATGTGAATACTTTATTAGATTTAAATTTACAAATGAAAGAAAATATCGAAGAACAAAGAAAATGCAATCAGGAAATAAGGTTATTATTTGAGAAATTTATTGATAATCATAAAGAAATTAGTAGAGATATAGACAATTTAAAAAGATTGGATAGGGAAATTTGGGGAGATAGAAAAGTAGGTGCTATGTAATGGACACTTACGAAGTATTATTGGTTGAAAGAGATAGCGATGGCAATAGTACATATTATATAAGATACTATAATAATGGTCTGGAGTGGAAAGGTATAGATTTAAAGTTGGATGAGTGGGGTTTTGAGAACTTTATAACTGGAAAGGTTGAGGTTTAATTTTAAGCCCATATAGAGTTTAGAAGGTTGCAAGATATTGCAAGGGGATAGTGCATATATGTAGTAGTTATAGTAATATATATGGATATATATAGTGTTGTTTTAAGGGGTACTTACATAGGGTGTGTAAAGGAAAAACCTTGATAGTAAACATGGAAAATAGAGTAATATTTGAGTATATTAAAGTAGTTGTACATATTGGAATTAGTAGGTTTGAAGTATGTTTATATGTGAGTGAAATGATTGATAATTTATTGGGAAATATAGATGCGAAGTCAAGCAAGTGTTATCCAAATTAAGACGGGGGTGATTGAAATGATTAACTTAAGTGATAAAGAAAGAAAAGCAATTGAACTTGTTCTGGAAGGTAGATTGAATAGAAGTGAGATAGCAGAAGAATGTGGATATGCTAACAGATCAAGTATATATAAAATATTACAAAAAGAAGAAGCTAAAGAGTATATGCAACAAATAGCAGAGCGTTCTGTTAGTGAAGCAGTTGCAATACTTAAAGCTAATGCAAATGAAGCGGCTAGAAACCTTGTTAAGATTGCAAGTGGTGATATTAAAGCAGAGGATAAACAAACGGTATACGCCTTACTACAAGCCATTAACAGTGTATTAGAGAAATCAGGACTTAGTAGTAAGAATATTACTCTTAATGATTTAAGAGAAAAAGAAGCCAATGTATCTGATGAGGATATATTGACCGCTATAGATGAAGCCAGAGAGGAAGATTTAGACAATGTAATAGATATAAGAAAAGCAAAATAAGTTAATAGAATGGAAATTTTAAAAGGTTGAATACTACTTAATTACCTTTAGTAGTATTGGGATAATTAGCTATAAGTATTGATATTACTATATTCCATGGTATATTACAAATTATTTAATGTTTATCTATTGACTTGAATACTACTTAATGATATTATTATACATAATAAGTAATATTCATTGGAGGGGTAAATATGAGTAATAAACCTAAAGAGGTTGAACCATTTAAGAATATTAAAGACATAGAAAAAATTAAACAATACTTAAAAGGTAAAGATAATTTAAGAGATTACACAATATTTACAGTTGGGATTAATGTTGGACTTAGAGCAGGGGATTTATTAGCTTTAAGATGGTCAGATGTTTTAGAAGGTAATAGGATAAAAAAGACCGCCTATATCATTGAAGAAAAGACAAAGAAGGGTAAGGATATAGAATTTAATAAATCCTCTAGAGAAGCCCTACAAGCCTTTAAGGATACCTTTGATAGTGTAGATCTAGATGATTATATCTTTACAAGTAGAAAAGGAAATGAACATTTGCAAGTTAGAAGTTTGCATAGGATTATTAATGATGTAGTTAAAGAATTGAAGATAAAAGGAAATTACGGTACTCATAGTTTGAGAAAGACATTCGGGTATCATAGATATAATAATGGAATACAATTAGAAACATTGCAAAAGATTTTCAATCATTCTACACAAAGTATGACATTAAAATATATTGGAATTACAAAAGAGGTCATACAGGATGCCTACAATAGCGTCAATCTATAAGACAGTGATTAAGTTCACCGTCTTTTTTTATGTCTATAGGTAGGGTGTGGGGGTATTCTAAATGGGATTAGGTGATATCCCCGTTAGCCGACAACTTAGAATTTTTTGCAATTTTCCAAGCCCTTTTGTAATCTCTATAAATTTTCTACCAATTTTCTAGGACTTTTTTATAACTTCATCTTCAAATAATGTTATAATGAATTCAAATATTAATATAGGAGATGAAAATATGAAAATAATAAGCGAAGATATCACATTAGAAGATATAATTAACTTTGTACATAAAGTAAGTTTTAATCCATTGGAGTTAGACGATGGAAAAGGGAATGTAGTAATGATTCATGGTAAACGTGGAAAAGATTTAATAGTGTTAATTAAGAATCGTGAAGATTTGGAAGATTATCAGGAGAATGTTTTAAAGAAAACTATCACAAATGGATTTTTGATGAGGGAGAAAATTAGAGGGACATTATTTCACGAATTATCCATAGTGGAAGAAACTATCACATTTGAAGATTGGATGAATGGATGGACTGAAGAAGAAAGAGAATTATATTCTAATCAATATAGACTCGAATATGATGCAATAAATGAACCTTTTAAAATTTACGGGGAATAATGTTATGAAATTTAAACTCAAACGTTTTTTAATCATATTGAATGTAATGCTATTCATAATTCTTGTAATTCAACTAGCTGATAATACTTTATACCTTAAAGATATAAAAACAGAGTTTATAAATGCCTTTAGTGAGGATTATGTAGTAAATATACATAAAATGAGAGAAGGTAAATTTGTAATATTAGCAACAATTCCAGAAGAATTATATAGGGAAATGGATTATACTGAAAAGGTGAATCAATTTAAGGATAGCTTAAGTAAGTATAAAATCAATCCAGATAAAGTTAATAGGATAGTGTTAAATGTGGGGTATCATGGCAAAGATACTAAATACATACAAAGTACAACAGATATAGATTTAAGATATATAAATCAAAAATCCTTTGACTAAAATAGAGTATTAATATAATCTTTCTATTATAGGAATAAATTTATTATTGGAGGAATTAAGTATGGAGAATACTTTTAAAGAAGATTTTGAAATAGTAAAAAATAAAAATATTAGTAAGTTGATAAAATTAGATAAAATGTTAAAAAAGATTAATAATACAGTTTGCAGAGGAGAAGTCAACATAATAGATAAGGATAGAAACTTATTGGCTCAAACACATTATGAATACTTTAAAATTGCTATATTGGAAGATATGGTTCTTTTAACGAGATACAACAATGAAATTGAAATAGAAACCAAAGATACGACGAGAATTCACACCAATAATATCACTAGATATAGGATAGATACTACTTCATTGACATTAGAAGGAGATTTAAATGACAATACAATTGTTAATATACTAATAGTTGTAAAAGACCTTGATTAATATTTGTCGAAACTTGCGATAAATAATTAAAGGAGTTTAATCCTCTTTTGTCTAATTGTATATATGTAAGTATTTATATTAGATGAAAGGGGAAAGGGAAATGGATAAAATCAAGTGTATGAAGAAGGTAATAGAAGTAATGTTAGATGGAAAAGAGCCAAAATATCTAGATTTTGAAGAATATATACCAGAGACACAAGATTTTGCTCAATTGCTTTATGAAATGCAAGAAAATGGTTATATAAAAGGGTTTGATTTTGCAAGAGCCAAAGGGAAGCCATCGATACCTTTTATAGATAAAGATGCTAAAGTAACAGATTTGGGAATAAAGTTCTATAAAAACTAAATAGCATCAACAATTTGAACCTTTAATAGGTTCTTTTTTTATATTTATATATCTTAAATAATCTCATCATAATTGATAATTATAATTAAGCAACTAGCGTGAAAGTAGGTGATATATGGAATGGCAGATTTAGTAACAACTCAAGAAGATAGAAAGTTATTATATAAATATTTATCTGAAATGTATGGAGATAAACAAGCTGAAAAACTAATGTTGAAACATAAAAAGAATTTATTTGGCTATCATGGTTTGGCGTGGGCAGTAGGTAGAAGAAACTTAGAATATTTTTCATTATACTTCTTATCTAATGTTTATCTTGCAGAGGGAAATGCAGAAATTGCTCCTATTCATTTTGAAATGTGGGATGAAATCAATAGTATGGTACTAAATAAGTCCCATGATAAACAAGTTTATATCCTTCCTAGAGGTACTGGTAAATCCTTATTTGGTTCTTTGGCTACCTCCATCTGGGTAAGTTTATATAATCATAAAACCTATACTGTTATTGCAAGTGCTATTGGAGATACGGCAGAAACCTTTATAAGAAATATTAAAATGGCGGTTGATGGCAATAAGAGAATAGAAGAAGCATTTGGTCAAATGTATGACACTAGAAAGTATATAAACAATAGTGAAAAGGTGGAATTTGCAAATAGGACTATGATACAAAGTATAAGTGCAGCTTCAACATTAAGGGGTAAGTCATACAATAATAAAAGAATTGAATTATTGCTATTGGATGATTACCAGAAGGATGATGAAGTTATGACAGATGAACAAAGGGAAAAGAAATGGAAAAGGTTTAGTGATGATGTCAACTATGCAATGCAAAAGGACAATAGCACTATGATTGCAGTTGGTACTATACAACATAAAGAATGTTTCTATAGTAGATTAACTAAATCTCCAACATGGAAAACTAAGCAAGAAAAAGGAATATTAGTTGATGATGTAGATGAATTATTTAATAGTGGACATTGGGAAGAATTTAAAAGGCTATTAACTGATAAAGATAATGATAATAGACTTGATTATGCTAAAGAGTATTATCTACAGAACAAAGAAGAAATGCAATACCCTTTATTATGGCAATCATACTGGGATTGTTTAGATATTGCCCTACAATATTATGAAAATCCTATTTCTTTTAAACAAGAGATGCAAGGTGATGTAGATAGTATAGGGGAAAAGAGATTTAAAACTATAATTACAGAGTCGGCAGAAGTAATTGAAAGCCATGATTTTAAGAAAACTATGTTATGTGTTGACCCTGCGGGAAGTGGAACAAAGGGTAAGAGGGATTACTATGCCTTTGTGGTTGGATCAGTTGCAGATAATAAAGTTAAGTATATAAGGAAGGGCGAATTATATAGGTTTGATTTTGATGAGTATCTGAATAAGATACTTTTTTATTTGCGTACATATACGGATATTACCCATGTATTTATAGAGAAACAAACTTATTCAGGTGGAGATGTTATCAGGTTAAAAGAATTATTAAAAGAAGATAGTGAGTTAATGGCAAGGAATATAACTATAATCAATGACCATCAACGAATGAATAAAGATGCAAAAATTAATTTAATCGTTCCAGATGTGAATATGGGAAGGCTTATCTTTAATGAAGATGATAGTGAAGCACTAGAACAATTATCAGATTTTGCAGGTGTTGAGTATTCATTACACGATGACTTTCCTGATGTGGTAGCTCAATTTAGTTTAGAGATAGACAAGCTAAATAAACAAATTCAATCATTAAAATTCTTTGATAGAAGTTTATTATTTTAGAAAGTAGGTGCATATATTGGATAATTTTAAAGTAACAGAAAAAATTATATTAGAATGTTTAAAAGAATTAGATAAAAATGCAATAAGGTATCAGAAATACAAGGATTACTATGAGGGTGATATTGGTGTAATATTTAAAGATTATACTATGCAAGATTCAAGAAGTAATATGAAAATCCCTTTTAACTTTTGTAGAAAATTTGTAGATGTAGAAACAGGTTATTTGTTAGGTAAGGATATAAATTATATATCTAAAAGTGGAAATCAAGAAATCATAGATACTATTGATTATCACATGACACACTGGGTTCAAGAACATGATATATTGCTTAGAAAATCAAGTGAAATATATGGTATTGCATGGGAATTAAACTATGTAGATAGAGATGGAGATTTTAAAGCTACTGTATTAAATCCATTAAATTCATACATATTAGAAGATGGAACAGTTGAAAGAAATGCAATCATGGCTATATATAAATATCAAAAAAGGTTTGATGATAATGAATATATAGATGTATTTGTAGATAATAGAATTATTACATATATAGTAGATGGAGATAGTTTAAAGAAGATAGATGAAAGAACACATATATTTGATAGAGTTCCAATAATTAGCTGTCCTGCAAATAGTGAAAGACTATCAGGTTTTCATGATATTATTCCATTGGTTCAAGCATTTAGTCATCTAAATTCAGATTTATGTAACGAGGTGGCAGACCATAGAAACGCTTATCTACTTATCGAAAATGCAGAGTTACAAGAGGACGATTTAGCAAGAATGAAAAAGGCGGGTATAATTCAAGTTCCACAAGGGGCAAGTGTAAAATGGTTAATTAAAGACATCAATGACGATTTTGTTCAGAATGAATTAAATTTACTCGAGAAAAAGATATATGATTTATCTGACCAAGTAAACTTCAATGAAAATTGGGCAAGTAATACATCTGGACTAGCATTAAAGAATAAATTATTAAACTTAGAAAACAGAATAGCACTTAGAGAAGCAATTATGGAAAATGTAATTAAGCAAAGGCTAAGAAATTTCTTTGAATATATTAAAGTTAGAGAAGGTAAAGAATACAATTATAAAGATATATCTGTTCAATTTACCAGAAATTTACCGACCGATTTAGCAGGTTTAGCGGATATGGTAACTAAGTTAAAAGGTACTGCATCAGATGAAACATTATTAGCTCAACTTCCATTTATTGCTAATCCTACTCTTGAATTAGAAAAGAGAAGGAAAGAACAAGAAGCAGAAATGTTAGACTTAGAAAAAATAACAGATGATTTAGCAGATAAATATAATTTAGGTGATTAAGATGTTCAAACAATTAGAGAAAGAAATATTAAAGTTGAGAATAGCAATTGAGAAGGAAACTAATAAAGATATTAAAAGAATATTACTAGAACAGAAAAAACATCTTGAAAGAGTAAGGCGTGATATTGGTTCTATCTATATGAAGTATGCAGATAGTGAAGGAAAGCTAGTTATAAATAGTCTAGATAGATTCAATATATTGAGGGAAATGGAAAAAAATATAATTAATATGAGTAGGGAATTAATCAAGAAAACTACAAATATAACTGATGAAGCATTGCTTAGGTCATATGTAGATGGATATTATAAAACAGCTCATATAATTAACAATGGTTCTAGTGTAGGTATTAATTACAAGCTACTTAGACCAGAGTTTATTGAGTCAGTTTTGAGGGCTAATTTTGAGGGAATGACTTATTCAGATAGAATTTGGAAGAATACGAATAATCTATACAGTAAGTTATATGACATTATTGGTAAAGGAATTACTGATGGAACTTCTATACAAAAATTAAGTAAAGAAGTTAAGAATGCCTTTGGAACATCAAGTTTTGAAGCCCATAGACTAGTAAGAAATGAATTATCAAGAGTAGTTTCTCAAGCTCAAGACCAGATATATCATGATAGTGGGGTTGTACAAGAATTAATGTTTGTAGCTACTTTAGATGATAGAATATCTGAAACTTGTCAAGGACTGGATGGGAATAGATATAAACTTACTGATAATTATCCTAAAATACCCGAAGATACTCATATAATGTGCAGGTCATGTTATGTTCCAATAGTTAGTGGAGACTGGAATCCACGAACTAGAAGAGATAATATTACAAAAGAAAATATCCCATATACAAAATATGAGGATTGGGCTGAACAAAATAATATTAGTTGATTAAGGCATCTTGATAAAGAAATCAAGGTGTCTTTTTCTATATAAAAAAATAATACATATTAGGGCTATATCATGCAAACTGAAAAGGGTGTAAGTATAGAACTAGAAAAGGAGAATGTGAAAATGGAAAAATTAAATTTACAATTATTTGCAGAAAATACAGAGGTTGAGGAAACTCAAACAGAGGAAACTCAAGCATCTGAAAAGGAGTTTGATATTCAATCAATTCTTAATAATCCAGAATTTATTAAACATATGGAATCATATGCAGATAAGAGGGTTACTGGTGCATTAACTAAAAAAGAAAAAGAGTATCAAGCACAACTCGAAGCAGAGAGAAAAAAAGCAAGTATGACACAAGAAGAGCTTCAACAAGAGAAGGAAAGAGAGTTATTAGAAAGAGAAAATCAACTAAAACAATATGAGTTAAAACTATCGAAATTGGATTACTTCAAAGAAAAGGGCTATAATATAGAACTTTTAGACTTTGTTGGTGGTACTGATGAAGAAGAAATTAAATCTAATTCTGATAAGTTAATTGAAATTGTAAATAAGGCAGTGGAGAAAGTAGTTCAAGAAAGATTAAAGAAGGATGCTTATGCTCCACCGACTACTCAAGTAGAAGGTAAATTATCTTTAGCAGATATGGAGAATATGAGTATAGAAGAAATTAATAAGATTTGGGACAAGGTAGCAAAATAGTCGTTTCGGAATTTAGACATTAAACAAATTACTAACTAAAAAACTAGAAAGAGAGTGATATTTTATGGCAATTACAACTTTTAGAAAAAATATATGGGAAGCAAGATTATTAGCGAATTTTCACAGTGTGAGTATAGCAGATGTTATTACTACTAAACCTGTTGATGTTCAGGGAGCAAAGATTATATTTAACAGAGTAGGTGCGGGAAGTGTTAAAGATTACGCAGGTACTATTGCATGGGATGAAATAACAACTACACCAATCGAAATGTTAATGGCTCAAAAGAAATATTTTGCTTTTAGCGTTGATGATGTAGATAAAATAGGTTTAGCAGGAGAATTAATTGATGCAACTGTTAAAGAACATTCAGATGTTTTAGCAGAAACTATTGACAGTGCAGTATTAGCAAAAGCAGTAGCGGGAGTTAAGGCAGCTCATAAGGTAGGAAGTGCTACTACTAAGAAAACTATTGCAAAGGTTACAGAAGCATATGACTATATAGTTGATCTAGGTACTTTACTAGGAAAAGCTAAAGTTCCTGCAACTGATAGATTTGTTGTTGTTAATAATGACTACCTAAACTTACTTCAAAAAGATGATAGATTTACTAGAAATCCAGAAGTTTTAGCAAATGGTATTGTTGCAAATGCTAAGATAAACGGATTTACTGTAATAGTATCTGAAGAAGTGGGAGCAGGTAAAGTTGTTGCATTACATAAATCTGCTATGGGATATGGTAAGGCGATTGATAATCTTGAGGCAATGAGATTACAAAGTGCATTTGCAGATGGAGTTAGAGGACTTTGTGTATATGATTCCGTTGTGTTAAGAGAAGATGCTATTGCAGTTCTTTTCTATGATGTAACATTGGCATAATCAAAATAGTTGAGGGGATTAAATTCCCCTCTTATTCTATATATAGGAGGGGATAAATAAATGTTAGAGTTATTAAAAGGTTTATTAAATATTACAGATACAAGTAAAGATACTGTATTAAATCATCATTTGTCTAAAGCTAAAAAATCTATTCAATCTTATTTGTGTTGGTCAGATGAAGAGTTTGCCTTAAATGAAGCTAAATTTCAAACTCAAATTGTAGATTTAGCAGTTTATTATTATCAAAATAGAAATAATGCGGGAGTGATTCAACAATCGCAAGGTAGTAGGTCACAAACCTTTGAGCGTGGAATTCCAAAAGAAATAATTCAGAGTTTGCCAATGCCAAGAGTGCAAATTATAGGATAAAAGGGGTTGGTGAAAATAAAAAAAGATTTAACTGGTAAAAAGTTCGGAAGATTAACTGTTAAGGAGAAAGATACTAAAAAAAACAAAGGAAGAAATTATTGGATATGCGAGTGTGATTGTGGGAATATCAAATCTATTCGTACTGATGCTTTAACATGTGGGCATACTAAATCATGTGGTTGTTTAAATAAAGAAACTCAATTCAAACCAATTCATGGTATGAAAAATACAAGACTATACAATGTATGGGGAGGAATGAAGAACAGATGTAGAAATAAGAATTCATCAGATTATGTAGATTACGGTGGAAGAGGAATTTCATATTGCAAAGAATGGGAAGATTTCATTCCTTTTTATAATTGGGCTATAGAAAATGGGTATGAAGAAGGTTTAAGTATTGATAGAGTTGACAACAATGGTAATTATGAACCTAGTAATTGTAGATGGACGACAACTAAACAACAAGCAAATAACCGTAGAACCAATGTGATAACAGAGTATAAAGGTCAGAAGTTTACACTAAAAGAATTATCAGAGAAACTTGATATTTCGTATTACACTGTGATATCAATGCGTGACAGGGGTGTTTTAAATGTTCTATGATAAAGAAATATCTATTTTAAGTGATAATAGTTATATGGATGATTACGGATTATTGGTTGAGGGTCAAAGTGAAGTAATTAAAACTATTCAATGTGATGTTCAACCTCATACTCAAAAAATGAATTATAGGGACTTTAGCTATGATAAAGACGCTAAATATAAAGTATTTTGTGACCCCGAAGAATTATTAAAACTAGGCACTCAGGTAAGCTATAAAAATAATATATATTATATAGTTGAAATCAAGGACTGGGATGATTATTTAATTCTGTTACTCGATGATAAGAAGGTGACATAATGACTAAAGGAATAACCATTGAAGAAGCTAAAAAGCAAATGCACGAAAAGGTGTTAAGAGCTATGAGGGAAGTAGGTTTTGAATTAGAAGCTCAAGTTAAGTTAGTAACTCCAGTTGACACAGGTGCATTGCGTAGGTCAATCACCAATAAAACAGAGGATAAAGGTGACATAATAGAAACAGAAGTCGGTTCTTATGGAATTGAGTATGCCTATATTGTAGATCAAAGAGTCCCGTATTTAGAAAGTACGGTTGATTCCAATTTAGAACAGATTAGAAGAAAGATAAGAGAGGTGTTGTCAAATGATTAAATTATTAAGGCAACATCTGTTAAATAATACTAAATTAAAATCTATGTTAGATAAAAATGATAGTATATTCTATATAGATAAGCCCGAAAAGAGAGAAGATAAAACTTATATAGTAATTAAAGATAAATTGCTAAGTGGAAGATATATTGAAGAATATCAATTAACCTTTCATATAGTAAGCCCTACTCCACAAGTGGTGAAAGATATAGAGAAAGAGTTAATATCTTATCTGAATGACCCTAGAGGAGAAAAGATTATTAAAAATGATGATACATATATAAGAAATATTCAAGTATTAAATGGTGGAGGAACTATAAGAACACCAGAAAATGACTACTTATCGGTAGTCTATTTTATTGCAAGAAAATAAATTAAAAGAAAGAGAGTGATTAATATGACATTACATTATCAAGAAAGTGATCCTATTATATTAGGTAAATTCATTGCCGTCTAGTATGGTGACATATTAGATTATCATCGGGCAATATCGGTGAAGTCCTCCAATTTTCATAGGATAATACCGAGATAACTTTATAGATTGCGTATGGCTATAAAGCATCGTAGAGCGTAGAAGGTGAATAAATATAATCCTTCCAAGAGTGTCCGACAACTCAAGTAGTTGAAAATGTACGCCGAACTTACACAATGGTAAAGTGTAAGAACATAGGGATAAAAAGCCTTATGGATAACAAAATTGAGTGGAGAATTATATTTAGGGAAAGTATTAAATCCAGAAACTGCAAAAGAAGAAGATATTACAACTGCACTAAAGAATGTCGGAGCAATTGAAAGTGGTGCAACATTACAATATAATCCAACAATTAAAACAATAAAATCTGCAAATAGAGGTACTATTGCATCTTTTGTTAGTGAAGAAGAGGTGAAATTCAATTGTGGAATTATGACATTTATATTAGACAATTTAGCAACATTAGCTCCTGCAGTAGTTACTGATGATAAAGCAACAGGAAAGAAAACGATTAAAATTGGTGGAAAAGGTTCATTACCAATAAACTATCTAAGATTTGTACATACAAAGAAAGATGGTAGCGGTACTTTAACAGTTAATATTTATAAAGCTCAAGCAACAAATGGATTCCAATTTACATTCGATAATGAAAATCCTTTAGTTACTAATTATGAATTTACTGCATTGTCAGATAACAATGGAAACTTAGTAGAAATAATTGAAACTTATCCAGTAGAAGAAGTATAGTATGGGCTATTTATTAGCCCTTTTTAGTTTAGTCGACTAAGTTAAAAAATAATAATATAAAGGTGGAATAGATAAAATGGCGAAAATAGTTGATTTAAGTGTATTGGTTCAAGAACCGTTAATTTTTACATTACCTAATAAAGAAGAGTTTAGAATTCCTGGGGAAGTAAATACCGATTTTGTTTTAAAAATGTACAAGCAACAAGAAGAGTTACAAAAGGCAGATGGATTTGAAGCACAATTAAAAGGATTACAGAGTATAGTTTTAACTATATTACAATTAGATAAATCTAAGAATATAAATCTGAAGTATATACAAGAAAATTTATGTGATATTAGATTCTTAAGAGTTATCATGGAAGAAATGATGAAACATATTAATGAGATTCAGAATGATGAAAATTTATAATCCCCAGAGTTCAAAATGGAACTGGAACAAATAGTAGTGGGAGATATAAAGAATCAGAATTTGAAATGATGAGACAAATTGTATATATAAGCACCAAAACCTCTATGGGATTTAATGAAATCCTACAGTTACCATATGCAATATTTTTAGGTTATCTAAAACAATTATGGGTGTTGCAAATGGAAGAAACACAAGAAGGAAGAGATGCATTATATAAAGAAAGTGCAATACATCAAACAGAACCAGATTTAGGAAGGTTAAGACAATTAAACGGTTATCAAGCGAAGGGAGTAGATTAATTTCTACTTCCTTTTTTTTTAAGTTTTAAGTAAAAGGATGTGAGAAAATGGCAAAGATAGATTTAGCAAGTTATATCGCCAAGATTGAATTAGACCAATCGGGACTTAATAAAGGATTAGACAGTGCAGATGGATTACTTAAAGGTAAAATAGGCGGTATGGTTAATTGGTCAAAGGTTGCAATTGCAGGAATGATTACAGGTGTAGTTGCAGGTATAGGTGTAACCATTAAAAAAGGTATAGATAGTTTTGTTGAGTTTGAAAATCAAATGAACACTGTTTATACATTATTACCTGATATGTCGGAAGAAGCAATGTCACAAATGGAAAGCCAAGTAAAGAGTCTAGCTAAAGAAATGGGAATATTGCCTAATGAAATAATACCAGGTTTATATGATGCAATAGGCTCAGGAGTACCCGAAGATAATGTATTCAATTTTATGGAGGTAGCAAGTAAGGCGGCTATAGCAGGTATAGTAGATACTGGAACAGTAGTAGACGGGCTAACAACTGTATTGAATTCGTATCAAATGGAAGCTACAGAAGCAGGAAAAGTATCTGATATATTATTCCAAGTAGTAAACTTTGGTAAAGCAAGTATGGAAGAATTAGCGGGTTCATTATCTCAAGTTACCCCTATAGCATCTAGCTTAGGTGTAAGTTTTGAAGATGTTGGTGGAGCATTAGCAACAATGACTTCTCAAGGTAATAGTACCTCTACATCAACCGTTCAATTAAGACAAATGCTAGTTGAACTATCTAAAGCGGGAGGACAAACGGCAGATTTATTTCAACAATTAGCAGGAAAATCCTTCAAAGAATTTATTGCAAGTGGTAACAATGTTCAAGATGCATTAAAGATACTTGAACAATATGCTAATGATAGCAATGTAGGTATAAATGATCTATTTAGTTCCATACAAGCAGGACAAGGTGCTTTATTATTAACAGGTGGAGCAACAGAAATGTTTACAGAAAATTTAAAAGAAATGCAAAATAGTGCAGGTGCTACAGAGCAAGCTTATGCAACAATGGATCAAGGCATAGGTAGAAGCATAGAAAAGATTAAAGTTGGTATGTCAGGATTAATACTTGACTTAGGTGAAACATTAGCCCCTGCCGTTGCTAGAGCAACAGATTACATATTAGAAGCTATGCCAACGATACAAAATATTATCGAAGCTACATTCAGAATTGCGGGAGAGGTAATAACAGTATTTGTGGGTGTGGTAGATTGGCTTGTAGAAAATATAAAGCAATTCGTTAGTGATAATGAAGCATTATTTACTAGTGTATGGGAGACTATAAAAACCATCTTTGATGCAATTGTTGAAACTGTAAATCTCTTTATTGAAGCATTTAAGATTTATTGGGATGCTTACGGTGAATACATAATGAATTATATTAAAATAGTATGGGATACTGTTTCAGGAGTATTTAAAGGTGCATTAGATACTATTAAAGGTATATTAAATCTTTTTATATCTGTCTTTAAAGGTGATTGGGATGGTATGGGTAAAGCTATAGGTCAAATCACCGATGGTTTATGGAAAATGATTAAAAGTATTTTTGAAGGTTCTATAAATTTTGTTAAAAATATTATGAATGCAGCTATATCGACATTAACAAATATAGCAAGAGCTATTATGGAAGGTATCTGGAACGCTTTTAAGAATGTGTGGGATAGTATTACTAGATGGATTGATAATTCATTTAGTGGAGTAGCTAGAACTATATCCAATTTTGGAAGGTCATTTTATAATGCAGGAGCAGAGATATTTTCAAGTCTTTGGGATGGTTTAAAAGGTGTGTGGTCAAATATTAGTTCATGGGTAAGTGACAAAGTTGATTGGATTGCAGATAAATTAGCATTTTGGAGAAAGTCAGAAAGTGAAATGAGTACAAGCAGTTCATCATCTTCTTCAAAGAAGTCTACTCCTAATTATAAAGGATTACCTAGCTATGCAGTTGGAACTCCATTTGTACCTAGTGACCAATTAGCTTTTCTACATAAAGGCGAGGCAGTAATTCCTGCAAAATATAATCCTTATAATGGTGGAAGTGGATTAGGTGGTAATGTTATAAATATACAACAGGAAGGTGTTACTTTAAAAGTTGAAGGTAATCTTGACAGAAACATATTGCCAGAAGTGAAAAAGATGATTGATAATGCAATGGGTAAATCCAATGAAAGATTAGTAGTAGAATTAAATAAATCAGGAATATTCCCTAATCGTGTTGGAAAGATTTAGGGTTACTTTTATAGTAGCCCTTTTTAATTTGGAGGTGAAAACTTGAATATACAATGGCAGAATAGCGAGAATGTAAAGATAAACAATACCAACACATCTGCAATTTTAGAAGATTCAAGTGAAGTTTTATCTTTCTTTGCAGATAAATATATAATAACTAAGTATCCAATAAAAACTGGTGATTTAGTTGAATATGCAGGAATTACATATATAGTAGTAAGTCAAATTGATAGAAATATAGAGAATAGAAAAGAGAATCAATATAATTATCGTGCTAGAATAAGACAAGCTGATTTTACTATAAAAATAGTTATTGATGGTAAGGTTGAAATTTTTCCTTCCATTATAGAAGGACAAACTTTTGATATTATTGAAAACAAAATAATAGATGTATCATCAGATAAAATAATAGTAACTCTCAAAGCAAGTGATATTTCAAATAAGATTATTAAGACTATGAGATTTATAAAACTAGGTGATGCGTGGAAAGTGGTAGGAGTAGATAAAACTAAATTAGGATTGATTATATTATTCTGTGATAGCGACTCAACTAGTCATTTAGATGATATTGAGAATGAGATAGCTAATGCAGATTTAATTAAAGATAATCCAGTTGAGCCAGAACCTGAACCAGAGCCAACAGTTGCAAGATATGAGGTTACACCAATTTTACAATATCAAGATGATACTCCTTACCAAATTTATTTCAATTCATGGCAGAAGTACACAATCAAGAAGTTTGTTGATGATGTTGAGGTTAATGGTAACTTTACCTTTGAATTGAGTAGTACCAAGGCAACTCTATCAGAGGCAACCAATAACTCATGTAAAGTAAGTGTAGCAAGTATAGTAGGAAAGTATGTTGCAAATTTAATCGTAACCGATGCAGATACAAATGAAATTGCCATTGAAAAATCTATAAATATAATGGGTAGATAGTCGGAAATGAGAATAGATAATTTGTGACCTTCAATCTGAAGGTAGCGGTTCAGTATGTGGAGTTGTGTGGTGTAAGACAAGGTAGTGCAATCCTCAATTAGGCGATTATCGCCCAATTGTGACCCAAGAAGAAGGTGGCGGTTCAGTACGTGGAGTTATGTGGACTGAAGCATGGTGAGAGACAAGATTTAAAGAGTGGACATAATGGCAACTCTTCTTTAACTTTAGAAGAAATTGCTACAAGTTTAGGAGTATCTAAGAGGGATTTGAGCCGTATGCTTGAAATAGAACGCAAACTCACTCCCAAATAAGCAGAGGAAGGTAGCAGTGCAGTATGTAGAATTGTGTGGAAATACTCATGGAGGTTCAAGACGCGATAATCGCACCTTGAGTTTTGATGAAAAAACACAAAGGGTAGGGTACAATCTCGACGTATTTTACCCTTTTTTCTGTTTCTGTACCATAGTGTTTTCAATGGGTGTAGAGGTTGAAAAAATGACAAAAAGTGAAAACTTCAAATAATGGGGGTAAATCGGGGCGATAATTTTTTCTGAATACTAAACTATGGCTACTCTTTTTAACCAAATTATCGTGTCTTAAATCGCCTTCTACATAGGATTTTAATTACATATTTTAAGTTAATTTTAGCACTTTAGATTAATTTCTGAAGTGTTTTTTGTTGTGTACATATAAAAAAGGGAAAAGTCATATAAATTACAAAGGGGGATTTTATGAATAAAGAAAATATGGACATGGTTACAGTTGATGAAGAAGTTGAAAAGGAACTAATAGAAAAGATTGATTTACATAACCGATTAACAAATGGATATAAACATAAAAATGGGATAAAAGTAAAAGCTACATTTAATGAGAGTGGCGATGATATTACTGATTGTTGGATTAGAATTTTAAGAGAGAAATTAAGAGATTAATTTTCTCTCTATTTTTTTGTTGAATAAAGGTTTATTATATAGTAAATTATATGTATAAGTATAATGCCAATGATGGAGCATAAAAAGGAGATGAAATTAATGAAAGATAAAATTTTAAATGTAGCTTTATATTGTAGATTATCAAAAGAAGATGGTGACTCTGAAGCTAGTGATTCTATAGAAAATCAAAAAGATGCTTTAACTAGATATGCAAATGAGCAAAACTGGAACATATACGATATTTACATTGATGACGGTTACACAGGTTTAAATATGGAAAGACCAAATTTTCAAAGACTTATTAGAGATATAGAAGATGGATATATCAATGTCATATTAGTTAAGAATCAAAGTAGGATTAGTAGAGATAATGCGGAAGTAGATATATTTCTAAATAAATATCTAATAGAAAGAAATGTTAGATGCATCGGTATAATAGACAAACTAGACAATATGGATAGAACAACTAAAAAATCTAGCCAAATTAATGGACTTGTAAACGAATGGTATTCAGAAGATATTAGTAATAATGTTAGATTAGCTCAAGATTCTTTAAGGTTACAAGGTAAATTTATTGGTTCACACTCTCCATACGGGTATATTAAAGATCCAGAGGATAAACATCATTTATTAGTAGATGAAAATGTTAGAGATATTATAGTGAAGATATATGACTTATATTTAGATGGATATGGATATGTAAAGATAGCTAAGACATTAAATGAAAAAAATATTCCTTGTCCTGCCGAATATAAAGAAATATTCAATTACAATAGAGAAAAAATAAAGAAATCACAATGGAGTTATCATACTGTTAGGACAATATTAAAAAATGAGGTATATGCGGGTCATATGGTTCAGAAAAAAACTACTTCATTAAGCTATAAGACAAATAAAAGAGTTGATATACCAGAAGATAAACAAATAAGAGTTTTAAATACTCATGAAGCCATTATACCACAAAGTAAATTTAATTTAGTGCAAGATATGATGTCTAAAAACATATATACAAAACCTACTGGTGGGGGTAAGAAAAAACATATTTTAGCAGGTTTAATGTACTGTAGGGATTGTGGTCGGGCTATGAGATATAGAAATGATAGCAAAACTTTTAATTGCAACACATATATAGTTTATGGTGGAGAAGCGTGTACTCCACATAAAATAAGACTAGATGATGTATTAGAGATAGTATTAGAAGAAATTCAAAGTATATCTAGGTTGTATGTAGAAGTAAAAAGGTTGAAATCAGATTATGATAAAGTAATGAATACAAAATCAAAGAGAGATAATACTAATATAAGACTATCAGTGGAGCAAAAAAGATTTAATGAGGTTGAAACCTTGCAGAAAAAATTAGTTGAGAACTTTCTTTTGGGAAAAATTGATGATGATATATATAATAAGATGTTAGATGATTACAGGAAAGAAAAGGAAGAACTATCAAAAAAAATAGAACAATTGAGAAAAGAAAGAGAAGAACTTCAATCAATAATTACACAACATAATGATTGGTCAAGTGTATTTGAAAAGTATGTGAATATAAAAGAATTAGATAGAACAATAATTAACGAATTAATAGATAGAATAGATGTATCAGAAGATGAAGAAGGAGAGTTGAGCATATATATCAACTTCAAGCATAAAAACCCATTTATGGATGATATAAATATGTATAAAGATTATATCTCGGTGGGGTGATGAATATACTAATGAAATATTGGATACACTAGACAAATATAAAATAAAGAGTACGTTTTTTTTAGTTGATTTTTGGGTTGAAAAGTTTCCAGAGCATGTAAAAGAAATTGCAAAAAGGGGTCATGATGTTGAAAATCATTCAACAACTCATCCTAACATGAGTCAATTAAGTGAAGAAAAGATAGCAGAAGAATTAAATACCGTAGGGAAAAAAATAGAAGATTTGACAGGAAAAAAACCTACTTTATTTAGACCACCATTTGGAGATTATAATGATTTAGTAATACAGACGGCTAGAAAAAATGGATACTATACCATTCAATGGGATGTAGATTCCCTAGACTGGAAAGAATTTGGAGTTCAGCCAGTAGTAGACAGAGTAACTAGAAATGTAAGAAATGGTTCTATTGTATTGTTTCATAATAATGCAAAGTATATAAAAGAATATTTGCCTTTAGTCATAGAAAGGTTACAAGAAGACGGCTATGAAATTGTTCCTATTTCCGAATTAATATATAAAGAAAATTTTATAATGGATAATACGGGAAGACAGATTTTACAAAAATAAAGGATGATTGAGGGAGATATATGAAAGAGCAAAAGATAATAGTAATTGGAGTAATAGAAGAGATAAAAAATAGAATAAGCTTTCAACTACTAAAAGAAATCCTTAGTAAATTTCAATATAAAACTTTATATACAAATAGTTCTGAAAATATAATAATATTAAATAAAGGATATAGTAATATTCTTTTATTAGATATAAAAGAGGAACTAATATCTTCCATAAGAAATATGGATATTAAATTTAATATAATTATTCATACATTTCTAAACACAAAGAGTTATGAAGATCATAATACTAAAAATATATTCAATAATTCAGAATATATAATTGTAAACTGTGATGAAGAAAACTGGAATCGTTTACTAGAAAATAACCTAAAGTCAATAATTATAAGTTATGGTTTCAATAATAAGGCAAGTATAAATATTTCTAGTTATAATATTGACGATATAATAGAAGGGAATATATGCTTTCAAAGGGAAATCAAAACCATAAATGGAAATATAATAGAACCCTATGAATTGCCTATAAAGATTAATTCTAGAGATAAACTTGATATATATGGTGTTATAGCAACTATTACTACTAGTTTGTTAATGGATATAGATATATTTTCTCTAAAGGATTTTACCAGATTTTATATTAACAAAAGTATAAAATAAAAGGAATTTAAATAAATTTGAGTTTTTTTTAACAAAAATTATAAAAAAAGAAGGATTTTTTAAATCTATGTCTAATAATAGATATATACAAATGATAAATTTGATATATCTATTATTTTTTATTCATATTGTTTTATCTACTGGAATATATTAGATATAGATTTAAAAAACATAGGAATAGAGGGGGACATTAGTAATGATTGATAAGACTGTAGAAACAAATATTGTAAGATTAGTTGGGAAAGTGGCAAGCGACAAGAGTTTTAGTCATGAGATGTATGGAGAAGGATTTTATAATCTAGATATTGAAGTACCTAGATTAAGTGATTCTGTAGACATTCTTCCAATAACGGTTTCAGAAAGACTTATGGTAGATATAGACTTATCTATTGGACAATATGTTATAATAGAAGGACAATTAAGGTCTTATAACAGATATATTGACAATAGCAATAGGTTAGTATTAACCATATTTACAAAAGAAATCTATATACCAGAGGAAGAAGAATTGGAAGAGGCATTGAGAAAACCCAATGAAATTTATTTAGATGGGTATATATGTAAGAAGCCAATCTATAGAACTACTCCTTTTGGAAGAGAGATAACAGATGTTTTAATAGCAGTAAACAGATCATATAATAAGTCTGACTATATACCATCTATTGCTTGGGGAAGAAATGCAAGATTTTGTGAAAAGATGTTAGTAGGAGATCATATTAAACTTTGGGGGAGAATTCAAAGCAGGGAATATCAGAAGAAACTTCCTAATGGAGAATTGGAAAGAAGGATCGCATTTGAAGTATCTGTGTCAAAGCTAGAGTATGTTGAAAATGATAATAATAGATTGGAACTATGTGAAGAAGAAGCTTAAGGTACAAACTGAAAGGATAAGATAATTTATGGATACAAAATTCATATTTAGTGCTATAATATTGATAATATTAGTAAGTCTTCAATATACACTTAATCTTATATTAAGGGAAATTAGGGATATAAGAAAAATTCTATTAAGAAGTTCAAACTATATTAACTTAGGAGAAAGGAGAGAATAATTTGGAAGGCAACAAAAGAGAAAGAACCCTTTATAGTAGAGAAAGTATAGCTACTCGTGTTAAAGAATTAGGAGAAATCATATCTAAAGAATATAATAATAAAAATTTAATAGTGGTATCATTACTTAGAGGTAGTTTTATTTTTGCTTCAGATTTAGTCAGGGAAATATCCATACCTGTTGAAGTTGATTTCATGACAACTGCAAGTTATGGACATAATGAGGTATCCTCAGGCAATGTGGAAATTGTACATGATATAAGAGCGGATGTAGAGGGGAAAGATGTTTTAATCGTAGATGATATTATTGACTCTGGATATACACTAAAGAAAGTAAAGGAAACTTTAGGTCTAAAAAATCCAAACTCAGTAAAGATTTGTGTAATGTTAGATAAACCTAGTAGAAGAAAGGTAGACTTAGAACCTGACTTTGTAGGTTTTAGTATACCAGATGTTTTTATAGTAGGATATGGACTTAATTACGGAGACCATTATAGAAATATCCCATATATATTTACTTTTGATTAAACAATTCACCTACAGAAATTACTCTGTAGGTGAATTGTTATTTAATTTTTATCCTTTAGGAATAAAAGAAGGGGTTCTTCCTAATAATAAGTTTAGGAGGGATAAATATGAAGAAGAAAAGAGAAAAAAAGAAAAAGATAGAAACTCTAGAGGATAAATTAAAGTATGAAATAGCAGAAGAACTAGGACTAACAGATAAGATAAATGATGTAGGCTGGGGAGGATTAACTGCTAAAGAATCAGGCAGAATAGGTGGCTTAATTACTGTTAGAAAAAGAGAAATGAACAAAACTACTGAAGAAAAGAAAGAATAAATAACAAAAAGGGGGACGAAAATGGATATTTATAATAGATTTGCTAATATCTATGATGAATTAATGATAGATTTTAATTATGAAGATTGGTTTAATTACATAGAAAAAATATTTAAAAAATATAATAGAGAACCAAAAAAAATTCTTGAAATGGCTTGTGGAACTGGAAATCTTTCATATTATCTTGCAAAGCGAGGGTATAGATTAACCTGTTTTGATTTATCCTCAGACATGCTATCTAGAGCTTATGATAAACTTAGAAAATTTAAAAACGTAAGATTGATGAATCAGAACATGATTAATTTTAATTTAAATGAGTCTTTTGATTCAATTATATCCATATGCGATAGTATAAATTACATAACAGAAAAAGAAGATTTACTGAAAGTCTTTAGAAATGTATGGAATCATTTAGAAGATAATGGTATATTTATATTTGATATTAACTCTCATTATAAGTTGAAACATATAATAGGGAATAATACTTTTATAGAAGATAGAGAAGATGTATTTTATTCTTGGCAAAACTACTATGATGACAGTGAAGAAATCTGTGAATTTTATTTAACTTTTTTCTGTAGTAATGATGGGGAGTGTTTTGAAAGATTTGATGAAGAACATAAGGAAAAGGCCTATAAGGAAGATGAAATAATAGAATTACTTAAAGAAGCTGGATTTAAAACCATAGATTCTTTTGAAGCTTTTGGGTTTGAGAAAATAAGAAAAGAAACTGAAAGAATAAACTTTATTGCTATAAAATAATTATATACTTAGGAGGACTGGAATGAAGGATTATTTAATAAGAGGCATAGATAAAAAAGGAAACATAAGAATATTTGTAGCGGCTACTACGAACATGGTAGAGGATGCAAGAGTTGCTCACAATACTTCTCCAACGGCTACTGCAGCTTTAGGTAGAGCGTTAACTGCAGGTGCTATGATGGGAGTGATGATGAAGAATGAACAGGATAGATTAACTTTAAAGATAGCTGGAGATGGACCACTAGGAACCATTATGATAGTATCAAATAATCAAGGTATAATTAAAGGATATGTGGATAATCCTTATGCTGATGTTCAAACTAGAGAAATAGATGGTAAATTAGATGTAGGTAAACTTGTAGGTCATAATGGTACAATTACAACTATTATGGATTTAGGTCTTAAAGACCCCTATATAGGGCAATCTAATTTAGTATCTGGTGAAATAGCAGAAGACTTAGCAGCCTATTATGCAATATCAGAACAACAGCCTTCAGCAGTAGGTTTAGGAGTATTAGTAGATAAAGATATTTCTGTAAGAGCGGCAGGCGGATATATAATACAACTATTGCCTAATGTGTCCGATGAAGATATAACTAAAATAGAAGAAACCTTAAGTAAAATGGAACCAGTATCAACTTTAATAGATAAGGGATTATCGCCAGAAGATATAATGAATGAGTTATTAGAAGGATTTGAGATGGAAGTATTAGATAAAGTAGAAATAAAATACTCCTGTGATTGCTCAATAGAAAGGCTTGAAAGGATTTTGACTAGTATAGGAAAAGACGAAATAAGAGCCATTATAGATGAGGATGGAGAAGCAGAAATGGTATGCCACTTCTGTAATACAAAGTATCATTTTTCAAAAGAAGAATTGGAAGAACTAATAGTTGACAAATAATAGAAATTAATATATACTTGGTATTGTTGTGATTAGCAAAGTGAAAGCTTTGCTTTCAAATTTGCCCGGATAGCTCAGTCGGTATAAGCAGGGGACCAAAATCGTGATTTTCGATTTTGTGTACCTCGCTTAGTCCTTGATGAACATATTCGGCAGAAGGTATCTGTATCATCTGCTAATAATTTAGCTTAATTTGCCCGGATAGCTCAGTCGGTAGAGCAGTAGACTGAAAATCTACGTGTCGCTGGTTCGATTCCGGCTTCGGGCACCATGTAGTATTTTATGGTATAGAGTCTAGAAAGCCAAATTTTACAAAAAAGTTTCAATAAAGTATTGACTTATTTAGGAACCTATGCTATCATAGTAAAGGTAATATCTCTTGCGGAAATGGCTCAGTGGTAGAGCATCGCCTTGCCAAGGCGAGGGTCGCGAGTTCGAATCTCGTTTTCCGCTCCATATTTTATAAAGCCCTAAGTACTTAGGGCTTTATATTTGGCGGCATAGCCAAGTGGTAAGGCAGAGGTCTGCAAAACCTTTACTCCCCAGTTCAAATCTGGGTGCCGCCTCCAAATAATATTTATAAGATTTAGAACAGATTGGATTTTCCAATCTGTTCTATTTTTATTCTAAACAAAAATACTTTATATAAATAAACTTTCTTTGAGTATGAAGTTTATTTATATAAAAGCCACTCTAACCAATACTAAAAGACCCATAGTGTTATAGTATTATGTATTTATAATAAGATTATATAGTATTTTTTGTTTTTAATTGCAAGAAAGTGTTGAACGATTATTGAATAATTATAGTTTACTTTATGGTAAAATATATTTATGAAAGGGGGATAATTATATGGGTAGTAAATTAAAGAAGATGTTCTTAATTTTTTGTCTTAGCTGTGTAGCTCTAATGCAAATTGCACCTATGATTAGTTATGCAAATCCAGGACCACCTGCAAGAGAAGAAGAGGGTGGTGGAAGCAAGCCTAAGCCACCTTGGCAAGATCCAGACAAGCCACATCCTATAGGACCGTAACAAAGTTATATTTAAATACTCCTTTCCTATTTGTGTGTTATTTTTACACTTGATGGAAAGGAGTATTTGTTATATATAACACATTGATTAAAGAAAAATCTTTAGCATTTCTTATTGTGGAGTTAAAAAAACACCTATCTTATGATTTTATAAATTCTTATTTATGTAGAATTTACGTTCAGATATAAATTAATAAAGGAAACCTTCCTAAAGTGTTAAAAAGTTTATTAGATTAAGAACTTAATCCTAATCTTTTTTCTGAATATATTTATTAAAAGCAGAAAATATTATATAATAATAAGGTGTAAAATAGAGAACAAGAAATTAACTATATTTAAGACTGCTATTAAATATTAGAGAATTAAATTTGGAGTTTATATAGAACTGCAAAGTTTTTCTTTCAGTTTAAATCCATATAAGGATTCCAGATTATCTCTGAGACTAAATCTCAGAGATTTTTTTTCTTTGAAAATTTAAGGAGGACAATATATGAATCCTTTTATTCCAAAATATATGGCTGATGTAGTCATTGTAGATAGAAGAATAGATGAAGAAATTGAAAATAATTTAAAAAAATTGGGATTGAAAATAATAAAAACTATAAAATGTAATGAAGTTCATGAGAGTATTTCGTATCATCCAGATATTGTAATTCATCCATTGAATCACAATACTTTAGTTATAGCTCCAAATGTATTTGACTATTATAAGGAAGAGTTAAAAGGTACAGGTATAAAATTAATTAAAGGAGAAAAATATTTGGGTTGTAAATATCCTGACGATATTGCATATAATGTAGGGAGACTTTCAAGAATTGCAATTCATAATTTTAAATACACAGATAATGTCTTGAAATTTTATTTAAAAAAAGAAAATATAGAGTTTATAAATGTAAAGCAAGGATATAGCAAATGTTCCCTAGCTGTAGTTGGAGAAGATTCAGCAATAACTTCCGATTATCCTATGTATAAAAGATTAACTGATTTAGGATATAAAATTTTACTAGTTAATCCAGGAAATATTATATTAAAAGATCAAAATTATGGTTTCATAGGTGGAACAAATGGAAGTTTATACAATAAAAAATCTATTATATCTGGTACTTTAAATGAGCATCCTAATAAAACGGA
The DNA here is from genome assembly GCF_009695605.1 of Tissierella pigra. Taxonomy (GTDB): domain Bacteria; phylum Bacillota; class Clostridia; order Tissierellales; family Tissierellaceae; genus Tissierella; species Tissierella pigra. The sequence goes on from NZ_VUNQ01000014.1 coordinate 47,897, forward strand.
AATTTTTAATTTTTTTTTGGATAATAGAGTAGAATTAATTTTTTTATCTCAAAAAACACTACTAGATATTGGTACGATTATTACTCTAAATTACCATTAGAGTAAGTCTTTATATTGTATATGTCTACTCTCTAAGTACATACTAGTAAAAGAAGGGAGTGATACAATGCAGGCTATAAAAATTGGTGGAAATCTAAAAAAAGATGAAGTACAAAATCTAATAAATAGGTATTTCTCCGATTCTAAAGTAACTATTAGAGAAGAAGACTATCAAGAAAGGTATGAATTTGAATTTACTTTAAATAATAAAAGAAATATAGAAGATATTGCTTTTTATAGAGCGATAGCTAATTTAATTCAAGATATTATTTTGGAAATATATATTAAACCTATAATTATAGATAGAGTATTAAAAATATGTGGTAACTATTCTTCTGCTGATAAAGAAATAATATTTGCCTCTGCTCATTCAACTATATTGAACCAAAATTATTATATAAAAGAAAAAAATAAAATTAATGAAGAAATTCTTAACCATATAATTGAAAATAACCATATAATAATAGATGGATTTATGAATTTTAGATTACGAAGATATATATATATACTTGATATTTCAATTGAAAAATCCATAGGAGAATTTGAAGTGGAAAAGGAATATCAAGAGTTTATGAATATGCTTAAATATTTTGTAGATGTACAGGAACCAAAATATGAGTTAGTTAATGTAATAATTAAAAATAATGATTATTTTCTGCTGGATCAGGACAATAATATAATAGAAAACGGTTTGTTAGAGTATACACCAGAAGAAGAATTTTATAAGGATATAAGTAAAGCTGATCTTTTAGTAAGTTCCTTAATAGTGATTTCTCCTTTAAAAATAAAGATTCATATTGAAGAAGGAGAAGAAGAGGAATTAATTTCAGTAATCTCAAAAGTATTTGGAGATAAAATAGAATTTTGTCATGGATGTGAAAAATGTGAAATAAAGACTAAAGTTAAAAAAGGCAAGTGAAGAAGTTGATTTAATCAACTTCTTTTTCTTTAAAAATAATTGGAAATAATAGTTTTATCTGTTATTATAATAATAAAAGATACATATGGAGGTATATTATGAGTAAAGATATAGTTAAGCCATCAATTTTACCAGGATTTATGGAATTAACACCAGAAGATCAGATTTTATTTAATAAAATGTTAGATACAATTAGAAGAAATTATGAAAAGTTTGGATTTCTTCCAATAGATACTCCTGTAATAGAAAAAACAGAGGTACTTTTAGCTAAAGGTGGTGGAGAAACGGAAAAACAAATCTATAGATTTGAAAAAGGAAGTACAGATATGTCTTTAAGATTCGATTTAACTGTACCTTTAGCAAGATATGTAGCTCAACACTATTCAGAGTTAAGCTTTCCATTTAGAAGATACCACGTAGGAAAGGTATATAGGGGAGAAAGAAATCAAAAAGGTAGATTTAGAGAATTTTATCAATGTGATATAGATATTATAGGAAATGGTAGTCTTAATATAATAAATGATGCTGAAATTCCTTCTGTTATTTATTCTACTTTTAAAGATCTAGGATTTGATTCATTTACTATAATGATTAATAATAGAAAAGTTTTAAAAGGATTTTTCCAGAGTATAGATATTGAAGATTCCACCTTTGTACTTAGAGCCATAGACAAACTAGATAAAATAGGCATAGATGGTGTAGAAAAAGAATTAAAATCCTTAGATATTACAGATAATGCTATTCAAAGAATAAAAGAATTTATAAATATAAAAGGATCAAATGAGGAAGTATTAGAAGAATTAAACAATCTAGGAATTGATAATGAAGTATTCAAAGAGGGATTAGAAGAACTATTTGAAGTAAATAAGTATATTAATCTTTTTGGAGTACCAAAGGACAATTATAAAATAGATTTAACAATTGCTAGAGGATTGGATTATTATACTGGTACAGTCTATGAGACTTTCTTAGATGAATATCCTTCTATTGGTTCTGTTTGCTCTGGTGGTAGATATGATGATTTAGCCACACACTATACTAAGCAAAAATTACCAGGAGTGGGTATATCCATAGGATTTACTAGACTTTTCTATCAGCTAATGGAAGCTAAAATCATTAAATCAGAGGATAATTCCTTAACTAAAGTTTTAATTATTCCAATGGATGGATTTATAGATAATGGAGTAAAGGCTGCCAATGCTTTAAGAGAAGCTGGAATATATTCTCAAGTTTATGTAGATGGTGGAAAGATCGGTAAGATATTCAACTATGCAGATAAGTTAAATATTCCTTATGTCATAGTAATAGGACAGGAAGAGGCTGAAAACAATAGTTATTCTTTTAGAGATATGAAAACAGGGGAACAAAAAAATATTTCCATAGAAGAGGTAATCAAAAGTTTAAAATAGAAATATAATGGTATAATATAAATAATTGCTTGACATATATATTTGATAATGTTAGAATATTAAAAACATAAATTAATATTATAGGTATTGATGGGAAGAGTAGTATATTATTTGCTTTAAGAGAGAGGAAATCGTGGCTGAAAGTTTCCTCAAGATAAAGATATATGAAAACTACCCCTGAGCCGAATCCGTAATGGATGTCCGCTTTTTAGCGTTATATAAATTGAGAAGTAATTAGGGTGGAACCACGAATTTAACCTTTCGTCCCTATATGTATTTATTTACATGTAGGTATGAAAGGTTTTTTATTATTTAATACATTAAACATAATTGACATAGGTGAAATAACATTTTTAATTTGGAATTATTATTTAGACAATTATAGATTAGGAGGAATGGAAATGGAAAAGATAAAAATAACATTACCAGATGGTGCAGTTAGAGAATATGACAAAGGAGTATCTGTACTAGATATAACTAAAGATATATCTGAAGGGCTAGCAAGAGTAGCACTTGGAGCAGTGGTAAACAATGAAACAAAAGGGATGCAGGAGACTATAAATGAAGATTCAACATTTAGAGTAGTTAAGTTTGAAGATAAAGAAGGAAAAGCTATATTTTGGCATACATCAGCTCATATAATGGCTTTAGCAGTACAAAATTTATTTCCAGGAGTTAAATTTGCCATAGGACCTGCTATAGATAGTGGTTTCTATTATGATTTTGATACAGAACATAGATTTACTCCAGAGGATTTAGAAAAGATTGAAAATGAAATGGCTAGAATAGTTAAAGAAGGTCATATATTAGAAAGATTTGTAATGGATAGAAATGAAGCCTTAGAGTATTTTAAGGAAAAAGGAGAAGCATATAAAGTAGATTTAATTGAACATTTTCCAGAAGATGAAGAAATATCATTCTATACTTTAGGAGAATTCACTGATCTTTGTGCAGGACCTCATTTATATGATACTAAGAAGGTTAAGGCTATTAAGCTTTTAAGTATTGCAGGAGCATATTGGCGTGGAGACGAGAAAAATAAAATGCTTCAAAGAATTTATGGAACAACTTTTGAAAAGAAAAAGGACTTAGAAGAACATTTAAATAGATTAGAAGAAGCAAAGAAAAGGGATCATAGAAGATTAGGTAAAGAATTGGATTTATTTAGTATTCATGAAGAAGGACCAGGATTTCCATTCTTTCATCCAAAAGGAATGGTCATAAGAAATATATTAGAAAACTTTTGGAGAGATGAGCATACTAAGAGAGGCTATGGAGAAATAAAAACTCCTATTATATTAAATGAAGGCTTATGGCACCAATCAGGTCACTGGGATCATTATAAAGAAAATATGTATTTCACAGAAATTGATAAAGAAGATTATGCTATTAAACCTATGAACTGCCCAGGATCCATATTGACATATAAATCAAAGATGTATAGTTATAGAGATTTACCTCTTAGATTAGGTGAATTAGGATTAGTTCATAGACATGAATTATCAGGTGCATTGCATGGATTAATGAGAGTAAGGTCTTTTGTGCAAGATGATGCCCATCTATATACACTTCCTTCTCAAATTAAAGATGAATTAATAAATATAATAGATTTGGCTGACTATATGTACAATATATTTGGATTTAAATATCATATAGAATTATCAACTAGACCAGAAAATTCAATGGGAAGTGAAGAACAATGGGAAATAGCAACTAATGGTCTTATAGAGGCTTTAAAAGAGAAGAATATAGAATATATTGTAAACGAAGGTGATGGAGCATTCTATGGACCAAAAATTGACTTCCAATTAGAAGATGCCATAGGCAGAACTTGGCAATGTGGTACAATTCAGTTAGATTTCCAAATGCCAGAAAGATTTGACCTAACTTATGTAGATAAGGATAATGAAAAGAAAAGACCAGTAATGATTCATAGAACTATATATGGAAGTATGGAAAGATTTATGGGAATATTAATAGAACACTATGCAGGTAAATTCCCAGTTTGGTTAGCTCCTATACAGGCAACAATTCTTCCTATATCAGATAAATTTAATGATTATGCTTATGAAGTTAAAAAGTCAATGGAAAATAAGGGAATTAGAGTAGAAATTGATGATAGATCTGAAAAAATAGGATATAAAATAAGAGAAGCTCAATTACAGCAGATACCTTATATGTTAGTGGTAGGTGAAAAAGAAGTAGAAGAACAATTAGTATCTGTAAGAAAAAGAGATGAGGGAGACAAAGGTCAAATTAAAGTTGAAGAATTTATCTCTCAAGTAGTAGAGGAAGTAAAAGAAAAGAAATAGAAAATAACTCCGACTTCTGTTATCAGAAGTCGGAGTTATTTTTAATTGCTATTTATGGCACATGGTAGTTTAGATTTCCTATGATTCTCAAATATATTGTCTAATTCATCATTATCAATGGTTTCATTTTCAAGTAAGACATTTGCTATATTTTGAAGTAATTCTTTATTTTCCTCTATAAGCTGAATTGCTTCCTTATATCTTTCGTCTGTAATTTTTTTTACTTCAATTCTAATTACATCAGAATTATATCTCATAAAATTATTATCTAAAGCCATGGTACCTAAACTACTCATTCCATAACTACATACCATTTCTCTTGCAATATCTGTTGCTTTATTTAAATCATCTTTAGCTCCTGTGGTTATTTCACTAAATATCAGTTCTTCTGCAGCTCTTCCTGCCAATAGACAAGTTATCTTATTGAGAAGTTCTGATTTAGTTAATAGGTATCTTTCTTCATCTGGAAATTTAAGTACATAGCCTAAAGCCTGACCTCTTGGAACTATAGATATTTTTTGTACTATATCTGTGGCTAATAATTTAGACACAAGTGCATGACCTGCCTCATGTATTGCTACAGTTTCCTTTTCTTTTCTGAGAATACTAGGATTTTTAACTTCTAACCCTGCAAGAACTCGTTCAATTGCTGCATCAAACTCATGACTGGATATAATGTTTTTATTTTTTCTTACAGCAATAATAGCTGCTTCATTGGCAATATTGGCTAATTGAGCACCAGACAAACCTGTAGTTTTTTTTGCTATGGACTTAATATCTATTGATTTGTCTAAAGGTTTATTTTTAGTATGAACCTCTAAGATTTCTTCCCTAGCTTTCACATTTGGATTTCCTACAAATATATGTCTGTCAAACCTACCGGGACGAAGCAGAGCCTCATCTAATAAATCTAGTCTATTGGTTGCACCAATTACTATAACAGTCTCATTAGAATTAAATCCATCCATTTCAACTAAAAGTTGATTTAATGTCTGATCCTTTTCATTATTGGACTCTGAATTTCTTCTAGCACCTATGGCATCTATCTCGTCTATAAAGATAATAGCTGGTGCTTCTTTTTTTGCCTTTTCAAAAAGAGTTCTAACTCTCTTTGCACCTACTCCTACATATTTTTCAACAAACTCTGATCCAGAGGCATAAAGAAAAGTTGAATTGGTTTCTCCTGCAACTGCCTTAGCCAATAAAGTTTTTCCAGTTCCAGGAGGTCCATAGAATAAAATACCTTTAGGTATTTTAGCACCCATTTTTCTATACTTCATAAAATTGTTGATAAAATCAATAGTTTCTTGTAACTCCTCTTTTATTTCGTCTAGTCCTGCTACATCTTTAAAAGATACATCTGATTTATCTTTTTCTTTTCCTGCATCTTTTTCAATAGATAGAACTGAGGGGACTAATTGAGGTTTACTATCTGTATGAGTATAGAGAATAAATAGGATTAGAGTAATTGACCATACTAATAGTCTATCTCCAACTTTAAATGACGCAAAATTTTTAGTTGGGAAAAAACCATCGTAAATAAGTATAAAGGATGCAATTAACCCTAATACTAAAAACAAAAATATTATTTTCTTCTTTTTCAAGATATCCCCACCTTATTAATTTTTCTAAGGTTAGTGTAACCATTTAATTGGATTTATATAAAAGAAAAATAATAAAGTTGAATGAAAATAATAACAAAGGTATAATGATCATAAGCAGGAAAGGGGAGAGCATAAAATGAATTTTATAAATTTAATTGATAGTTATAAGGAAGAAATTATTGCATCAACTCAGGAAATAGTAAAAATTAAAAGTGTAGAAGAAGAACCAAAAGAGAATATGCCCTTTGGGGAGGGACCTTATAAAGCACTTCAATATGGTCTAGAACTATCAGAAAAACTAGGATTTGATACTAAAGATTTAGAGGGCTATGCTGGATATGCAGAGTTCGGACAAGGAGAAGAGACAGTAGGAGTTTTAGCTCACCTTGATGTTGTACCAGAAGGTACAGGTTGGACTTATCCTCCTTATGGTGGACAAATTCATGATGGGAAAATATATGGCAGAGGTACTGTAGATGATAAAGGACCTGCTGTTGCTGTACTTTATGCTATGAGAGCTCTAAAAGAATCTGGTATAAGTCTCAATAGGAAGATTAGATTGATACTTGGAACAAATGAGGAAACAGGTTGGGGATGTATGAATTATTACTTCAAGCATGAAAAAGCTCCCACTATGGCATTTACACCAGATGCAGATTTTCCTGTTATATACGGGGAAAAGGGAATTATAGTATTTAATCTAGAGCAAAAAATAGATTTAAGTATATGTGGAAGTACCAAACTTATAGATTTAAAAGGTGGAAATGCTCCCAATATGGTTCCAGACTATGCAGAGGCTACTTTAGAAGTAGAGGATATAGATAACTTTGATGAAAGATATAAGGAATATATAAAGGATAAAAATAATCCAATAGATATAAATATAGATAATAATCAAGTAAAAGCAATAGCAAGAGGCATATCAGTCCATGGAAGCACTCCAGAAAAAGGAGAAAATGCTATTTCATATTTAATGGACTTTTTAGGTTATATACTTGAAGGTAAATGTGATATTTGTGAATTTATAAATATTTACAATGAAAGAATAGGATTCAAACATAATGGTGAAGGAATTGGATGTGGATTAGAAGATGATATGTCAGGAAAATTAAATTTTAATCCAGGACTTATTAAACTAGAGGATAATAAGATAATCTTAACTATAAATGTTAGGTATCCAATAAGAGGCAGCTCAAAGGAAGTGTATGAAGGTATAAAGAAGAATATTAAAGGAACAAAATTAGAGTTAGTTGAAGGCAGAAGTGATAGTAAGCCATTATATGTTCCAAAGGATAGCTTTTTAGTGGAAACATTGATGAAAGTGTATAAGGAACAAACAGGAGATATAAATAGTGATGCCATTACTATTGGTGGTGGAACTTATGCTAGAGCCATGGAAAATGCTGTAGCATTTGGACCAATGTTTCCAGGTCAACCAGATGTAGTTCATCAAAGAGATGAATATATATCCATAGAACATTTAATGAAGATTACAAAAATATATGCTCAAGCCTTATATGAGTTAGCAAAATAAATATAATAAGATAACTTTCTCTATTAAAAAATAGAGAAAGTTATCTTATATAGTAATTTTTTTCTATAAAGACTAATATCAATATTATAAATAATATTGAATGATGTTCTATTAAAATCTATAATTTGACAATTAGTATTTAATATGATATATTTTTCTTAAAATTTAATATTTTAATCGTTGGTATAATCTTATATAAGATTATTTAAAAGGGAAGCTCGGTTTAATTCCGACACGGTCCCGCCACTGTGATAGATAGAACTTTATAGATACCACTGTACTTTAAAGTATGGGAAGGAGTAAAGTTTGTTATTCTTTAGTCAGGAGACCTGCCAATGATAAAAACGCTGTTTATTGCTCACGAGGATGAGGAGGTGTTATTTATAAAGTAGACTAAAGACTTGTTCTACTCTATTAATAATATCCTTTCTATTGTAGAAAGGTTTTTTTGTTTTGCAATACTTGTTTTGTAAGATTATAGTAATAACTCAGCAAATTTTTGCTGAGTTATTTTTTTGAAAAATAAAGTGGGGGGATAAAAATGAATATACATGAATATCAGGCAAAAGAGTTATTAAGAAACTACGGGATTCCAGTTCCTAATGGAGAAGTTATACATAATCCAGAAGATGCAGAAAAGGCTTCTTGGAGAATAAGAACTGATATTGCAGTTGTAAAGGCTCAAATTCATGCTGGTGGACGTGGAAAAGCTGGAGGAGTTAAAATAGCTGAATCAATAGATGATGTTAAAAATTATTCTAAAGAGCTATTAGGTAAAAAATTAATAACACATCAAACAGGAGAAGAAGGAAAGGAAGTAAAAGCTGTCCTAATAGAAGAAGGATGTGAAATTTATAAAGAATATTATTTGGGCTTGGTACTAGATAGAGATAAGTCAAGGGTAACTATTATGGCATCTGAAGAAGGTGGAACTGAAATTGAAGAAGTAGCATTAAAAAACCCTAATAAAATTTATAAAGAAATCATAGATTCCCTAATAGGTTTAACAGAATTTCAAGCCAGAAGAATATGTTTTAATATTAATTTGCCAATAGAGGTAATGAACGATGGAGTAAAGTTTATGATGAATTTATATCGACTTTTTAAGGAGAAAGATTGTACCTTGGTCGAAATAAATCCATTGGTATTAACAACAGAAAGAAAATTAATTGCTTTAGATGCAAAAATAAACTTTGATGAAAATGGCTTATTTAGAAATCAAGATATATCCAACTATAGAGATTTAAGTGAAGAAGATGAAAAAGAAATAGAAGCATCAAAATATGGTTTATCTTATATATCCTTAGATGGAAATATTGGATGTGTAGTAAATGGTGCAGGCTTAGCCATGGCTACTATGGATTTAATAAAATTTCATGGTGGGGAACCAGCTAATTTTTTAGATGTAGGTGGAGGAGCTGCAGAAGAAAATGTTACCAAGGCATTTAAGATAATATTATTAGACCATAGAGTTAAAGGGATTTTTGTCAATATATTTGGTGGAATAATGAAATGTGACATTATAGCTAAAGGAATTGTCAATGCAGCTAAAGAATTAAAATTGGATATTCCTTTAGTAATTAGATTGGAAGGAACTAATGCAGACTTGGGTATGGAAATAATAAAAAGCTCTAGTCTAAATATATTTGCAGTAAAAGATATGGATGAAGGTGCTAAGAAAATATTAGAATTAATAAAATAGAAAGGTGGCTAAATAATGAGTATATGGGTAAATAAATCCACTAAACTAATAGTACAAGGAATAACAGGTAATACTGCTGCATATCATACAAAACTAATGCTTGAGTATGGAACTAATATAGTTGGAGGAGTAACACCAGGAAAAGGAAATACTGAAGTTGAAGGTATACCTGTATTTAATACTGTGCAAGAGGCTGTAGATAATACTGGAGGAAATGTTTCGATAATATATGTTCCAGCTAAGTTTGCAGCAGATGCAATTCTAGAAGGTGTAGATGCAGGATTAGATATGATTATTTGTATTACTGAACATATTCCTATAAGGGATATGCTCATAGTTAAAAGATATATGGAAGGCAAAAAAACTAGATTAATTGGTCCTAATTGTCCAGGAATTATTACACCAGAAGAATGTAAAATAGGGATTATGCCAGGATATATACATAAAAAAGGAAGAATAGGGATTGTATCACGTTCTGGGACTTTGACCTATGAGGCAGTACATCAATTATCTCAAAAAGGAATTGGACAATCAACTGCTGTAGGAATTGGAGGAGATCCTGTAAATGGAACTGATTTTATAGATGTACTTAAGGCTTTCAATGAAGATGAAGATACAGATGCAGTAATTATGATTGGAGAAATAGGCGGAAATGCAGAAGAAAAAGCTGCTCTGTGGATTAAAGAAAACATGAGAAAACCCGTAGTAGGTTTTATTAGTGGAAAAACAGCGCCAACTGGAAAGAGGATGGGGCATGCGGGAGCTATTATATCATCTGGTAAAGGTACTGCGGAAGAAAAAATAAAAACAATGAAGGATTCTGGTATATATATGTCAGATACTCCTACTAATATAGCCAATACATTAATAGAGGCATTAAAGGACAATCAATTGTGGAGAAGTGCCTATGAAGATTAATTTTAAAAAATTTATGCTGATTAATTTTGGTGTATTTATTATGGCTTTAGGGCTATATTATTTTTTATTGCCAGAAAATCTAGCTGTAGGTGGTGCAATAGGAATTGCCATGGTAATAAATAATATATTCAAATTTATTCCAATTGGCATAATAATGGGGATCGTAAATATCTTTCTTTTTATATTGGCATTTTTAGTAATTGGAAAAGACTTTGGAGGATATACCATATATTCAAGCTTTCTATTATCAGGAATTATATATCTACTTGAAATAATTACTCCGTTAGAATCGCCTATAATAGATGATTTGACAATAAATTTAATTTATGGAATAATTATACAAGGTATAGGAATGGCTATAATTTTTTCTCAAAATGCCTCTACTGGAGGGACTGATATTATAGCAAAGATAATCAATAAATTCACTCATTTAAACATAGGAAAGGCATTACTTTTATCTGATTTTATTATTATAGTATTTGCTACATTTAGTTTTGGTTTAAAACTTGGATTATATGCTTTATTAGGTCTTATTATAAATGCATATGTAATAGATAATATGATTGCAAGTTTTAATGAAAGATTGAATGTTATAATCATTAGTGATAAAAGTAATGAGATAAATGATTATATAATTAATGAAATAAAAAGAGGTACTACAATTTATGTTGCCAATGGAGGATTTTCTAGAAGTGAAAAAACAATAATAAGTACAGTTGTTGGCAAAAGACAATATATTAGAATTAAGAACTATGCTCAAGGTATAGATTCAAATGTATTTATAACCATGGGGTTAGTTAATGAAGTACTAGGAGAAGGCTTTAGTTTTGATTAATTTTAAAAGGGGATAGTATGGAAAAACAACATAAGAAGATAAAACTACCAGGAATGAGAGTTATTAAAACAGTTATATCTGTATATATATGCTTTTTATTAAGCTTTGTTAGAAAAGGATTACCCTTCTATTCAGTAATAGCAGCAATTCTATGTATGCAAAGTGACCATGCCAATAGTTTTGAAGTAGGCAAAAGTAGAATTGTAGGAACTTTAATAGGTGGAGTATATGGGTTTTTATCCATAATTCTGATTAATTTCTTAGAAATTGAATTATTTAATTGGATTCATTATTTGCTATTAAGCTTATTTTTAATTCCAATTATATATACCAATGTATTTCTAAAGTGGGCTAGTTCAACATATATTAGCTGTGTAGTATTTTTAAGTATAACTGTTTCCCATGGAGGAGATATAGCTCCAATGTATTTTGCATTACATAGAGTAATTGATACATTAATTGGAATAGGAGTTTCACTTATTGTCAATCTTGCTATACAAAAGAAATATCTTCAGATTATTTTAGACTTTTTTAAAAAGAAACAAGAAATATGAAGGTTCTTGAAAATTAACAAACAAAATATAAAATATATTTGACAAACAACTATCCTTGTCATATAATAATTAAGTAAATTAAATATTGGGTTTAAGTAGAAGTGTCCGCTTCTCACCTTATAGCTTTGCTCATAAGGTTATTTAAAAAAAGTCTTATTATAACTAAGATATATTTTTCTATGAGATTAAGCGGGTATTCTATACCCGCTTTTAATATTTTTAAGAATAATTAGGAGGTGCTGTACTATCAAAGAGCTTCAGATTAATGAAGAAATCAGAGATAAGGAAGTAAGATTAATTGATGTTGATGGAAGTCAACTTGGAATTGTGCCTATTAAGAAGGCATTGGAGATTTCCGAGGAAAAAAGATTAGATTTAGTAAAAATAGCTCCAACTGCTAATCCACCTGTATGTAGAATAATGGATTACGGTAAATACAAATATGAATTAGCTAAAAAGGAGAAAGAAGCTAGAAAAAATCAAAAGATAATCAACGTTAAAGAAATCCGACTAACACCTAATATTGAAACCCATGATCTAAATGTAAAAGCTAAAACTGCCAGTAAGTTTTTAGAGTCAGGAGATAAAGTTAAGGTATCAGTTAGATTTAGAGGAAGAGAAATGGGTCATACAGAAATAGGTAGAGAAGTATTAAATGATTTTGCTAAACTAACTGGAGAGTTTGGAATCATAGAGAAACCTGCAAAATTAGAAGGAAGAAGTATGGTAATGTACTTAACACCGAGAACTGAGTAATAAAGGAGGTAACATCATGGCAAAAATGAAAACTCATAGAGCGTCAGCAAAAAGATTTAAAAGAACTGGTTCAGGTTTATTAAAAAGATTCAAAGCTTATAAAAGCCATAAAACTGGTAAAAAATCACCAAAGAGAGTTAGAAATTTAAGAAAAGGCACTTTAGTAAGTAAGGGTGACCAAAGAAGAATAGATTCAATGATACCATAAAAAAACTATATAGATATACGGGAGGTACTATAGATGGCAAGAGTAAAAAGAGCAGTAAATGCCAAAAAAAGACATAAAAAAGTATTAAAACAAGCCAAAGGCTATTACGGAGCTAAATCTAAATTATTTAGAACTGCTAACCAAGCTGTTATGAAATCACTTAATTATGCATATATAGGACGTAAACAAAGAAAAAGAGATTTTAGAAAACTTTGGATTGCAAGAATCAATGCTGCTGCAAGATTAAATGGAATGAGCTATAGCAAATTCATAGATGGTCTTAAAAAAGCAAATATTGATATAAATAGAAAAATGCTTTCAGAAATGGCTATACATGATGCTGCAGGTTTTGCTAAACTAGTTGAAATTGCAAAAGGTAATTAATTATAAAAGTTCCGTTATGGGACTTTTATTTTCTTTTATAATCTATAAGGCAATTATTATGCCATAAATGAATTTCAAAAAAGGCTGATTCTAAAGTCTTTTTATTTATATATTTATTTCATTTAGGGATACTAAGGTGTATATAATAAGTGGGAGGAATCAGTATGGGGTATTTAAAGGAGAAATTAAAAGGTTTCCATTTAGACCCTCCTAAAGTTTTAGCATTAGGTTTTGCAAGTCTAATATTTATAGGGGGATTATTGTTAAACTTACCTATAGCAGCAAAAACAGGAGAGAGTGTTGGGTTTATTAATGCATTATTTACTTCAGCTTCAGCAGTGTGTGTAACAGGACTTGTAGTAGTAAATACAAGTGAATTTTGGTCATTATTTGGGCAAATTGTAATAATTATACTTATACAAATGGGAGGCCTAGGTTTTATGACTATGACTACCATTGGAGCATTGCTTATAGGGAAGAAAATTACTTTAAAGGAAAGACTAGTAATAAAAGAACAGCTAAATCAAGAGACCATGTCTGGACTAGTGAAATTAACTAAATATGTTGTACTGTCTACATTTGCCATAGAAGGCATAGGTGCTATTTTCCTATCTACTAGATTTATACCAATATATGGAACGGTTAAGGGAATATGGTTTTCAGTATTTCATGCTATATCTGCATTTTGCAACGCTGGATTTGATCTTACTGGAGATAGTATAGTACCTTTTGTTGGGGATTTCACCATAAATATGACTATATCAGCTTTAATAATATTAGGAGGACTTGGTTTTTCTGTATATATAGACATTACTAGAAATAGAAGCTTTAAGAAACTTAGTCTACATTCTAAATTAGTATTATCAATTACAGGTACATTACTTTTAGCTGGAATGGTAATATTCTTTTTAATAGAATATAATAATCCTCTTACTCTTAAACACCTAAGTATGGGAGAGAAATTAATAGCATCATTTTTCCAATCTGTAGTTCCTAGAACAGCAGGATTCTACTCTGTTAATTTAACTGGGTTATATGATACTACAGTATTCCTTACTATTATATTGATGTTTATTGGTGCTTCTCCAGGATCTACTGGAGGAGGAATTAAAACCACTACTTTTGGAACGCTTATGCTTACTACTATAGCAGTAATAAAAGGTGAAAAGGATGTTGTTGCCTTCAAAAAGAGAATAGGATATGATGTAATAAACAGGTCCTTAGCCATAGTTACAGTTGGAATTATTTTAATAATTGCAGTATCTTTTGTACTGACAGTAACAGAACCTGCAAATTTCCTGGATGTTTTATTTGAAACTACTTCTGCCTTTGCAACTGTAGGATCTTCTAGAGCACTTACACCTAATCTTACTAACTTTGGAAAGATAGTCATATTATTGACTATGTATGCAGGAAGGGTTGGACCTTTAACTATGGCATATGTTTTTTCTAGAAAAAGTAGACATGGAAACTTTAGATATTCAGAAGGCAATATTATGGTAGGATAGAAGGGAGATATTTTTATGAAATCATTTGTAGTTATAGGATGTGGAAGATTTGGAGGTGCAGTTGCTAGAACACTATATAGTTTGGGAAATGAAGTATTAGCAATTGATAGATGTGAAGAAATAATTAAAGAAATATCTGAGGAAGTGACCCATGCTGTTCAAGCTGATGTAATGGATGAAACGGTATTAAAGGATTTAGGATTGAGAAACTTTGATGTAGCAGTTGTAGCCATTGGTTCAGATATAGAGGCTTCTATTATGGCAACTATAGTCACTAAGGAGTTGGGAATAAATACAGTAGTGGCTAAAGCGTTGACAGATTTACATGGGAAGGTTCTGAAGAAAATAGGTGCTGATAGAGTTATTTTTCCAGAAAGAGATATGGGAGTTAGATTAGCACATAATTTAGTTTCTACAAATATATTGGAATTTATCGAGCTATCGCCAGACTATAGTATCTTGGAAATAACTGCTATAAAAGAATGGGAAGATAAATCCTTAGTGCAATTAAAACTTTCTACTAAATATGGAATAAATGTAATGGCTATTAAAAGAGGCAATAGCATTAATATTTCACCAAACGGAGAGGCTATAATTAAGAGAGACGATATATTAGTAGTTATAGGAAGTTCTAAAGATATTAAAAGAATAGAGCAAAAAGTCGGTGAATAGTATGATTCAAATTACTAGTTTAAAAAATCCTTTAATTAAAGAGATAAAATCATTATATAGAAAAAAAGATAGAGTGAAAAATAAGTCCTTTATTATTGAAGGAATAAAAATTGTGGAAGAAGCTATTGATAATAGCTATCCTATTAAAAATATAATATATACAGACCAACTTTTCAAAACCAATGATGGAGAGGAGATTTTCCAAAAAATAAAGTCGTTAGATAATATAATTTATGTATCTCAAAATATTCTCAAAGAAATATCTGACACTGAAAATCCTCAAGGAATATTGGCAACTGCAATGTATGAATATAATAATATAAAGGAAATAGAAAAAATAAAAAAACCATTTTTACTATTTCTAGATGGAGTACAAGACCCAGGTAATATGGGAACTATCATAAGAACTGCTGATGCTTTTAATATAGATGGAGTTATAATTACAGATGGTTGTGTAGATCCGTATAATCCTAAAGTAGTTAGGGCGACTATGGGTTCTATATTTAGAGTACCTCTATATTATATTTCCAATTCTGTAGCAGATTTAATGGAATTAAAAAATCAAAATATAAAAATATACTCAACTTCCTTAAGTGGAAGTACTCCTATATACGAGATAGACTTTAAGGAAGGATTTATTCTCAGTATAGGTAATGAATCAAAGGGAGTAAGTGAAGAAGTATTTTCTTTATCTGATGGATTAATAAAAATACCTATGCCAGGTATGGCCGAATCTTTAAATGCAGGAATAGCAGCATCTATTATAATGTATGAGGCAATGAAACAGAGAGCCTAATAAATCTTGTGTTTTAAATTTTTAGGTGCTATAATTGAATAAATACTTTTACAATTTGACCTTTGTTGTTTTAAAGGTCTTGTTTTTTATACTATGGTAAAGGAGTAGGAATATGAAGGAAAATATGAGAGATAAATTACTAGAAATAAAAGAAATTGCTTTAGATCGTATTGAGAAAATATCAGAATTAGAGGAAGTTGAACAATTAAGAGTAAAATATCTTGGAAAAAAAGGTGATTTAACTTCTGTTTTGAGAGATATGGGAAAATTAGCAGCAGAAGAAAGACCAATAATAGGTCAAGTGGCTAATGAAATTAGAGATGAATTAGAAGATGCTATTGCTTCTGTGAAAGGGAAACTAACAGAAGAACTAAAAAGAAATAGAATAAATAAAGAAAAAATAGATATAACCATGACTACAAATAAGAAAAAATTAGGACATAAACATCCCCTATTGGCTACTATAGAGGAGTTAGAGGATCTTTTTATATCCATGGGTTTCTCAGTAGTTGTAGGACCAGAAATCGAAACAGTAGAGAACAACTTTGATGCGTTAAACTCCCCTGAAAATCATCCTTCTAGAGATTTATCTGATACATTTTACATAACTGATGATATTGTACTAAGAACTCATACTTCTCCCGTTCAAATTAGAGCAATGAAGGAAATGGGTGCACCTCTTAGAATTGTTTCAGCAGGTAGAACTTTTAGATTTGATGATGTAGATGATACACACTCACCAATGTTCCATCAATTGGAAGGTCTAGTTATAGATGAGAATATTAATATGGCTAATCTTATTCATACATTGGATATATTTATAAAAGAGTTGTTTGGAGACGATATGAAAACTAGATATAGACCTCATCATTTTCCATTTACAGAACCTTCAGCAGAAGTAGATGTAACATGTTTGAAATGTAGAGGAAAGGGATGTACTGCTTGTAATTTTACTGGATGGAGTATGGAGTTATTAGGTTGTGGCATGGTGCATCCAAAAGTTTTGGAAAATTGTGGAATTGATTCTGAAAAATATAGTGGATTTGCCTTTGGAATGGGGATCGATAGAATTACCATGGTTAAATATGGTATAAATGATATTCGTTTATTATTTGAAAATGACAATAGATTTTTAGAACAATTCTAGATAGAAAAGGAGTGAAAATATGCTATTACCTGTAAAGTGGTTAAAAGATTATATAGAAACAGATAAAGACTCTAGGATATTAGCAGATGGACTTACTCTATCTGGATCTCATGTAGAGTCAATTATAAATTTAAATAAAGGTTTAGAAAATATAGTAGTTGGAAAAATTTTAAGTTTGGAGAAACATCCTGACGCAGATAAGCTTACTATATGTAAAGTAGATATAGGAAAAGAAGTACTTCAAATAGTGACTGGTGCTGATAATTTACAAGAAGGAGATTACATTCCTGTTGCAGCTGTAGGCTCAAAACTACCAGGAGATATTATAATTGAAAAAACAAACTTTAGAGGAGTAGATTCCTTTGGAATGTTATGCTCTTTAAAGGAATTAGGATATAGTGACAATGTTATACCAAAAGAAATGAAAGATGGTATATTTGTATTAGATAATGAATATCCCTTGGGAGAAAATATAGTTACAATAATGGGATTAAATAATGATGTAATAGAATTTGAAATTACACCAAATAGACCTGATTGTTTAAGTATTATAGGTATGGCAAGGGAAACTTCTGCTACATTTAAGATTCCATTAAAAAAACCTATTATTAATATAGAAAATGAAGTAGAAGATATAAAGGATTATGTTGATTCCATAGAAGTACCTTCTAATAATTGTAATAGATACTATGCTAGGGTAATAAAAGATGTAAATATAAAACCATCACCACTTTGGATGCAAACTAGACTTATGGAGGCAGGAATAAGACCAATAAGTAATATTGTAGATATAACTAATTTTGTAATGCTTGAATATGGGGAGCCGTTACATGCTTTTGATTTAGATAAAGTTGAAGGGAAAAAGATCATTGTAAGAGAAGCTAAAGAAGGAGAAAAAATACTAACATTAGATGAAGCAGAAAGAGAACTTAGTGCTTCAGATTTAATTATAGCAGATGAAAAACAGCCTATTGGGATTGCTGGAGTTATGGGTGGATTTAATAGTGAAATTACAAATAACACTAAAATTGTACTTTTAGAGGGTGCAAACTTTAATCAAAGAAGTGTAAGGCTTACATCAAAGAGATTTGGACTGAGAACTGAGGCATCCACAAGATTTGAAAAAGGAATTGACCCTAATTTAAGCCAAATCGCAGTAGATAGAGTATGTCAACTGATTGAAGAAATTGGTGCTGGAGTAGTAGTTAAAGGAGATATAGATATATATAAGGATGTAAAAAAGGAAACAGCAATAGATTTAAGACCAAATAGAGTAAATAAACTTTTAGGAATTAATATTTCCACAGAAGAAATGATTTCTTATTTAAATGGACTTGGTCTTGAATCAAGACTTGAAGAAGACTTAATTAAGGTGAATATACCAACCTTTAGACTTGACCTTAAAATAGAAGCTGATTTAATTGAAGAAATCGGTAGACTTTATGGATTCCACAATATAGAGAGCAAACCTTTAATTGGTACTTTAACTAGAGGTGAAAAGCCTTATGGAAGAAGAATTGAAGATAGAACTAAG
This sequence comes from Tissierella pigra, assembly GCF_009695605.1. Lineage (GTDB taxonomy): Bacteria > Bacillota > Clostridia > Tissierellales > Tissierellaceae > Tissierella > Tissierella pigra. The sequence goes on from NZ_VUNQ01000014.1 coordinate 66,788, forward strand.
AATATTCTTCAAGGACTAGGTCTAAATGAAGTAATGACGTACTCATTTATTAGTCCTAAGGCATATGACAAAATTAAGCTGCCAGAAGGTAGCCCTTTAAGAAAATATATAATGCTAATTAATCCATTGGGAGAAGATTATAGTGTAATGAGAACTACACTTATACCAAATATGATGGAACTTCTTAGTAGAAACTATAACCGTGGTGTAGAACAGTGTTCTGTATATGAAATAGGGAATTCATTTATATCAAAATCTTTACCTATAGAAGGATTACCTATTGAGAAGAAGATCTTATCCATAGGCATCTATGGAAATAAGGATTTTTTTGACCTAAAGGAAATTGTAGATAAGACTTTAGGTAGACTTGGTATCAAAGAGATAGAATATATTAGAGAAGAAAATAATACTAGTTTCCATCCTGGTAGAACTGCTAAGCTTATACATGATGGTGAAGAAATAGGAATATTAGGTGAGATTCATATAGATGTTCTTGAAAACTATGATATAAAAGAAAGAGTATATATAGCTCAATTAGACTTTAATAAAATAGTTGAAAAGACTAATTTAGAAATTAAATATAAACCTCTACCTAAATATCCAGCAATGATGAGAGATTTAGCTTTAGTAGTTAATGAAAATATATTAGTAGGTGATATCCAAAAGATAATCTCTAAACATGGAGAAGGTTTAATAGAAAAAATTGAATTATTTGATATATATACTGGAGACCAAATCCCTGAAGGAATGAAGAGTGTAGCATATTCTATTACTTATAGATCCTATGAAAGAACTCTTCGGGATGATGAAGTAAATAATATTCAAGAATCTATTATTAAAGATTTAGAAAATACTTTTGATGCAAAGCTTAGGTCATAAAAAAGAGTAGATAATTCTACTCTTTTTCTCCAATAAAGAAGGAGATTTAAAACTTATGTAGAATATATATCTATAAACTATTAAAGGAGTGGTACAAGTTATGACAGAAAGAAAGAAAATAAATATATTGATAGATGGTCGTAACTTTACAGTGGTGGGAACAACTGATGATGAAGACTATGTTAGAAGTTTAGCCAGTTATGTAGATAAAAAGATAAGAGAATTAACAAATAAAAATGATAGATTATGTCAAACCAGCTCAGCTACATTAGCTGCTTTTAATATAGCAGATGAACTTTATAGAACAGTGTCAAAGTTAGAACAATTGAAAAATCAATCTAAAGACCCTATGGAGAAATATGAAAATGTAATAAATGAGTTAGAAAAGGCAAAAGCCACTATTCAAAATTTGGAAACGCAAAATCTACAATATAAAAATGATTTGCTTAATACTAAAATTGAGGGTGAAAATGTCTTAAAGCAAATGAAAAAATATGAACAAGCTTTAGAATTAAAGGAAAAAGAATTAATTGAAAGTCAAAAGATGATAAAATCTTTGCAGGATAAGGTATTTGATAATCAGATTGAATTAATCGAAACTAAAAAAGAATTAGGAGAAGTCCTAAGAATATTAGATAACGAAAAAAAGGTATTTGCCAAGGAGGAATTATAGTAGGTGAATAATAATATTGAATTATTGGCTCCAGTTGGTACCATGGAATCCCTTCATGCAGCCATTCAAAATGGAGCAAATGCAGTTTATTTAGGAGGAAAACTCTTTAATGCTAGACAATATGCCTCTAATTTTGATTATGATGAATTAAAAGAGGCCGTTAATTATGCACATTTGAGAAATGTGAAGGTATATATTACGGCTAATATTTTAGTAGATGATTCTGAGATGGAGGATGTAATAGACTATATTAAATTTCTCTATGAAATTGATATAGATGGTATAATTGTTCAAGACCTTGGTCTTGCCAAGACCATAAGAGATTTCTTTCCAGACTTAGAGGTTCATGGAAGCACACAGATGACAATAAATAATTTACAGGGAGCAGAGTTTGTACATGATATGGGACTTACTAGAGTGGTTATCGCCCGTGAAGTTCCTATTGATGAAATTAAATATATCCATAAAAATACCCCCATTGAATTAGAAGCCTTTATACATGGGGCTCTTTGCGTTTCATACTCTGGACAATGTTTAATGAGTAGTATGATAGGTGGTAGAAGTGGTAATAGAGGAAAGTGTGCGCAACCATGTAGAATGCCATCTTCCATAGTAGATAAGGATGGAAATTTAATAAAGGATTGGAATAAAAAACATATATTAAGTACAAGAGACTTAAATACTCTTGAAGAAATACAAGAAATAGTAGAGTCTGGAATTATCTCTCTGAAAATAGAGGGTAGAATGAAAAGACCAGAATATGTTGCAACAGTGGTTAAAAATTATAGAAAAGCTTTAGATGAAGGAGTATTAAGTTCAGAAGATAAAAAAGATGTAGAGCAAATATTCAATAGGGGATTTACTAAAGGGCTTATGTTTGGAGATTTTGGAAGGAACTTTTCTTCTATGGAAAGACCAGATAATAGGGGAATATTAGTAGGTAAGGTAACTAAGGCAGATAAATATAAGGTATATGTATTATTGAATGAAGATGTAGATGCAGGAGATGGATTAGAGTTTGAAAGTGCCAATGGAGAGTATAAAGGAATGATAGCTCCCTTTAATGGTAAAAAAGGAACTACCATGAACTTAGAGAAACCAGGCTTTATACTTAAAGACTCATTAGTATATAAGACTTCAAGTGTAAATCTTCTTGAACAAGCTAAGTTAAGCTATAAGTTTGAAAATATAAAAAGACCTATAAATATGGAAATAAATATAAACATAGGAATGAAGCCAAAACTTATTCTTATGTATAGAGAAAACCTAATTACCATAGAGGGTGAAAATGAAGTAGAAATATCTCAAAAAGTACCTTTAACAGAAGATAAAATAAGAGAACAATTATCAAAACTTGGAGACTCTATTTATATCTTAGATAATTTAAATATTAATTTAGATGAAAAGGCTTATTTGCCTGTATCATCTTTAAACTCATTGAGAAGAGAAGCCATAGAGAAATTAGATAAAATACTAAAAAATTCACATAAGAGAAATCCCATAGACAGACAAATATATAATAAAAAGAAGAAAGCTTTTTTTTCATATAAAAAATTAGATAAAGAAATAGACAATAAGATTAGTGTAAAAGTTAGTAATATAGAGCAATTTAATCAGCTGGATTTAGACAAGTTAGATAGGGTTTATTTAGGTTTTTATGATAAACTAGACAAGGCTATTTTTAAGGCTAAAAGCCATAATAAAGAAATATACTTTTGGACAGACAAGATATTATATAGAAAAGACTTAGATAATATTTCTAAAATAATAGAGCCTATAAAAGAAGAAATAGACGGAGTATCTGTATCTAACTTAGGTACATTAAAATATATAAAAGATAGATTTGATTTAAAGATTCATGGAGATATTGGATTAAATATATTCAATAGTTTTACTTTAAATTACCTAAAGGAAAAAGGGCTTAAAAGTACCACATTTTCTCCTGAATTAACTCTAAATCAAATTAGAAAAATAGCAGAACATTCAGATGCCTTTACAGAAGCTATAGTCTATGGTTATTTACCAGTCATGGTAACTAAACATTGTCCAATGTCTTTAGTAAAAGGATGTAAAGACGACAAAAGCTGTAAGAACTGTAATTTCTCTAAGGGTTATGGAATAAAGGATAGAATGAATGTTACTTTTTATATGGATAGAAAAGATGGATATTCAAATATTTACAATTCTGTACCACTACTTGTAATAGATAGTCTAAAACAAATATATAATAGTGGTGTGTCCATGGCTAGATTAGATTTTACTATTGAAGAAAAAGGAATAAAAGAAATTCAAAGTAATTTTTATGATTATGCTAATAATAATATAGATGAAAGAGAAGCAAAAGAATTTTTAGATAGATTTAAAGAAAATAAAAGCATAACAAATGGTCATTATTTTAGAGGTGTTATGTAATAGAGGTGATAAAATGAATAAAAGAACCTTAAAAACATTAGAGTTTAACAAAGTTATAGATTTACTCCTTGAAAAGGCAGAATCTACCTTAGGAAAAGATAGAGTAAAAGAAATAGAACCATTAACTGAGTTACAGGATATAGAATATTTACAAAGAGAGACAGAAGAGGCACAGTCTTTATTGATTAAAAGAGGTACACCACCACTTTATGGGATACACAGTATAGCACCAGAGGTAAAGAGGGCAGAAATAGGTGGTTCTCTTAGTCCAAATGGATTATTAAAGGTGTCTGATTCTTTGAGAGTATCTAGAGGATTAAAAAACTATATAAAAGAAACAAAAGAAGATAAGGTTTCTAACTATCCCATTATTGAGAGACTAGTAGAAGAGCTAAGGGTATTTAAACATATTGAAGATGAAATAAATAATGCTATTGTTTCTGAAAATGACATATCTGATAATGCTAGTTCCACACTTAGAAGTATCAGAAGGCAAATAATAAGTAAAAACGATGCTGTAAAAGATAAATTAAGTTCCATAATAAGCTCACAGGACAATAAAAAATATTTACAGGATAGTATTGTAACTATCAGGGAAGGTAGATATGTAATACCAGTTAAGGCTGAAAATAGGGGAAATGTTCCAGGATTAGTCCATGATATGAGTGGAAGTGGAGCTACTTTGTTTGTAGAGCCTATGGCTGTAGTTCAGTTAAATAATGAACTTAGAGAGCTAGAATTAAAGGAAAGAGAAGAGATAGAAAGGATATTAAGAGAACTTTCCAATTTAGTAGCAGAAGAATCAGAAGGAATTGGAAATAACCAAAAAATTCTTCAAGAATTAGATTTTATTTTTGCCAAGGGCAAACTTGCCTTAGATATGAAGGCTACAAGACCTATTTTAAATAAAGATGGTTATATAAATATAAGAAAAGGACGACATCCTTTGCTTAATGTGGCTAAAATAGTACCAATAGATGTGTATCTAGGAAAAGAATTTAATTCTCTTATAATAACAGGACCAAATACTGGCGGTAAAACTGTTACATTGAAAACTGTTGGACTCCTTACTTTAATGGCTCAGTCCGGGCTTCATATTCCAGCAGATTTTAATTCAGAAATAGCAGTATTCAATCAAGTATTTGCAGATATTGGAGATGAACAAAGTATAGAACAGTCTCTATCTACTTTCTCATCACACATGGTAAATATAGTAGATATACTTGATAAGGTAGAATATAATAGTTTAATATTATTTGATGAGCTTGGTGCGGGAACAGACCCGACAGAAGGGGCAGCTTTAGCCATGTCTATCTTAGATAAATTACTTAAACTAAATGTAAGGACTATTGCTACAACCCACTATAGTCAGTTAAAATTATATGCTTTAACTACAGAAGGAGTAAGAAATGCCTCTGTAGAATTTGATGTAGAAACTCTAAGTCCTACTTATAGACTGCTTATAGGAGTTCCTGGTAAGTCAAATGCCTTTGAAATATCTAAAAGACTGGGACTAAAGGATAATATAATAGATTATGCTAAAGATCTTATTTCAAAGGAAAATATAGAGTTTGAAGATGTACTTCAAGCCATGGAAAAAGATAGATTAGCCATTGAAGCCAATAGACAAGAAGCAGAAAGATATAGATTAGAAGTAGAAAAATTAAAAGAAGATTTAGCTGTAGAAAGAGATAAGACAAAGGAAATGAGAGATAAAATTTTAACTAAAGCTAGGGAAGAAGCCAGACAAGTACTTAGAGGAGCAAAAGAAGAAGCAGATTCCATAGTGGGAGAATTAAAAGATATATCTTTAGAAATAGAAAAGGATAGAGCTAGAAAAATCCAAGAAGTTCAAGAGAAACTAAAGTCTAAATTGAATAAGGCAGAGGCAGAAGTATCTAAAAATATATTAAATGTAAAGTCTAATAAGCCACCAAAGAATCTAAAGGTTGGAGAAACTGTAGAAGTACTTACATTTAACCAGAAGGGTACAGTTGTAGAAGAGCCTGATGATAATGGAAATGTAAAAATTCAAGTAGGTATAATGAAAATAACATCCCACATATCAACTCTTAAAAGAGCAATATCTCAAGAAGAAGAGAAAATCCATAATAGTACTAAAAAAATTATGGGTTCAAAATCTAAGGATATAAAAACAGAAATAGATTTACGGGGACAAAATCTTGATGAAGCTTTTCTTGAATTAGACAAATATTTAGATGACGCATATATTGCAGGATTAAAGCAGATTCATATAATCCATGGAAAAGGTACTGGAGTATTGAGAGATGGTATAAAAACCTATCTAAGAAGCCATAGACATGTAAAGACTTCAAGAATAGGAAATTATAATGAAGGTGGAACTGGAGTTACCGTAGTGGAAATTAAATAAATAAAAACAAAAGAGATATTTATCGTGGTAAAGATAAATATCTCTTTTTAATTTATGAATAGTCGAGAAAAAAATGAACCGATTTCTATCTGGCGACGATAACAATATGAGGGGGTGATGCCAATGGACATATGTGATATGGAAAAATTAATTGATTTATATGGGAATGTTATTTATGGATTTTGTCGGCGGCTTACAATGAATAAGGCTGACGCAGATGATCTATATCAGCAAACTTTCCTAAGAGCATTAGAAATAAAAGAAAAGATAGATATAAACAATAATCCCAAGGGATTCTTGATTTCTCTTGCTGTAAGTATATGGAAAAACAGCACTTGTAAGAAAGCACGTCACTACAGGATCGCACCAATTGTTGGGATGGAAGAGGAGGACTGGTTAAATACATCCACTGATAGTATTAGTATAGAAGATATAATTATCTCAAATGAATTAACAGATGAAGTTAATACCATAGTTTTTAAATTAAATGATAAGTTTAGGATACCTATTATTATGTATTATAATGGAGATATGTCTATAGCAGAGATTTCTACGGCTTTAAAAATACCTCAAGGAACAATTAAGAGTCGTCTATATAAAGCTAGATTAATTATAAAAAGTGAATTGGAGGTGAAGGGATATGAAAGATATAGATAGGGATGAGATTGATATGTTGCTCAAAATATCACTTTCACCATCTGTTAAGGTTGATGAAAGACTAAATCAAGAATTGAAGAAAAAATTAAAGACTCAGTCTTCCAAAGAAAAATCTTTATCTATCTGGTGGCTTCCTATGGTTATTTCCATATTTATGACTATGGTAGCATCGACAATAGCTTTTATTTTTATTCCATACGGAATTTTGCAGTTAGGAGTTTTAATGTTTTTGCTATTAACTATGATATTTAGCATAGTATTGACAGCTATAGGGGTTAAATACTTTGAACTTAAGAAAGGGGCTGTGATTTGTTTATGAATATGTTAATACTGTTTGGAATGTTGATATTATTTATTGGTGTGATATTTATCCTGTTGGGGACATGGACATATAAGGATGCAAAAAAAAGGAATTTAGATGCAGGTCTATGGACTACAATAGTATTATTAGTTCCCAACTTAATGGGTTTAATAATTTATTTTCTAGTAGCTCGTAGATATGAAGCAATCAAATGCAATAAATGTAGTAGCACAGTACCAGCATCATCCCATTATTGCATGAATTGTGGAAGTGAATTTAAGGAAGATCTAAGATATTACAGGGAAAATAGGGAAAGTAGCTCTAAGAGGCTTATAATAGGATTTATAATCTATTTTACTATAGTTATTATAATTTTCATGGGATTTGTTATAATGTTATTTAGAGATGATAGCTTAAAATTTAATGGTGGAATATCAATAGGTTCAATAGAAAACAATATAGGAGATAAGTGGAATATATCGTATATTTATTCTACTAAGGAATTTACTCGTAAAATAAACATAAAAGATAATAGTCCAAAAACACTCTATATTGAATCTGAATGTGAGGAAGGCGAACTTTCACTAAAGTTAATACAAGGAGAAATAGAAAAGACTATAGATTTATGGCCTAAAAATGATAGTTATGAATTGGATTTATCTATATTTAAAGAGGGGAAAGTTCAGCTTTATTTAATTGGAAATAATGCAAAGAATGTAAATTTTGAATCGTATTGGGAATAAGTGTGATAAATTATTAATAGGTGGTGAATTAGTGAGAATAGGAAAATTTGCTGAAAGTAACAATCTTACCATTGACACTGTTAGACATTATATGGAGTTGGGATTGATTATACCAGAGATGCAAGGTGGACAATATTATTTTGATTCTAGATGTAAATTAGATTTAGATGAAGTTTTAAATTTAAAGACCATGGGATTTACATTAAATGAAATTAAATCCATATTTATCTTTAGGCGATTAGGAAATCTTACACCCTATGAACAAAATCAATATTATAAAGCTTTTTTTGAAAACAAATACATTAGCGTTGGAAAAGAAATAGAGAATCTTAGAGAAGTTAGAAAAAAACTTAAATACAAAATACAAGAGCTAGAAAGTCTTAATATAAATCCAAAGAATAAAATTGGAATTGATTTTAAACATTTAAATGTATTTAAATGTCTAAAATGTAATAGTAATTTAGTACTTTCAAAAGGAAATGTGGATAATAATAAAATAATTGATGGTGTTCTAAGATGTAGCTGTGGATTAGAATATATAATTGAAGATGGAATATTAGTAATTAATCAGCAATCTAAAGGTCATGGAGTAAATTTTGATTTTAATTATATAGTGGAATATATAAGTTTAACTGATATAGAGTACTTAGATAAAGTATATAGGAACTTAGAGTTAATTCATAAGAAAATAGAATTTGACGAGTTTAAAAATAAAATGATATTAGAATTAGGATCGGGAAGTGGTTTTTTCCTAAGACATATATATAATGAATTACCTGATGATGCTATTTATATAGCTGTAGATAATGATTTAGAAAGACATAAATTTTTAAAAAACATGTTAGAACTTATGAATTGCAATAAGAACATAATTTTTATCTGCACAGATTTTAGTGAAATTCCCATAGAAGATAAATCTATTGATGTTCTTGTGGATTTTACAGGAAGTAGCAACTATGGTTTTTTAAATGAAGAGTTTTTATTAAAGGAAATTGATAAATATATTAAAGGATCTGCATGGTTAATTGGAACATATATAATGTTTAAAAACTTTAGTATAAATAGTAAAATAGCCGAAGAATATAGAAAAAGTTTCATTTTAAATAATATACAAGAAAATATAAATAACCTACACTATAAACCTATTTATGAAAATGTATCAGCACCATTGGATAAAGGCGGTAAATATGAAGATTATTTCGTAAAAGGAGAAGAAGTATATTCTTATTTATATTACGGGAAAAGATAGGGTTAACACCATACTTGATCAGTTATATACTCAAAAATATTTATTATATATATTGACGTTGCCTAAAGACTACTATTTAAAATGTAGTTAATAGGAGGGGTCAATATGAAAAACAAAAAAGAAAGACTAAATTTTATATTATTTTCTTTAGGTAAATTTGTATCTATTTTTGGTGCATCTATTTATTCTTTTGCAATAGGTCTTTATGTATTAGAAATTACAGGTTCAGGATTAAATTTTGCTTTAAGTCTAATAGTCAGTAGTATACCTATGCTAATTATCAATCCATTTGCTGGGGTTTTAGCAGATAAATTTGATAAAAAGAAGATAGTTGTTATGATGGATATATTAAATGGAATATTTTTAATGCTAATATATATAATTAGTTGTATACATGGACTAAGTTTGCCTATGATATATGTGAGTACATTTATTACTACGATTTTCAGTACTATATTTGGTATATCTATGGAGGCTGCAATCCCTAATATAGTATCAAAAGATATGTTAATGAATATTAATTCAATTAGTAAAATAATAGACTCCATATCTTCAATATTAGGTCCAATGGTTGGAGGATTGATATTTGCTTTTATTGATATTAGATATTTTATTTTACTCTGTGGAATATTCTATATAATTTCAGGAGTATCCGAAATGTTTATAGATTTTAGATATAACTACCAAGAGGATAAGAAAAATGAAAATAATATTGATTTTGTAAAAGATATGAAAAAGGGCTTCGAATATATTATGGAGAGAAAAGATATTATAGGAATTTTTACTGTGTTTATTAGTATAAACTTTTTTATGGGGCTATCAGTTACTGTACCTTTACCTTATATAATTAATAATGTATTGATGCTCGGATCTAAAAGTCTAGGCATAATTCAAAGTGGATTTCCAGTAGGGATGATAATTGGTGCATTACTGATTAAAAGGATAATGAAAAAGACTGCATATAAAAAAGTTTTAATGTTTTCTAGTTTTACATTAGGTATATGCACAATCTTATTAGGTATTCCCATACTATTTAAGAATATGGCATTTACTCCTATGATATATACTTTATACTATTGTGGGGTAGTATTTATATTTGGAGCTACTATATCTTTTATAGATATACCAATTATGTATATGCTGCAAAAAATGATACCAGATGAATATAGGGGAAGAGTTCTAAGTATAGTGATGAGTACGGTAAAAATCATTCTGCCCATTGGTCTAATCTTATCTGGATATTTATTAAATAGAATCCCAATATATTTCATAACAACTGTAGGAGGAATATTACTGTTTCTGACTAATTTTTTATCCTTAAATAGTAAAAAAACAATGTTTTTAAATGTAAATGAAGAAATTAAATAATTACTTGTATTTTTATAAGGAGTATTGTATATTATATATTAATAATTAATTATATATAATTCGTAGATTGAGAGAGTAAGATATTTAAACTAGCAAAAGCGAACTGGGATGGTGAAAGCCAGTGTTAGGAAATATTTGAAAAGAACTCATGAGAATATATCTGAAAAAAGTAAGATATTACGCTAGTAGCGTTAAAATTTCGAGTGGGCATTTGCCAACAAGAGTGGTATCACGGGTTAGCTCTCGTCTCTTATTAGAGATGAGAATTGACCCGATTTTTATTTTTTATAAATCAAGATAATTGTGAATTAAATAAGAGGAGGTTGAAAAGATGTTAAATTTTAGGGAAGAAGTTACAAAACTAATTAAATCAGAAGTAGATGTACTGACAGAAGAAGAAATATCAGCTTTAATAGAGGTACCACCATCTTATGATATGGGTGATTATGCTTTTCCAGTATTTAGATTAGCCAAGGCTTTTAAAAAAGCACCACCAATGATAGCAGAAGAGTTAGTGCCTAAATTTGGAGATAATGAATATTTTGAAAGAATAGAAAACAAAGGCCCTTATCTTAACTTCTTTATAAATAAAGGTAAACTTACAGAAGTTACTTTAAATGAAGTAAAAGGAAAACAAGCTAAGTATGGTTCATCAGATATGGGTAATGGAAAAACAGTAATAGTAGAATACTCATCACCTAATATCGCAAAACCTTTCCACATAGGTCATATTAGAACAACAGTTATAGGAAATTCATTGTATAAAATATATACTTTTTTAGGATTTGATACAATTGCAATTAATCATTTAGGAGATTATGGAACTCAATTTGGTATGTTAATTTCTGCCTATAAAAAATGGGGGGATAAAGCAGTAATAGAATCTGATCCTATAAATGAGTTATTAAAGCTATATGTTAGATTTAATGCAGAAGCAGAAGAACATGAAGAACTAAGAAATGAAGCTAGATACTGGTTTAAGGAATTAGAAGATGGAAATAAAGAAGCTGTAGAATTATGGCAATGGATTAGAGAAATATCCTTAAAGGAGTTCAATAAAGTATATGATATGTTAAACATTAAGTTTGACTCCTATGCAGGGGAATCCTTCTATTCAGATAAAATGCCAGCAGTTATTGAGGAATTAAAAGAAAAGAATTTACTGAAGGAATCAGATGGTGCATTTCTAGTGGATTTAGAGGAACATGGAATGCCACCAGCACTTATAATGAAATCTGATGGTTCTACATTATATACTACAAGAGATATAGCAGCTGCATTTTATAGAAAGAAAAACTACGATTTTTATAAAAATATATATGTAGTAGCTTCTCAGCAAAATCTTCATTTTAAAGCGTGGATGAAGGTAATAGAATTGATGGGGTATGAGTGGGCAAATGATTGTGTTCATATACCGTTTGGCATGGTTAGTTTAGAGGAGGGAACTTTATCCACTAGAAAAGGTAGAGTAGTATTCTTAGAGGATGTACTAAATACTGCAGTTAAAAATACTTTAAATATAATAAATGAAAGAAACCCAAATTTAGAAAACAAGGAAGAAGTCGCAAAACAAGTAGGGATTGGTGCAGTAGTATTTCAAGAACTGTTTAATCAAAGAATTAAAGACTATGTATTCTCATGGGATAGAACATTAAGCTTTGAAGGTGAAACGGGACCTTATGTTCAATATACTCATGCAAGAATAAGTTCTCTACTTGAAAGAGGAAAGTTTAATATAGAAGACAATGTGAATTATAATCTTTTAAATACAGAGGAGGAAATAAATATAACAAGGTTATTATATGATTTCCCTAAGATAGTAGTAGATTCAATGGAAAAAAATGAGCCATATTTCATTACAAGACATATAGTTGAAATAGCGAAAGCTTATAATAAGTTTTACAATTCATGTCCTATAATTACAGATGATATAGAGCTAAAAAAAGCAAGACTTATGCTATCTTTTGGAGCTAAAACTGTAATAAAAACTGGATTAGAGCTATTAGGTATGGAAGCACCAGAAAGAATGTAGATAGAATGGAAAAAAAATTAGAAAGACTTTTGCTAAATCTATTTCTATATGATTATACGAAAAATAACTCTTACACATACTTATCCCAATTAGGAGTAATAACAATAAAATCATTAATTCCTATGAAAGAAGAAGTGGCAGTAAGAATTGACTATAAAAGATTTGTAGAGGAATTTAGACTATGGCTAAGTTATAGAAATGGAGGGAATTCTTCTTTATTAAATGCAGAAGGAAAAATAAATTCTGTTGCATATTGGGAAGAAGAAGATAACTCAATTTTAAGCAGAATAATTCCAATAATCCTTGCAAATCAAAACTATGAAGTGATTCAAGAGGAAATCATAAAAAACATACTATTTACAACTGGAAACTTAACGACACTTTTCCAATGGTTAGCCATAAGCTCTTTATTACATGAAACAGCTTTTAATAAATCTAACAACAATTTATTAGATACATTAAAAGAAGTTGTAATAGGATTCTCTCAAGCTGATTATATGAAAAAATATGAAAAATATTATAGAGCAAATATTAAAGATTATAAAGGTAATTTTAGTGTTGAATTTGAAAGAGAAAAGATTCATCTGTTAAATATCCTCAATGGAATTAAAAATAATAGATATTCTAATTTAATTGATTTACTAAATGTATTAGATAAAAAAGAACCACAGACTATGATTGGTGAAATATTTTGTGGATTTATATATGATTTAGATATTGAATACAATCTTCCTAAATTCTATATAAACCTTGGAGATTATATTATAAATTTAAGGAAATCTAGAATTGATCCAGAACAGCTTAAAATAGAAAAATATATATTACCAGATATTTTTGACCAAAAAGAAGGGGAAATATTTTTTCATTCTTTGCTTAAAGAAGCTAAAGTAATAAAAAAAGAAGTAAAAAACAATGTTTTAACTTCCTTAATTCAAACTAGAACAGGTATGTATTTATTTAAAAAATAAGGCTCTCAAATTTATGAGAGTCTATTTTTTTATATGTTCTAAAAAATCCTTTTCATCCATTTCTACTAAGAAGCTTAATTCCTCAACAATACTATCTTTTAAACTGATGAAATCATCTATTTTAGTGTTTTTACCTGTATATTCTAAAGCCTCAATAATTAGAAGCATATCATCTTTAGACATTTCTTGTATTGAAATCTTGTCGAAATCCCTCATGATTCTCCCCCTTTTGTCATATTATACAATATATTCTATAAGAATTTTATCAAAAGTTCAATGGTTATTCTATGTTTTTCTAAATTATCTGTATAAGATTAAAAACTAATGATATAATGTACTTAGTATTAGAGGAGGAAAAAAATGAAAATAATATTAACTACATTGAATTCTAAGTTTATTCATTCTTGTTTATCTATTAGATACTTGAAGGAATATATTAGAGATTTAATTCCAATTGAAATAAAAGAATATACAATAAATCAGAATACGGATTTTATAGCTTCGGATATTTTTAAAGAAAATCCAGATATAATAGGTTTCTCAACTTATATTTGGAATTTAACAGAGACTTTAGAGATATGTGAGATTTTAAAAATAGTTAAACCTGAAATAAAGATTATCTTAGGCGGACCAGAAGTTTCTTTTGATGGAGAAAATATACTAAAAGATAATTCCTTCATTGATTTTATAGTCTATGGAGAAGGAGAAGAAACATTTAAGGAGCTTGTGGAAACTTTGATTAAAAATGGTGAGAAGTTTGATAATATAAAAGGGTTAATTTATAGAAATAACAACGGAGTAGTTATAAATTCTCCGAGACCTTTAATTAAGGATTTAAACGCTATCCCCTCTCCCTATAAGAATATAGGAAATGAATTTAGAAATAAAATTGTGTATTTTGAATCCTCTAGGGGATGTCCTTTTGGTTGTGAATTTTGTCTTTCCTCAACCATTAAAGGGGTTAGGTATTTTTCCATAGATAGAGTAAAGGAAGAATTAGGTATTTTAATAGATGCCAATGTTAAGCAGGTAAAATTTGTAGATAGAACATTTAATGCAAATAAAAAGTATGCTATGGAAATAATGAATTTTATTATAGATAAAAATCCTAAAGGCATTAACTTTCATTTTGAAGTTACAGCACATTTATTGGATAGAGAAATGTTAGACTTCCTATCTAATGTAGATGAAGGACTATTTCAGTTTGAAGTAGGGGTACAATCTACTAATTTAGATACTATAGAAGCAGTAGGCAGGATTACCGATTTTGAAAAGTTAAGAAAGATTACCAAGGAAATAAAATCATATAAAAATATTCATCAGCACCTAGACCTTATTGCAGGGCTTCCTTATGAAGGATATGACTCCTTTAGAAAGTCATTTAATGATGTTTATGAAATAAAGCCTGAGAAGATACAATTAGGATTTTTAAAGCTATTAAAAGGGTCCGGACTTAGAAGAGATGAAGAAAAGTATGGATTTAAGTATTTAGATATCCCTCCTTATGAAATATTAGAAAATGATTTTATAAAATATGGAGAAATTATAAAGCTGAAGGTTATAGAGGATTTAGTAGAAAAGTATTATAATGAAGGATACTTTGAACATTCTCTCCAATATATAATTAACAATCATTATATTAGCCCTTTTGATTTCTATGAGGATTTTTCTTTGTTTTGGGAAGACAAGGAGTATCATAAGGTATCCAACAGTAGAATCAAACTATATGAAGTATTAATGGAATTCTATAAAACAAGAAATTATTCTAATGTATTGAACTTTAACGAACTTTTAAGATTTGATTTTATACAAAACAATAAAGGAGCGCAAGTTCCAAAGAATATAGAATCTTTAGGAAGAAATGTAGAACAAAGAATTATCCATGAGATACTAAAGGATCAAGGAATAATTGAAAATTATTTAGATGAATATAAATATTTACCAACTAAAAGGGTAATAAAAGAAGTGTCTATAGAAGGATTTAAAGAGAATATTTTTAAAATCATAGAAAATGGTCATAATCCAATAGATGACAATGAAGAAATATATATACTATTTATTTATCAGAATGGAGTTATAAATAGGTGTAAAACCTATGATATAACTTATATAATAAAGGAGTTGATTTAATTGGATATTTTAAAAGATTTTTTAATGATTAATAAACAAACCTTAAAGAAAACAGTAGTTAGTTTGAAGGATAACTGGATGATAATCTTTACAGGAATAGCATATATAATTATAAATATGCTTATGTTTAGTTTAGCAATGACTTTATTTAGTGGAATACTTTCTATTATTGCAGGTGTTATAATCGCAATAGTAAGTGCAAGTTTAATATCTAATTACTTATATCTTTTGTATAATGTAATTAATTATAATAGAATAACATTCCAAGATTTTAAAGATGGATTCAAATATTTTCTTAGAAAAGTATATACAGTATTTTTCTTTGCATGGATAGGAAGTTACTTATTAAATATTGTTCAAGGAATCTTAGGATTTAATGGATATATATTAAATATAGTAGTAACAGTATCGATATTTATATTATTAAATCCCCTGCCAGAGACATTATATTTAAAAGTATTAGAACCTATGGACAGTATTATGTATTCAATTGATTTTATGAAGGAAAATTGGTTAAATTGGTTATTACCTAATGTTGTATGTTATATAGTTATTTATTATCTTACAGGAAATATTGTGACTATATTTACTACACATTTGAATTTAGGATTAGATTTAGGTATCTTAGGAATTATAAGATATTTACTAGGACAAGGAATATTTTCCTTTACTATGATTTATAGAGGACATTTGTATAAGTTACTTAGCACAAGTACTAGAAGAAAAAGAATGTTTATGAATAAGTTTTAATAATAGAAGGTGATAATATGAATTTTATTAATGAATATTTTAAAAGACAAGCAAATAGAGTTACATTTATGGAATTAAAGGAAGATACTACTATTAATATTAAGGGGTATCCTATAAATGAGAATATTCCGTTACCAATAATAACAGATGTATTAATAGATGAAATAAAAGAAGGTAATTTAGAAGAGGAAATAAAACTTGAATATATAATAAATGGAATAGTCTATTTAATGGGTATAGACCCTGAGTTTAAATATATACAAGATTATAAAAAGATTATCATGGAATATAATGAAAAAGTTGAAGAATATATATTCTTTCAAGGAATTAAAAGAATGGAAGCTAAAGACCATATAGGTGGAGCAATTTGTTTTAGAGCATTAAAGTTAATAAATTCAAAGAACCTTAATGGTATTTTTAACTATGCTTTTGCACTGGAGGAAATAAGCAAGGAATACTTTGAAAAGGAACAAGAAAAAGAAGGGTCTATATTTTTAAGTAAATCCACTAGAGAATTGGAATCTATATTGGATATAGATGATAAATATCCTTTAGCATATTATAAACTTGGATACCATTACAAATTTAATAATCAATATCTAAAGGCGAAACTAATATGGACAAAGTATTTAACCTTAGATAGGGATGAAATAAGGCTTCAAGAAATAAGGGGAGAAATAGAGCTTATAGAGAATGATGTGGCATTGGAATCAGGATTATCATATTTATCTCGAGAATATTTTGAACAAGCGTTAGATGTATTTTTAAAGCTGCTTCCTAAGTTTGAAAAGTGGTGGGAGCTTAAATACCTAATAGGAGCTTGTTATAAAGGATTAGGAGAGCTTGAAAAAGCCATTGACTACTTTTATGAATCCTTAGATTTATATAAAGAGGACTCTGATGTGTACAATGAATTAGGAATCTGTTTATTTACCATAGAGGATTTAGATAATGCAATAGATGTTTATACAGAAGGCATTGAAAATATACAAAATGATTATAAACTATTATTTAATAGAGGACTGTGTTATTTACAATTGGGAAATTTAGAAAAAGCATATGAAGATATTAGTGAAGCAGTTAAATTAAATCCTAATGATGAAAATATGAATAATCAAAAGAACATATTAGACGATTTAATGAATAGATAATATATTAAATATGGAGGGATATAATTTGGAAATCAAAAGACTAGAGGAATTACTAAAAGTCAAAACTCAAAGGACAATGAAATTAGCAGTAGTGGCTTGTCATGATGAAGAGGTTTTAAGTGCAGTAGTAGAGGCGGAGAAACTAGGTATAGCTGAGCCAATCTTAATTGGACATAAGGAAAAAACAAATGTGATAGCTAAAGAAAAAGGATTTGACATAAGTAATTATGAATTTATAGACGAAGAAGACTTAGGTATGGCAGCAGAAATAGGAGTTAAAATGGTTTTTGGAGGAAAGGCTAACTTTATAATGAAAGGTCTAGTAGATACGTCCATATTGTTAAAGGCAGTTTTAAATAAGGAATGGGGACTAAGAACTGATTCTTTATTAAGTCATGTAATGACTTATGATATTCCCAATTATTCAAAGTTAATTTACTTAACAGATGGTGGAATGAATTTACATCCATCCTTAGAGGATAAAGTTAAAATCATAGAAAATGCAGCCATAGTAACAAAATCATTAGGTAGAGAAGAAGTTAAAGTAGCTTGTTTAGCAGCTAAGGAGAAAGTAGATCCTAAAATGATAGCAACAGTAGATGCAGGTGAGTTGAAGAATAAATATATGGAAGGAGAATTTTCAAAGGGGGTAATAGTAGATGGTCCAATGGCATTGGATTTAGCAGTATCTAAATTATCGGCAGAAATAAAAGGATATGAATCACCAGTAGCAGGAGATGCTGACATACTTTTAGTTCCTAATATTGAAATGGGTAATGGTATAGGAAAAAGTATTACTTATTTTGCTGGAGGAAAGTCAGCAGGCGTTGTGATGGGAGCAAAGGCTCCCATAGTATTAGTATCGAGAGCAGATGACCATGAATCAAAACTATATTCTATTGCATTGGGAAGTGTCGTTGCAGCTTTTAAAGAATAGTCAAATTTGAATTATATGTATAATTTTTAGAAAACTGAATACAATAAACCTTAGTTAAAGACCATGTTTAACATAGTCTTTAACTTTTTTATAAAAAGGGGTTGACTTTATATTCGAAACCGTGTATTATAATAAAAGTCGGCTGCGACATTAACTCAAATAAATCTAAAAAAGATTTAAAAAAAGTTAAAAAACAGTTGACAACTCTTGGAAAAAAGAGTATGATAGTAAAAGTCAGCTACAATGAAAAACTTCACAAATCAACAAAAGATTTAAAAAAGTTTTTTAAAAAAAGTAGTTGACAGCAAATGGAAAATTTGCTATACTGAATAAGTTCCCTCGAGAGAGGAAGCGAGAACCTAGAAAACTAAACAGTGTGAGAAACTTTGAATTATAAAAAGTAACACATGAAACAACAGTCAGCAAATTTGAGCTAATCAGACTTTTAAATGAGAGTTTGATCCTGGCTCAGGACGAACGCTGGCGGCGTGCCTAACACATGCAAGTCGAGCGAAGTTTTCAAAGCAGATTTCTTCGGAAT
>NZ_VUNQ01000015.1 GCF_009695605.1 Tissierella pigra
CGTGGTGTTCATTACGAGTACAGAAAATAGTCTAACAATCTTAGGCTTTATTGGCATGCTCAAGATTCCTGGGCTGCCTTTTTTTTATTTAATAGGAAAAGTAGGACTTTCCTATTAAATAAAAAAAGCTAAATAAAAATTTATTTAGCTTTCTATTTCTTTAATTGTCTTTATATCTTTCTCTAAGAAAAAATATTGCTAATGTTCCTGGACCAGAGTGAGCACCTATTGAAGCACCTATGGTATTTATAATAAAAGTTTCAACTCCAAACTTTTCGGAAATTAGTTCTTTTAATTTCATAGCTCCTTCTATATTATCACCATGACTAATTCCAACAATTTGATCTTTTAATTCAACTTCAGAGGTTCTCTTTTCCATAATATCCAACATAGTTTTAAATACTTTGTTTTTCCCTCTTACTTTTTCTAATGGAACTAATTTACCATCATCTACATGAAGAACTGGTTTAATATTTAATAATCCTCCAAAAAAAGCTTGAGTTCTGGATACCCTCCCTCCTCTAAATAAATATTCAATATCATCTACAGTAAATATATGTTCAATATTTTCTACATAAAATTCTATTGCCTTTATGATTTCTTCTTTTGTTCTTCCTTCTTTCGCCATTTTTGCTGCCTCAAGTACAATCAATCCAAAACCAACAGTAGCTGATTTAGAGTCTATTATATCCAATTGAAACTTTGGATATTTTTCTAAAATTTCATCTCTTACAAATAAAGATGTTTGGTAAGTTCCAGATAATCCTGATGAGAAAGCTATATATATAACATTGTCCCCATTTTGAGCATATTCTGTAAACCTTTCTTGAAATACACTAGGTGGTATCTGTGCTGTTTTATATACTTCACCATTCCTCATATCATCATATACTTTCTTAGATTCTATTGTAATATTATCTAAATATTCCTTATCATCTTTAATCACAACAATAGGTAAAATATCTATACTATATTCTTGTATTAATTCTTTTGGTAAATCACAAGCACTATCACTTAATATTTTTATTCCCACTTTTATATCCCTCCCTCTATAATATTATACAACATTATTTAAATAGAATTAACAATAAAATGAAAATAATGGAATATATTTTTTATTTTTTAAATAGATTATATTACTATTATTTTAAGGAGCTGAATTTCATGAAATTATTCTTTATTAAGAAAAAAACTTTATTTTGGATAATTGCAATATTAATTTTAATGATTATTTGTTTAATAGGTATTCCTTTTTTAGTTTAAGTATTGACTTACTAACTTTACCTTCTTATACTTAATATAAAGGAGGGATATTTATGACTTTACTAGAAAATACTTTTTTATTAGGTATATTAGCCAGTACCATAGCCGGTCTATTTACAGGTATAGGGGCTATTCCTATATTTTTCACAAAAAATATCTCTGAAAAAATGTTAGATACCTTACTAGGTTTTGCTGCTGGTGTAATGTTAGCAGCTACTTCGTTTTCCCTCATAGTGCCTAGCTTAGAATATTCAGGTGGTACTGTTAAAGGTGCTTTTATAACTGCATTAGGAATATTAGTAGGTGCTATATTTCTCGATTTAACAGACAAATATTCACCCCATGTTCATCTTTTAGATAAAAGAACTGAAGGAGCTAGTACATCTCTAAAAAAGATATGGTTATTTATCATTGCAATAACCCTTCATAATTTTCCTGAAGGTTTGGCTGTAGGCGTTGGTTTTGGTGATGATAATATAAGAAACGGCTTATCAATTGCCCTAGGTATAGGACTTCAAAACATTCCTGAAGGTCTAGCTGTAGCCTTGGCTTTAGTTAGAGAAAAATACGATGTTAAAAAAGCTTTTTTAGTAGCACTATTAACAGGACTAGTAGAGCCAATAGGTGGTATACTAGGTATTGGACTTGTGTCGGTTTTTAAGCCTATATTGCCATTTATTTTAGCCTTTGCAGCCGGTGCAATGTTATTCGTTATATCAGATGAAATAATCCCTGAAACTCACAATAATGGATATGAACGTGAGGCTACTTATGGTGTCATAATTGGTTTTGTTATTATGATGATACTAGATGTTACTTTGGGATAAAAAAATAGCAGATTAATCTGCTATTTTTTGTCACTCCTCTACTTTCAAGAAATAATATTTATTTATAAGTACATCCAACTCTTGGCTGAAAGTTACAATCTTTTCTTTATCTATACCTTCTACAATAATCTCATTTAACTCTTTTCTTTTTTGTTCAATTTCATTTCTTACTTCCTTTAATCTTACATTTTCACCCATGGCTTCACAACCTTTCTATTATCAAAAATATTACTAAAATAAAATTTGGAACGTAGATTTTATCTTTGCAATTCTAGATATTCATTAAAGGTTCATCCAATTAATACTTTATTGTATTATATCCAGTTTAATTTATATTAAACACATCTTTTATATTATTTATATAAATAATATAATAATTAGAGTCTTAAAAAATCCTTTTTACAATTTTATAATATACTTTTAACAATAAAAACAATGGGAATAACTATTTCCATTGTTTTTTATTGTTCGATATATAATTATTCATTTCAGTTACATAGGTATTCTTTATCTCTCTTATAATTTTATTGTTAATAGAATCTATTTTTATATCATCAATACTTGATATAGGCAATACATTTACAGATGTTCCTGACATAAATGCTCCATCTATTTTTCTTATATCATCTATATGAATACTTTCTTCCACTATTTTTATATTTAGCTTATTACATATATTAAATATATGTTTTCTCGTAATGCCTATTAGTACATCTGTGCCTTTTGCTGTATAAACTTTATCACCTTTTACAAAGAAAATATTGGAACGGCTTCCTTCAGGTATATAACCTGATTTATTTACAAGTAATGCTTCAAATGCCTTGTTTTCTTCTAATTTCTTTGTCACATTTTCTTTAAAGGATGTAAATAATACTTTTGCATTGGGATTGTTACGTTCATGATGAAATATTGTAGTATGTATTCCATCTTTATAATATTCTTCTGGAGGATAAAAGCTTTCTATATTGTAAACTAAAAATACTTTTCCTATTCCTTCAATATCAGTAGATAAAAGTTTTATATTTAATTTATCTATATTATTTTTTAAAATGAGTTTTTTAATATCATTTTTTATTTCGTAAATATCTTTATCTATTCTATATCCAATTATATTGGCTGATTCAAACATTCTTTCTAAATGGTCTTCTAAAAAAAGAGGAACTCCATCTATAGTTCTTATGACTTCATATATAGGTGGCTTTTCTACTTTCTCAAAAATTTCGATTTCTTCTGTTTTTATAATCTTTCCGTTTAAAATTACATAATCTTTAATTGCTTCTTTCTTCATTTTTATCCCCCTTTTATATATTACTTTTCTATTTCCTCCAAATTGTTTATAATTATATCCTTCTTAATTCTAATTAGCTTTACGCTTTTTTGTGATAAGGACTTTCGCATATCTTCTATAGATAAGTTGATTTTCTCTAATATCTTTACTTTATCATCATCTTTTTCAAATTTCAATCTCATTTTATCTATATCTTCTTCTACACTTTTTAATAAATCAGAAGCTTTAGTATTTTTTCCTTCTAACGAATTTATATATGCTTGATATACAGCATATTTAATTTTATTTATTTCTCCTCCCACCTCATCTCTATATAAACTCATAATAGGTACAAGGTTTAACATAGTTTGACTGCCATAGTTATAAACTTTTCTTATATTTCTTTCTTCAACACTTTTTGTTAATAAATTTAAACTTGATCTGAAACTATCAGTCTTTTCTGTAGTAGCTCCTTTTTTTATTCCTTCTGGTTCGTAGTCATTCCAATTCTTGTGTATATCTTCTATCTTCTTATCTATTTCCTGCCAGTTTTTTAAAAGTTCTTCTTTATCTTTTTCTTTTTTTTCCTGCTCTTTATTTTTTGTACTTTCTTTACTCACATCTTCCTTAGTACTTCCACCTTCATTATTACTTTCCCCTTGTTTACCACCTGATTCCTCACCATTAGAATTTTGGTTTTGGTTTTGATCTTTACCTTTGTCTCCTGTAGATTCTTGATCTTTAGCCTTATTCTCTTTGGGCATTTCTTCGACATAAGTACCATCTAAGATTTTCTCAATTTTTTCTATATTTTTGAGTGTATCTTGAAGTTCTCCACTTATATCTCTTAGATAGTTTGGTGCTTTATCTTTCTTTTCAAATTTTGCACTTTGATTTTTAGTTATTTTGCAGCCACTTAACGTAAACAATATTGCTATGAATAATATAGATAATTTAACTCTTTTCAAAATAATCACCTCTAGATTATTATTTCCAGAGGTAATTATTTTATCAAAGAATAGGAGATAATAATCTAGAAAAAGATTCTTTAATTTTTACTATATTGCTCCTATTTCTATATTCATTTAAAGTTATTTCCTTACAATACTGTAAATCATCTATAAATTTATCTGTTAATTTTAAATTTATAGACTCATCATATAAAAATGCGTTAACTTCAAAATTCAATTTAAAGCTACGAATATCTAAGTTTGCTGTTCCTACTGAGGAAATGAAATCATCCATTAAAACCACTTTTGAATGAAGAAAACCTCTTTCATAAGTATAGAATCTTACTCCTGCCTGAAGTAATTCCCCAATATAACTCATACTAGCCCAATAGACAAATGGATGGTCTGGTTTACAAGGTATCATAACTCTTACATCTAATCCAGATAATCCTGCTAATTTTAAGGCTTCAAATATACTGTCATCTGGTATAAAATAGGGAGTCTCTATATATATCTTTTCTTTTGCATTAGAAATCATCTTAAGATACCCATCTTTAATGCTGGGCCATTTTGAATCTGGTCCTGAAGAAACTATTTGAATTCCAGTATTTCCCCAATCATCTTCTGCTGCAAGATATGTTTGACATCTAGTTATTTCTTTACCTGTAGCAAATCTCCAATCAAGAAAAAATCTCCACTGTAACGATGATATGGCAGAACCCTTTATTTTTAAATGAGTATCTCTCCAAAATCCAAATTTTTTAGACAAACCAATATATTCATCACCTATATTAAAACCACCTATAAAAGCTTCTTTTCCATCTATTATACATATCTTCCTATGATTACGATAATTGATTCTAAGACTTATTAAAGGGACAAATGGGGGGAAAAATACTCCTACCTCTCCACCAGCCATTTTTAATTTATGGATATACTTTTTTGAAAAATTTCTGCCCCCCATTCCATCAATTAAAAGTTTTACCTCTATTCCTTCCTTAGCTTTTTCACATAAGGCATCTATTACTTTAATTCCTAGATTATCTGATTTAAATATATAATATTGTAAATGAATATATTGTTTTGCACTTTTTATGGATTCCAATAATGCTTCAAATTTTTCATTTCCATCAAAATATATGGCTACATTATTATCTTGGGTAAAAAACGAGTCTGAACTAATTAAGTGCATTTTTATCAAATCTTCATATCTGGTATAATTTGGGTCCCTATACTTATATTCATCATTTATCATTTGTTCCTCTTGGTTCAATGCCAAATTTTTAAAGCAATAATCTTCTTCCTCTTTTATTTTAAATAATCTTTTCTTGCTTAGATCTTGACCAATAAATAGATACAAAATAAAACCTATTCCTGGTAAAAATGTTAAAACCATTACCCAAAGCCAAGTAGAAGTAGGATTTCTTCTTTCAAAGAATACAAGTAAAATAGCAAATAAAATATTTAACCATAATATATTTCTAAATATCCATCCATAAGATGTAAACAGAAATTCCATATTTCCCCCCTAGAAATTAATTATTTTTCTTTGCTTTATATCTCTTGCTGCTATCTAATATTTTTTTTCTTATTCTAAAGCTAATAGGTGTTATTTCTATTAATTCATCATCTTCGATAAATTCTAAAGCCTCTTCTAAAGACATATCCCTTGGTGGTGAAAGTCTTAAAGCTTCATCTGAACCAGAGGCTCTAACGTTTGATTGTTGTTTTTTTCTACATACATTTACATCTATATCTAATCCTTTTGGATTAGAACCTACTACCATGCCAGTATATACTGGTATACCAGCACCTATAAATAATATTCCTCTTTCCTGCGCTGAGTGAAGTCCATAGGATGTAGATTCACCAGTTTCAAATGAAATAAGAGAGCCTACTTTTCTTCTTGGAATTTCTCCTTTATAGGCTGCATATCCTTCAAACACAGAGTTAAGTATTCCATTACCCTTTGTATCTGTCATAAATTCTTGTCTATAGCCTATTAAACCTCTAGCTGGTATTAAAAATTCCAGTCTAGCATATCCTCCGTTGGATTCAGTCATACTAATTAGCTCACCTTTTCTTTGTCCTAATTTTTCTATAACTGCTCCAATAAAATCATTAGATAAATCTATTGTTACCTTCTCCATTGGTTCCATTTTCTTACCATTTTCTTCTTTAAATAAAACTTCTGGTTTAGATACTTGAAACTCATATCCTTCTCTTCTCATATTCTCAATTAAAACTGATAAATGAAGCTCTCCTCTGCCTGATATTTTAAAGGCATCTGTAGATTCAGTTTCTTCTACTCTAAGGCTTACATCTGTTTGTAGTTCTTTAAACAACCTGTTCCTTATTTGTCTAGAGGTTACAAACTTTCCTTCTCTTCCTGCAAAAGGACTATTGTTTACTGAAAAAGTCATGGCAATAGTTGGTTCTGAAATCTTTACAAAAGGTAAGGCTTCAGATTTATCAATATCACATAATGTGTCTCCTATATGAATATCTTCTACTCCAGTTACGGCAATGATACTTCCTACTGATGCCGATTCTACTTCTACCCTGTTTAATCCTTCAAATTCATATACTTTAGATATTTTAACTTTTTGCTGCTTATGTGGACTTTCAATATTTACTATTAACACTTCATCATTAGCAGCTATTTTTCCTCTTTCAATTTTCCCTATTCCTATTCTTCCTATATAATCATTGTAGTCTATTGTAGATACCAAAACCTGTAAAGGCTCGTCTATATCACCCTCTGGGGCAGGTATATTTTCGATTATAGTTTCAAATAATGGATCCATATTTTCTCCTTCATCTTCTAAGGATAAAGTAGCTATACCTTTTTTAGCAGAGGCAAATAAAAATGGACAATCTAAATTACTTTCATTTGCACCTAGTTCTATAAATAAATCTAAAACTTCATCTATTACTTCATTTGGTCTTGCTTCTGGTCTATCAATTTTATTGATACATACTATTACTGGTAAATCTAGTTCAAATGCCTTTTTTAAAACAAATTTAGTTTGAGGCATTGGTCCTTCAAAAGCATCTACTACTAAGATTACTCCACTTACCATCTTTAAAACACGTTCCACTTCTCCACCAAAGTCAGCATGCCCCGGAGTATCTATTATATTTATTTTAACATCTTTGTAATTTATTGCAGTATTCTTTGCAAGTATTGTTATACCTCTTTCTTTTTCTATATCATTAGAGTCCATTACTCTATCTTCTACTACTTGATTTGCCCTAAAAACTCCTGATTGCTTTAATAAACTATCAACTAAAGTTGTCTTTCCATGGTCTACATGGGCAATTATAGCAATATTTCTTATATCGTTTCTTTTGATCTTCATACAACAAGTCCTTTCCTATTTAAAATTCTTATCTATAGCTTTAACAGAATTCATTTTATCATACTTTAAGAATAAAACAAAATAAAATCTGATATTTATATATCAGATTTTATTTTATCGTTACTATGCAGTCGTTTTTATTTCATCATGCATATCAATAGTGTTTTGTAAATCATAAAGATATCTATAATGTTTATTTAAGTTCATAAGTTCTTCATGAGTTCCATACTCTATTAATCTTCCATCTTTCAATACCATTATTTTAGAAGATATTTTTCTTAGATTATATAATCTGTGGGATATAAATATACTTATCTTATCTTTTGATAAATCCGAAGCTCTTTTAAATATTTCATGTTCTGATATTGGGTCTAAAGATGCACTTGGTTCATCTAATATATAACAATCTGCATTTCTTAAAAATGCTCGAGACAATGCTATTCTTTGCCACTGTCCTCCCGATAATTGAACTCCTTCATCAAACCATACTCCTAGCTGTGTATCTATTCCTTTTGGCAAATTACTAACCATCCCTCTTGCATAAGCCTTATCTATTGCCTCTTGTAGTTTTATATCATTATCTATTAAGTCTATATTTCCTAATCCTATATTTTCTCTACAAGTTAATTCATATCTATTAAAATCTTGAAATATAATTCCTATTTTATTGCCTAAATCTTTTTTATCTATTTTCTTTATTGATACTCCATTAATTAATATTTCTCCTTCATAATCATAATAAAACCCCGATATTAACTTTACCAATGTAGATTTTCCTGAACCATTTTCTCCCACTAAAGAAATATTTTCTCCTTTTCTTATTTTAAAGCTTATATTTCTTAAGGCATATTCCTGTCTATTGGGGTATTTAAAACTAACATCTCTAAATTCTATTGTATTTATTTCTTCTATTGGTATACTATCTGACATTGGTAGTTCTTCTTTTACCGGCATTTCCAGAAAGTCAAATAGCTGTTTTATATATAGATTGTTTTGGTACATTGCTAATATTGAGCCTAATAATCCCTCCATGTTTCCTTTTATATTTGAAAGACTTCTTATGTACGCAACTGTATTTCCTAATAGTATTTCTCCTATATAAGCAGATTGTACTATTAGATATAGTATAAATCCTCCTATTATTTGGTCGAATATTTCAAATATAAATGATGTTAATGTTCTTTTTTTGATTATTTTTTTATCTTGTTTAATAAAACTATTACTTAGTTTTTTATATCCTTCAATAAAGTAATCTCCTAATCTATATATCTTTATTTCTTTAAATGCTATATCATTTGTCATTAGATAATTAAGATACCAAGCTTTTCTTCTTTCCTGTGATCTTTCATATTCTATTTTATATTGTAAATGCCCTATTTTAGCCATATAAATTGTTGATATAAATGGAATAGCTACTACTAAAAGTATTATCCATGGTTTCCAATATAATAATATAGCTAAGGATGATATAAAGCCTAAAAATTGGCTTATTAAACTTAGTACTATGGAGAATACTGCATAGGGTCTTTCTATTGCCTCATTTTGTGCCCTCCTTAGCTTATCATAGACTTCTGAATTCTCAAAATCACTTAGACTAAGGATTTTAGCTTTCTCTAATATCATTACACTCATTTTATAGTTTAAATCTATTCTATATATATTCTGTAAATATGAATTGAGTTGTGAAATTATATATCCAAAAGAATTTAAAGCTAAATATATTATCAATGGATATAATACATAGGTAAATTCTTTCCCTATACTGGTTTGTATTGAATTTAGTAAAGATTGTGTAGCAAGTATTGAAGCCGCTGGAAGTATGCCATTTATTATATAAAATATCGTTATTAATATTAAATATGTTCGTTTAACATTCCACAGCAACTTAAATACCTTTGGAAATGATTTGAAGGATTTTATTGCATCTTTTAAGTTAAATGAATATATTTCATGATCCATAGTTTTCTCCTTTATAGTTTCTATTTTACCATAATCTTTTGATGTTTATTCTCTATATTCTAACGCTTGTAATGTATGTCTTACAGTTGCCATTACTATTTCTTCTTAAATCAAATAGATAGTATATTTCATATCATTATATAAAGTTTTAATATCTTATCTATTATATCATATATATATTTGTTCTTTTGTCGAACCTTGTCTGAAAATTTAACTTTTTTCTGTATTATTTTTCTTACTTAAATATTTATAATAAAAAAATCAAGTCTTCAAAATAAGACCTGATTTATTGATTTTAATCTTTAGTTTATTCGTTTTATTGCTGTAACTTTATTTTTTTGTATATAAAACTCATCTGAAAGACCATTTACAATAACTAATCCTCTTCCAAAACATTTTAGATCAGTAGGATCATAGGATTTGCAGTCATAGTCTATACCCTTTCCTTCATCTTCCACCTGAATTGTTATTTTATCTTCTTCTACCTCTAAAGATAGTTTAACACATTTGGATATAATACTATCATTACCATGTAAAACTCCATTAATAACTAGTTCATTTAGTATTAGTTTTATGTCAAACATAGTATCTCTGTTCGATATTATCTTGTTTAATTTCTTTAAAATATCATCAATAAAGTTTTTTATCATTTCTAAGTCGCTGCATACAGTGCCACTGTACTTAAAATCCAATGTCATCACTTCCATCTAAATATTTAACTTCTTATTGTCTATTTATATTTTACCCATATTTTTCTTAATCTAACCCACATTATAAATAAGCTTAAAAAAGTTTTTATAATTATTATTTTATAAGTTTATTAATCTTATATTTGGGTATCATCTACATGATTACAAAATGAGAGGAGGATGGAAATGGAAAGATGGGTATGTGATCCATGTGGTTATGTTTATGATCCAGCAGAGGGAGATCCAGATAATGGAGTAGCTCCAGGAACTGCTTGGACAGATGTACCAGAGGATTGGGTGTGTCCAGTATGTGGTGCAGATAAAAGCCAATTTTCTCAAGAATAAAAAAGGATAATATTCCTTACATAAAGGCCAGTAGTTTTTAAACTACTAGCCTTTGTTTTTTTCTATGAAATAATCTCTTCAAATACCTGCCATACTTTTTCCTTGTTTATCTTTTTTTCTGATGAATAAGGAATTATAAGGTTGGTGTCCTTGATTCCCAGTTTGTCTTTAATTATCTTTACGTTTTTTTGCCAATTTCCCTTTGAAATCTTATCTACCTTAGTTGCTATTACTATACCTGTATATCCAAAGGATTTAATCCATTGGTACATCTGTAAGTCTTGGCTAGTTGGTTCGTGTCGTATATCTACAACTAAAACTACTTCCCTTAAGTTTTCTCTTTGGGTTAAATACCTATCTATTATTTCTCCCCATTTTTCGATTTCACTTTTAGAAGCTACTGCATAACCATATCCAGGTAAATCCACAAATCTAAAACTATCATTTATTATATAGAAATTAATAGTTCTAGTTTTTCCTGGTTTTCCTGAAGTTCTTGCTAAATTTGTTCTATTAACCATGGAGTTTATAAAAGAGGATTTTCCTACATTGGACCTTCCGGCAAAGGCTATTTCTGGAAGGTCATCTTGAGGATATTGCTTTGGACCTACTGCAATTGAATGTAAATCCGATTTAATTATTTTCATTTTTATCAACTCTTTCAATTAAAGCTTGTTTTATTACTTGTTCCATATTTTTTACAGGAACAAATTTCATTTTTCTTCTTATTTTATCCGGAATTTCTTCTAAATCTTTTTCATTTTCTAAAGGTAATAGCACCTTCTTTATTCCCATTCTATTAGCTGCCAATACCTTTTCTTTAATACCACCAACTGGGAGTACTCTACCTCTTAAGGTAATCTCTCCTGTCATTGCAACTTCCCTTTTAATTGGTCTATTAGATAGTGCTGAAATAACTGCTGTAGCAATGGTAATTCCTGCAGATGGACCGTCTTTTGGTATTGCTCCTTCTGGAACATGAATGTGTATATCCATTTCTTTATGGAAGTTCTCTTCAATACCTAAAGTATTGGAATTAGCTCTAATATAACTAATTGCTGCCATGGCTGACTCCTTCATTACATCTCCTAATTTTCCTGTTAGTTGAATTTTTCCTGTGCCTTTCATACTATTTACTTCTACAGAAAGTGTTTCTCCTCCTACAGCTGTCCAAGCTAATCCATTTGCTACCCCTATTTGATTTTCCTCTTCTAAGGTATCAAATCTATATTTTTCAGCCCCTAAATAGTTTGATAAATTGTTATTATTTATTCTAATTTTCTTTTTGTTTTCCTCTACAATTCTCTTTGCTGATTTCCTGCATATATTGGCTATATTTCTTTCTAAATTTCTAACTCCTGCTTCTCTAGTATAATTATTTATTATACTTCTAACGGCAGATTCTGATACTATTAAATTATCTTCACTTAAACCATGTTCTTTTATTTGTTTAGGCAACAAGTGATTTAATGCAATCTGCAACTTTTCTTCTTCTGTATATCCTGATATTCTAATTACTTCCATTCTATCTAAAAGTGGCCCTGGAATTGTAGCTGTAGTATTTGCAGTAGTTATAAATAGCACTTTAGATAAATCAAAAGGTACATCTAAATAATGATCTGTAAATGTTACATTTTGTTCAGGGTCTAAAACCTCTAATAATGCACTGGCTGGGTCTCCTCTATAATCACTGCTTAATTTGTCAATTTCATCAAATAAGAATACTGGATTTTTAGTTCCTGCTTTTTTCATGGAATTAATTATACTTCCTGGCATAGAACCAATATAAGTCCTTCTATGACCTCTTATTTCTGCTTCATCCCTTACTCCACCTAAAGACATTCTAACAAATTTTTTATTGAGAGATTTAGCAATTGACCTTGCTATGGACGTTTTTCCTACTCCTGGAGGTCCTACTAAACAGATTATAGGCCCTTTCATACTATTAGTCAGCTTCTTAATTGCTATAAACTCTAGTATTCTTTCCTTTACATCAGTTAATCCATAATGTTCTTCATTTAATATATCTCTAGATTTTTTAATATCTATTTTATCTTTAGTTTCCTTATTCCAAGGAAGGTCTATTATCCAGTCTAAATAAGTTCTAATAACTCCTGTTTCTGGTGAGTGAGATGATAATCTGAGAAGTCTTTCAACTTCTTTCATTGCCTTTTCTTTTACTTCTTTAGGCATCTTTATTCCATTTATTTTCTCTTCATATTCCTCTGCTTCCACTATTATATCATCATCTTGACCTAATTCTTTTTGAATAGCTTTTATTTGTTCTTTAAGGTAGTATTCTTTTTGAACTTTATTTATTTGTTTCTTTACTCTTTGATTTATTTGATCTTCAATTTTTAACACTTCTATTTCTTCTTGAAGCATTATATGAAGTAATTCCAATCGTTCATAAAAATCAAAGGATTCTAATATTTTTTGGTCATCTTCTGGTTTTAAATATATATAAGAGGCTATAACATCTGCAAGCCTTCCTGGATCTTCTATATCTGTTATGGTAATTAAGATTTCAGAAGATATTCTATCATTATAGGAGATATATTCTTCAAAATCATTTACTACAAGTCTCATGGCTGCCTCTGTAGTAGAATCTTTTTCTATATCTTCTTCTTCATATTTTAATTCTTCTACTTCAGTTATAAAATATGGTTCTTCTTGGATTATATCTGTTACTTTACCTCTATTTACTCCTTCCACCAATACCCTAATACTTCCACCAGGTAATTTTAACATTTGTTTTACCTTTGCTATAGTTCCTGTATGATAAAAATCATCTATACTTGGTTCATTGACCTTAGGGTCTTTTTGAGTACATAAAAGGATTTCAGAATCATCCATCATGGTCTTTTCTAAAGCTTTAATGGATTTATCTCGTCCAATATCAAAATGAACCACCATATGCGGAAACATGGATATGCCTCTTAGTGGTATTAATGGCAGGGTTTTCTTCTCTATATTATATTGATTCAATTCTAATATCCCTCCAATAAACTGCAATATGTATAAATACAAGGAAAAGCCCACAAAAAGTGAGCCTTTAAGATGCAGATTCCTTGTTATTTGTTTTATTAGATCTACTTTTCTTTTTTCTATCTGAAATTACTAAAGTAGGTTCTACTTTATTCTCTATTGTTTCTTTAGTTATGACGCATTTTTCTACATCATCTCTAGAAGGAATTTCATACATAATATCCAGCATTACTTCTTCTATTATACTTCTAAGTCCTCTTGCTCCTGTCTTTCTCTCTATAGCTTTTTTAGCTATGGATACTAAAGCTTCGTTTTCAAATTCAAGATCTACTCCATCCATATTGAATAATTCTTTATATTGTCTTACAAGTGCATTTTTAGGTTCTGTAAGGATTTTTACTAGTGATTCTTCATCTAATTCCTCTAAAGTCACCGTAACTGGAAGTCTTCCTACAAATTCTGGAATCAATCCAAATTTAAGAAGGTCTTCTGGTTGAAGATGTTTTAAAAGTTCTCCTATCTTTTGTTCCTTTTGTAAAGTTATATCTGCGCCAAAACCCATAGCTTTTTTACCTACACGATTTTGAATTATCTTATCTAAACCATCAAAAGCTCCTCCAACTATGAACAATATATTCGTTGTATCAACTTGAATGAATTCTTGATGAGGATGTTTTCTTCCACCTTGAGGTGGGACATTTGCAACTGTGCCTTCTAGTATTTTCAGAAGTGCCTGCTGTACTCCTTCACCACTTACATCTCTTGTAATAGATGGGTTTTCAGTTTTTCTAGCTACTTTATCTACCTCATCTATATATATTATACCTTTTTCAGCTCTTTCTATATCATAATCTGCTGCTTGAATAAGCTTTAAGATTATATTCTCTACATCTTCTCCTACATATCCTGCTTCTGTTAAGGAAGTAGCATCTGCTATTGCAAAAGGTACATTTAATATCTTTGCTAAAGTCTGTGCTAATAATGTTTTACCAGAACCTGTAGGCCCTAACATAATAATATTACTTTTTTGTAGCTCCACATCGTTACTCTTTGTGGGTTTCTTGTTTATTCTTTTATAATGATTATAAACTGCTACGGCTAAAGCTCTTTTAGCTCTATCCTGTTTTATAACATATTCATCTAAAGTATCCTTTATGGCAGCAGGTTTTGGTAAATCTTGCATTTCATAATCGAAACTATCAATGAATTCCTCTTCAATTATTTCTTGACACAATTCTATACATTCATTACATATATAAACATTTGGCCCTGCAATAAGCCTTCTGACTTGTTCTTGGGGCTTCCCACAGAAAGAGCAACGAAGCTGTCTTTCATCATATTTTACCACGATGACACCTCACTTATATTATTTTCTTGATATTACCTCGTCTATTATTCCATATGTTTTTGCTTCTTCTGCTGTCATGTAATAATCTCTGTCTGTATCTTTAGATACCTTTTCTAATGGTTGACCTGTTCTTTCTGCCAATATTCTATTTATTCTTTCTCTTATTTCAATAATCTTTTCAGCTTGAATTCTTATATCTTCAGCCTGACCTTTAGCTCCACCTAAAGGCTGGTGTATCATAATATCAGCATTTGGCAAAGCAAATCTTTTACCTTTTGCTCCTGCTGCAAGTAAAAATGCACCCATAGATGCTGCCATACCAGTACATATAGTTGATACATCTGGTTTTATATATTGCATAGTATCAAATATAGCAAATCCTGCACTTACTGAACCACCTGGACTATTTATATAAAGTTGAATATCTTTCTCTGGGTCTTCTGCTTCTAGGAATAATAATTGTGCAACTATAAGATTTGCACTGACATCATTAACTTCACTGCCTAGAAATATTATTCTTTCTTTTAATAATCTAGAGTAAATATCATAAGATCTTTCCCCTCTGTTAGTTTGCTCTACTACCATAGGAACTAAAGTCACTTTACATCCCTCCATTAATTATTTAAATTTAACGATTGATTTAAGCAATTCAATAACCTTTTGATTAGTAATAGCTGTTTCTAAGAAAGATAAATCTCCCTTTCTCATATCTTCAATAAATTTCTCTTTATTTTCTTGCTTATAGGAATCAGCCATTTTTTCTAATTCTTTGTCTATATCTTCTTCTGTTACAGTAATATTTTCAGCCTTAGCAATAGCCTCAAGAACTAAGTCTCCTTTAACTCTTTGAGCCGCCATAGGTCTTAACTGTTCTTTTAAGCTATCTATAGTTGAATTAGTTATTTGTAAATACTGCTCTAAATTGATTCCTTGTGTTCTCATTCTATAATCAAAATCAGATAATTCATTTTGTAACTGAGTATCTATCATAGCTTCTGGTATATCCACTTCGCAAGATTCTATTACTTTTTCAATTAGATTATTTTCATTTTCTACTTCTTCTTTTTCTTTGAATTCTTTTTCTAGTTTTTCTTTAATATCATTTTTATATTCTTCTAAAGTATCAAATTCAGATACATCTTTTGCGAACTCATCATCAAGTTCTGGTAATTCTTTTTCTTTTATTTCATTTATCTTTACTTTAAATATGGCTTCTTTGCCTTTTAACTCTTCTGCATGGTATTCTTCTGGGAAAGTTACTACTACATCTACTTCTTCTCCTTTATTCTTACCCACTAATTGTTCTTCAAAACCTGGAATAAATCTTCCAGAACCAATTTCTAATTCTTGTGCTTCAGCAGTTCCACCTTGGAATTGTTCTTCTCCTACAAATCCTTTATAATCAATATTTAATATATCACCAGTTGTAACAGCTCTATCTTCTACATCTATTATTCTTCCGTTCATTTCCTGAACTGATTTTAATTCTTCTGTTATATTATCATCTGTTACATTATACTCTATTTTTTCGATTTCTATACTTTTGTAATCTCCAATATTTACCTCTGGTTTAACTACTACTTCTATTTTAACAACAATAGGTTTCCCTTTTTCTATTTCATCAATATCTACTTCTGGTTGGTCAACTGGTTCAAGCTTTAATTCTTCTACTGCATTATTATATGCTTCTGGCAAAATAAGATTAATAGCTTCTTCATAAAAAAATTCTGGACCATAATTTAGTTCTATAATCTTTCTTGGTACTTTTCCTTTTCTAAATCCTGGAATATTGAATCTTGATCTGTTTTTTATATACGCTTCTTGCGTTGCTTTTTCAAAATCTACCTCTGGTATTTCAATGGTAAAACTAACTTTATTACTCTCTTTTTTTTCTAATACAGCTTTCATTTATATTTTCCTCCTCCAGTATATTTATCCATTTTAACTAACCTATTATATCATAAAATTATAACATAACAAATAACAATATCCAACACTATAAATCACAAAAACATAGTAAAAAAACCAATGGTCCAAATCCACTGGTTTTAACATGGTGCGGGAAAGAGGACTTGAACCCCCACGTCAATGACACTAGATCCTAAGTCTAGCGCGTCTGCCAATTCCGCCACTCCCGCATAAATAAAATAAATTTAACTCACTTTATTATTATACCATGTTGTTTTTACTTGTCAATATTTTTTTAAAAGACAAGTATTACTCCCCCATCATAAGCGTATGCCGTACTAAGACCTGCT
The DNA here is from genome assembly GCF_009695605.1 of Tissierella pigra. GTDB lineage: Bacteria > Bacillota > Clostridia > Tissierellales > Tissierellaceae > Tissierella > Tissierella pigra. Next base: position 17,257 of record NZ_VUNQ01000015.1, read on the forward strand.
GTCTTTACTACAATTATGTCCTTGAAATTATATCTACTTTGAATTTCTCTCTTTAATTCCTCAGCTTTGTCCAGAGCATTTGCATGGGAAATGGCTAAAATCTTTTCTTCAAATTTTTCTCCAGTTTCTCCAATTATCTCAATTAGTCTCTTGAAAGCCTTTTTGGTACCCCTTACATTTTCAACTAATTTTATTTCCCCGTCATCAGTAGATCCCATAATAGGCTTTAAGTTTAATACATTAGCTATTAATCCCTTTGTTTTTGAAATCCTTCCATTTTTAATTAAATTATCTAAACTCTCTAAAATGAAAAATGTTTTCATTCCATTAATGTAACTCTCTACTTTTTCTACTATTTCAAAGTTACTTAACTGCTTTTCTACTAATTCCTGTATTTTCATAGATATTAAAGTTTCTCCTATACTTGCAGACTTTGAATCAAATACATGAATAAATTTATTTTGATCTTCCTCCTGTACCATTTCTTTTGCCAACAATGCTGAATTATATGTTCCGCTTAGCTGACTTGAGATGGTAACAGCAAAAATATTATCTGCCTTTCTGTATTCAGTTACAAAATCTCCAGGTGAAGGGCAGGAAGTCTTTACTGGATTTGAACTATTTCTCATAGCTTGAATTAATTCTATAGGATTCATGCTTTCATCATCAATAAATTTTTTATCGTCTACATCTATTTTAAATGGAACTAAGCTTATATTAAGATTTTCCTTTAGTTCTTCATTTAAATCACAACTACTATCTGCTACAATTTTATAATTCATCTAATCACCCCACATTTTTTAATTTCCTAATCTTATTTCAATAAACTCTGCTAAATCAGATGCTATTTTTAAAAGCCCTATATCTTCCTTAGCTTCAAGCATTACTCTAACTAAAGGTTCTGTACCTGAAGGTCTTATGACTACTCTTCCTTGACCTTTAAACATATCTTCAATTCTTTCTATTTCTTCTCTTATTTCTTCATTTTCATAATATTTATATTTAAGTTCATTTCTTACTTTTGCATTTACTAATATCTGTGGGAAATCAGTCATTAGATTATTTAATTCCGACATAACTTTTCCTGTAGCTTTCATTACCTCAAGTAAATGAAGTCCAGTGGCCAAACCATCTCCTGTAGTATTATAATCTAGAAAGATTATATGGCCTGATTGTTCTCCACCTAATACAAAATCTTTAGAAATCATTTCTTCCAATATATATCTATCTCCGACTTTAGTTTTTACTATATTCATACCATTTTCCTGTAAAAAGGTGTCTAACCCCATATTAGTCATTATAGTACCTACAATAGTGTTGTTTTTAAGTTTGCCTTGTTTTTTAAGATATTGTCCGCAAATAGCCAATATATGGTCACCATCTAATACGTTTCCCAGTTCATCTACGGCTATTATCCTATCTCCATCACCATCAAAAGAGATACCTATATCTGCTTTTTCTTTCAATACTAGCTCTTGAATCATCTTAGGATTAGTAGAACCACAATTTTTATTTATATTCATTCCATCTGGTTCAGTATTTATTACTACCACTTCTCCACCAAGTCTTTTTATAGTTTCAGGACCAATTTTATATAATGCACCATGCCCACAATCCATAGCAATTTTAACTCCTGTTAAATCTATATTAGATGTAGATACTAAATAATCTATGTAATCCTTTGGTCCGTTTTCTTCTTTTATTACCTTACCAATATTTTCTCCTATTGGTCTTATATCTAATTCTTTCTTATTTAATATAATGTCTTCAATTTCCTCCTCTACCTCATCTGGCAGTTTAAATCCTTGGTTATTAAAAAATTTAATCCCATTATATTCACCTGGATTATGAGACGCAGATATAACTACCCCTGATAGAGCATTATATTTTCTTATTAAATATGCCACTGCTGGAGTAGGTATAACTCCTACGGATATAACGTCTAATCCCATGGAACAAATACCTGCTGTTATGGCAGCTTCTAACATATCACCTGATGCCCTTGTATCTTTTCCTACTATTACTATACCTTTTTTTTCTTTAGCTAATATATAAGCACCTGCTCTCCCTACTTCATAGGCTAACTCTGGAGTTAAGTCCTTATTTGCAATTCCTCTAATACCATCTGTACCAAATAGTTTACCCATATTATAAACCTCCCCATTAGTGAATAACTAAAACAAAAATTCCTCATTTAATTGAGAACAGCAATCCATTGGTCGTTTTAACTATTCACTAGCTTTAAACTTTTCTTTTATAATTTCAATCAACTTTTCCTTATCATTTAATTCAGGATTTTCTAATACCTTTTCTAATAGATAATTTAATATTTCTCCTATTTTTTTTCCTTCTTTATATCCTAATTTTATCACATCATGACCATTAATTGTTAATTGTTTTTTTTCATATACTTCTTTATTTTCTATAATTCTTTTTATTTTCTCTTCTCTCTCTATTAAATCCTGTATATTTGCATCTTTATTTGAACATAGCCTATCAGCTTTATTTAATTCCAATAGTGTAAATATCCTTTCTTCTCCCATGATAGCCAATAGTCTTTTTAACCCTTTTTCTCCTAAATTATCATGCTGTGTCATATGTTTATATATTAATAAACTAACAGTTTCAATTAGTTCATTTGAAGCTTTTAGTCTTTTTAATATTTTTTCAGCTATTTTAGCCCCTACTTTATCATGATTATAAAAATGTCCTATGCCGTTTTCATCTATAGTCAATGTATGAGGCTTTCCTATATCATGTAAAAGTGCAGTAAGTCTTAATTCTAAAATAGGATCTGTATTATCTAGTACACACAGTATATGTTCAAATACATCCTTGTCATGATGAGGAGTGTGTTGATTAAATCTTACTGTATCCATTATCTCTGGCAAAACTATAGAAAGCATTCCTGTATCTTTCATTAACCTAATTCCATTTGAAGGGGTTTTACATAGTAAAATCTTAAAAAACTCTTCTCTAATTCTTTCTATGCTGATATTTAAAATATATTCACTATATAATTTACAAGCTTGAAAAGTAGATTCCTCAATTGAGAATTCAAGCTGTGATGCAAATCTAAGTGCTCTCATTATTCTTAAATAATCTTCACTAAATCTTTCTTTTGGATCTCCTACAGTTTTTATCTGTCTTTTTTTTAAATCCTCTTTTCCTTGGAAATAATCTATTAGTCCTGCTTTTTTATTATATGCCATTGAATTAATAGTAAAATCTCTACGACTTAAATCATCTATAATATTTTTTGAAAAATATACTCTTTCTGGTCTTCTTCCATCTACATACTCTCCATCTGCTCTAAATGTAGTTACTTCTACAATCCCTTCCTCTTGAACTACAACTATAGTTCCAAATTGTTTGCCTACTTCAAGAGTCTTATATTCTTTGAAAACTTCTTCTATTTCATCTGGCAAAGCATCTGTAGTTATGTCAAAATCTGAAGGTTCTCTTCCTATTAAAATATCCCTAACAGATCCGCCTACTATATATCCACTATATCCATTAGCTTCAAGCTTATCTATAATTCTATCTACATACTCTGGAATATTCCATTCCATATTATCACTCCAATATTTCATCTTATTTTAGTATATCATAGTATTTGTGGCAGACAAGTTTTTTTATACAAAGAAAGGCATTGGAAATCATTCCAATGCCTTTCTTTGTGGTTATATTCTGTATTGTAAATTAGTATTGAGTTTTAATTTATTTATAGAATTACTTTGTGAGATCTTATATTATATCTGTCTTAATCTTTATTTCTTTAATTATATTTATTGTATATAATAAATATTGATTTTATTAGAGAAATAATACAGAGTATAAATGCAACAATTGCCAATGAACCATATATTACATTTCCACCAAAACCAGTAGCATCTAGATATTTAACTGATGATGTAAAATTTCGATGTAGCAAAACCATTGTAGCTAGATTTAATAAAAAAAACATAAAAAACGAAAGACTATTATTCAAAATATTTGTTTCTTCTCTTATAAACATATATAAGAAAATAATCGCAGAAATTATGGCTAGAATAATATCAACAGTATAATGAGGAATGTATCGTTTTAAATGATCTTCACTGAAAGAGTTAATAACAGAATATGCAAAAATAAATGAAATTAATATAATTATAGTAATTGCAATTTTACTTTGAAATTTTTTAATTTTACCTTTCATACATATAATCACCTTATATGTCCACTATAAATTACATTAAAATCTCTTTTTCAAAGACAATTGGATCCATATCATTTACTTCTTTATTAAATACAATCTTCATAGACTTAACCTCCCCATCATTTATATATCTATTAGTATTTTCATTCTCCATAATTAACTCAAATAATTCATTACTTATCTTTTCAATTTCTTGATTATGTATTTCATTAACTGTATATAAATCAAATTCTATAATTAGCTCATTATTGTCTTTACCAAATCTTTTTAATTCATAGTTTTTCTTATACTGTCTTATATAATCAAATATCTCTTCCAATATTAATTTTTCGCCTTTAGACTCTTCATTTCTTAAAGTTATCATTGTTTGGGAATCCCTTGAATTGTTTATATTTGAACTATATTTTAACTTATTTTTTGTATCTGTATATAATATTTCCAATCTTCCAACTTTTGAATATTCAATAGGACTTTCCTTATGTAATATATCTAATAAATCCTTATTGGTATTTTTTGCCAGTTCATTAAAAGCTTGATCTTTTTCTGCTATAGTCCTGTCTTTTTCTAAATCAGTAGAAAATTTATCTAAATCCACCTCTATATCCAGTAGTATTTTTATATTATTAAACTTTTTTACTTCATTAATATTATCTATGGCTAATTTATCTTCTATAAATTCCAAATTAGAAACAGTATAATAATCATACCCATGTAAAAAATCATTAATTATACCTGAAAGATTTGTTACAACCTCATCATAACTAATATTTTTTACTTTATTTATATCTTCCTTAGATATACTACCAGAGCCACATGATGTTACCAACAAAAGTAAAATTATTCCAATAATATAATAATTTATTTTTTTCATAGTTAAGCTTACCTCCCTTTAATAATATGAGTAAGAGGCTATTGATTACCTCTTACTCATAATACCTATATTATATTAATATTGGATATAGAATAATCAAAGTCGTACTCGATAACCTTAATTAATAACACGAAGGGAAACCTTTCCATTTCCATGTAAGTTATACATATGTGTTATATAATGATCCCCCGACCATTCTACAAAGTCCACCTGATAAATTAGTCTTACATTATCATTAGCTATCCAAGCTGAATCAGAATGTGGATGTGCTGTAATTGATTCTCTTGCTTTACCATGCCTAAAAGTTACTGTTCCATAGTCAAGAACTTGAAGTCTTTCATTTACTAACCATTTAGCCTCTGTAGCCATCCATCCTATATAATCGTATAACCCATTATATATAGTATTATACTCCTCTCCTGTATATAACCATTCTCTTATTTCTCTATTTCCTTTTTTTATGCCTTCATACTCTCTAGGTTCAACATTTTCTTCTATCCAGTCTGCATACTCATTTAAACTCATATTCTTAGGATTTATTTGCTGCGTTTCTGCAAATACTGCACCAGATGTGGCTAATATTGCAATAATTAATAATGTACATATTCTTTTTCTCATTATAAAACCTCCATAATTTAATTATATACTTATATTCTCGTATTTTTTAACTTATTTATGGTTAAAATCCTTATATTAGGTTCCTTTTTAATATGATAAAAAGTGTAATACAGCTCTTTCAAAATCTTTATAACTTTTAAATATGTTAGCTTAATCTAGAAATCTTAATAACTTTATTTGACAAATAAAATTTTCATATTGACTTTAAGCCTAAAAACATGTTTTCCTCATATTTATACTGAATAGAAACACCCCTATATTCTTTAATAAATTAATTACTTGTAGTGGAAGAATAGAGATTTCTAGTATTAGCATTAAGCCTTATGCTTTGTATGGTTTTGTTGATAGTATGTCTAGAAAGCAACACTTTTGATAGAAACGTCAATATGATAAATTCTAATATTTTACCCCACTACTTACTAAACTCCTAGTTGCATTACTAGCTCCACTATATGTCTTTACCTCCGATGAAACTCTGCAAGTATATCTCTTAGGTACAGTAGATGTTTTATACAATGATATACTATAGGTACTACCACTTTCTCTAAATGTAACTTCACCAATTAATGTCATTTGTGAGTTAGCATATTCATTGGTATCACCTCCTATTTATATAGGGCTTTGCTTCTAATACATAACTCATACTTCGCAGTTGATTTTCCTAGTCAAACCTTGTAGTTTCAATAGTTGACTAAACTTAACTTCAAGTTTATAGAACTTCAAGTTTATAGAACTTCAAGTTTATAGAACTTCAAGTTTATAGATACACAAGTGTGTTTTAACCTATACAAGATTTATATATCTTAAACAATGAAATTTGGAAATACTCAATAAATCTATGAGGCTAACTTGTATATAAATTAACATACAAGAATGGTAAAGTCCACTTATTTCGTTCGCCTATTTTCGACAAATATAGCACGAAACATAGGTTTTGTCGGACTGATATTATTTTTTGCTATCCTTAAATCTAATTGTAAGGTGTCATACAAATCAAAACGAAGTGTTTTTAGGGTTTATGTTCTTAAAAGCAATATAAGGTATATATAGTTCTGATCAAATATTGAATTTTCAAGGTTTACAAGGGAATATTTATGTGCGAAGTTTGAATACATAACTAAAATAATATATTTAATCTTTATTAACTTTTTTCCCCAAAACCAACATTAAACTTACTACAAATATTGATATGGCCATAACCAATGCTATTTCTTTAAAATTCAATACTAATAAAGATATGGTAATTATTATCTCTGTAGTGAGAATAATACCTGTCCTCTTTTTATATATAATCCTTTCCTCTTTATCCAAAGGCTTATTGCTATCTTCTACAGGTGCTAGAAACCAGATTATAATTCCTCCTACTTCTGTTAAAGCTAGGATTATCAAATCTGTGTCTGGAATAATTTTTATTCCTAATAATACCACTAAAATTAGAGCTATAGAAAACAAATAACATTTAACTTCAGTTTTAGCATGATACCCTCCTCCATAAGCTCTAAGCGGAGTATACACTATTATAAATAAAATGCTTTCCCAGACTGCTTTAAATATAAATCCTATTAAGATCGTTGTTATGATGTTTATTAGTATTAAAAGTCCTTGATGTAATCCATAGGCATAAATCTCTTTATCCTCATCTTTTATTAGCTCATTAACAACAAAGTAGTTTGTTATTTTCTCAATCATATTATTTTCCATTAATTTTTACGAAGTTTTTCTGCACCTTTTGGCAATTCAGGCTGATGAGCAAGATACATACATGTTGTATTTACATTCATAGATGTTACCATCAATGCTAAACTTGCAAGAACTCCACCAAATCTTAAAATAACTTTCTTCAAAAGAATCATCCCCTTTGTTATTTTTTGTATATTCATTATACAATAAAAAATAATAGCTTTTTGAGAATTTGTTGAAACTTATATATGTTTTTGTTGAAACTTACAATTTTTGTATATTTGTCATTAAATTATTAAAGGACTTTGGTTTCTCAAAGTCCTAACTATCTAATCTATTAGACTCTATACATTAATATATCAACATGAAATCTATTTTCAGTATGATATACTTTCATGGTACCATCATATTTCTTTAAAATCTTTTCTATATTATTTAATTCTATACCATGAGTTTCTTTGTCCTTTTTCGTTGTTTTCATCTTTTCTCCTTCATAAACAATAGAACCATCAAAAGAATTATTAACATAAATAAATAGTATATCATTCTTATATTTAATTCTAATATCAATGATCCTATTATTCTCAACTTTGGAACTAGCTTCTATTGCATTATCTAATAAATTCCCTAAGATCACTACTGTATCCAATGGAGATATATTCAATTTCGATGGAATTTTTAGTTCCAGTGATACTAAAATTCCTTTTAATTTAGCCTCTTGTAACTTATAATTTAAAATGCTGTCTATCTCTATATTACCTGTTTCAGAAAACTGTTCCCTTTCATAGAGGCTTTCATTTATTTGTGAAATATAATCAATAGCCTTCTCTTCTCCTCCATATAGAACTCAATCCTTATTATATGTTCAACTTTTGGAGGACAAATCAATTAAAACAGACCCCCATTAGTTAGAGTTTTGTTCTAACTAATGGGAGTCTGTTCATCTTTGACCTTTTTTTATTTTAGGGCTTATTTATTATGAAACATCCCCTTTATTTATAGTTATACTCTATATTGTTTTAGTAGATTTATATTAAGTTTTACTCTGTATATCTTGAAAACGCATATTTCCCATCTGCATATACATGATATACATGGTCAACTGCATCTCTTAATCCAAATGATTCTCCTCCTGCAGCAGCCTCTCCTGTTAATGTTAGTCTAGCAATACCAGTCATTGGCTCATAATGTCTATATGTTCTAATTGTATTAACACCTGATTTAACATTTGAAAATTCAAAGAGATCATAAGTATAAGCAAGTATATTTCCCCTATCATCTGCTTCCCATTTGACACGAGTTCTTAAAGTTGCTAAATCAATCCCTTGTTGAGAAAGTATATATCTGTCAGTACTAGTATACATCCATCCACTACCCGGTCCTCTCTCCATCTGTGGCTTTCTTATAGCTTCACGAATTTCTGTCTCTCCTACTTGTTGCCTTAACTTATCCATTGAATCACCATAGAATTCTTTCACACCTATATCCTTAATAGCGAATACCTGTGTTCCAGTTAATAACATCATGATAATTAATGAAACTGATAAAACCTTTTTCATTTCTTTTCCCCCTTGTATAATATATTAAATAAATAAACTAATTTATGCACCATATTATTTAAAGTTCAAAATCATATATAAGTTGTGGTTCTTTATGCCATGGCATATTATAAATTAGTTTTAATTTATTTACAGAATTACTTTTAAAGTATTTTTTAACGTCTTCATTATTGGAGAATATTTTTATTAATTCATCATTTTTTGAATCTATATCATCAATATAAGTCTCAGTATTTGTTACTTCAAATATATTTATTTCTATAATATAATTATTAGATATATCTTCTAGCCCTAATCTTAAAATATCAACTTCATTATCTTTAGAAAATTCATTAAATATGATTGTCTGAATATTAAAGTCTTCTTCTGATTGTTTTAGACTCAATACATTTATATCTTTATCAATATCTCGAAAGTGTATATTTTCTTTTAGAATTTCTTTAAAGTTTTCAGATTCAAATACAACAGATATTGTAGAAAGTCTAAATTCTCCACCCTTCCTTTCTCTAAAAATATCAGTTATTTTATCCATACATTCTTCACTTAAATTAGTAGCTTCTTCAAAACTTAAACTTTTATCTAATATTAAGTATGCATCTATAAATATATTTGCAAACTCTTTCTTATTCTCTTTGGGTTTCATTAATAGCTTATCTTCATAGACATTTAATTCTTTTATTTCTATATTATCAAATTCCAAAATAGGCTTTTGAATTTTGCTTTGCAGTTCTTTTATAATTGTATCTGTTGAATAATTTTCAATATAAGCAAGTTCTGTATCTGTTAACTTCGTATATTCATTATCAGGTTCTGAATTTGAGCATGAAGCTAATATTAAAGGAATACTCAAAATAAGAAGAAAACCTTTATTTCTATTATTCATAAAAACCTCCAAGATTTTAAATTTCAATAAATTTACAACACAATGATTCAGCTAGTAAGTTGATTTTAATTGCTATTATCTCATATTTAAATGTAATTTTTTTAACCATAACTCAAATTGCTATCTTCTACAGATGCTAGAAATCAGATTATAATTGCTCCTACTTCTGTTAAAGCTAGGATTATCACATCTGTCTCTGGAATAGTTTTTATTCCTAATAATACTACTAAAATTAAAATTATAGAAAACAAATAACATTTAACTTCAGTTTTAGCATGATACCCTCCTCCATAAGCTCTAAGCGGAGTATACACTATTATAAATAAAATGCTTTCCCAGACTGCTTTAAATATAAATCCTATTAAGATCGTTGTTATGATGTTTATTAGTATTAAAAGTCCTTGATGTAATCCATAGGCATAAATCTCTTTATCCTCATCTTTTATTAGCTCATTAACAACAAAGTAGTTTGTTATTTTCTCAATCATATTATTTTCCATTAATTTTTACGAAGTTTTTCTGCACCTTTTGGCAATTCAGGCTGATGAGCAAGATACATACATGTTGTATTTACATTCATAGATGTTACCATCAATGCTAAACTTGCAAGAACTCCACCAAATCTTAAAATAACTTTCTTCAAACGAATCATCCCCTTTGTTATTTTTTGTATATTCATTATACAATAAGAAATAATAGGTCTTTGAGAATTTGTTGAAACTTATATATGTTTTTGTTGAAACTTACAATTTTTGTATATTTATCATTAAAATATTAAAGGACTTTGATTTCTCAAAGTCCCAACTATCTAATCCATTAAACTCTATACATTAATATATCAACATGAAATCTATTTTCAGTATGATATACCTTCATGGTACCATCATATTTCTTTAAAATCTTTTCTATATTATTTAATCCTATACCATGATTTTCTTTGTCCTTTTTCGTTGTTTTTATCTTTTCTCCTTCATAGACAATAGAGCCATCAAAAGAATTATTAATATAAATAAATAGTATATCATTCTTATATTTAATTCTAATATCAATGGTCTTATTATTCTCAACTTTGGCACTAGCTTCTATTGCATTATCTAACAAATTCCCTAAGATCACTACTGTATCCAATGGAGAGATATTCAATTTAGATGGAATTTTTAGTTCCAGTGATACTAAAATTCCTTTTAATTTGGCCTCTTGCAACTTATAGTTTAAAATGCTATCTATTTCTATATTACCTGTTTTAGAAAATTGTTCCTTTTCATAGAGGCTTTCATTTATTTGTGAAATATAATCAATAGCCTTCTCTTCTCCTCCATTTTCTATGTATCCCTTTAATGCTATTAAATGATTCTTTATATCATGACGCAAAGAACTTATATTCTCATAGGAACTATCTATAACTTCAAGCTGTCTTTGATAATAGTGGTTTTGTTCTTCAAGTATTATTTTCTCTATTTTATCTTTAAATGCTCTACTTAAAGTATCATATAAATAGAAAATAATTATGTTTATTGAAAATAATATAATAATACAAGCTACAGTTTTGTATATATCTAAGTTAAAGTTCTGTAAAAGAGTCAAGATAATATATAAACTTCCTAATGGTATTAAAAATATAGATAACCAATAAACATTTGGAATATCTATACCTTGCTTTATATTTTTATATCCCCCCATTATTAGTGCAATCATATATGAAATTATATTTATGGCAATCATTCCTATAATTGAAGAATATAATGGATTGCTACTGAAACCATTAGTATAAATAAATCCTGATAATAAGACGATTATACTTTCTATAGACATTAAAATCATATATATATTCATAATGGATATAATCTTATGTTTTATAGATGATTTATAGTTAAATGTTAAAACAAAATATAATAATATATTGCTTATAAATGTAACTACAGGAGTATTAATAGTTAAATATACAAAACTAATTACAATAAAATAAAATGTATAGGAAAAGATTTCTACTTTTTTATTTGTATTTCTGGTATCAAAGAATATATCCATGAATTTATATGTAGTATATGCCCTCAAAATATTAGTTATTAAATAAAAATAGTCATAAATATTTAATGCCATATCCTATCCCTTTCTAACTCTAACTGTAATTCTCTTACTTTCTTTCTATTTGCTTGACTAATAGGCAAAATCACTTTATTTGACATAGTAACTTGATGATATTCAAGTTTTATAATATGATTATAATTTACTAAATAGGATTTATGAATATGAATGAATTTAGATTGATTTAGATCCTCATATATATTTTTTAATCTTCCATAAAATACTTCTGACCCATTTATAGTGTGTATTATAACTTCTCTGTTTTTACTTTCAAAGTATATAATATCTCTTATTGGTAAATTGTATGTTGTATGTCCAACTTTATACTGAAAGACCTTTTCATCTCTTTGTATAATCCTTAAAGCAATCTCAAGAACCTTCTGTATTTTATTATAATTAAAAGGTTTTATAATAAAATCTAAGGGTCTTACTTTAAAAAGTTCCATTGCATAAGTTTCTTTCCCTGAAATATATATAATTTGAGTAGTTTCGTTTAACATCTTATCTCTAATTATTTGTCCCACTTCTACGCCATTCATTTCCTTTAGTTCAATATCAAGGAAAATAATATCATAATGATTATCTTGAGATAAATATAAACATAATTCCTCACCAGAATGAAAAATATCTATTTGTAATTCCTTTGAAGATTTCTTTTGAAATCTTTCTAAAATTTCCTCTAATTGATTACATATTGAATTTTCATCATCACATATAGCTATTCTTAACACTGAATACCACCTTCTATAAAATTACATATTATATCATCTTTACTTTTTAATTATATTTTATTTCTTCAATCTTATTTTACCTATATATCTTTATCTAATTGTTCTTTTATTTCATTAAGAGAGTTTTCTATATTGTTGATTTTTCTTTTTAGTCTAACAAAACCAAAAATTGGTATAGCTATAACTACTAAAACTATTATTGCAATTACAATCCATCCAATTACTAATGATGATAACGGTGGTAATACCTTAACTGTAAACATATTTTATACCCCCTATTATTCCTTACCTCTATATTATCATATAAATAATTTATTGTCCTAAAACTTGTTAAAGTTATCTCGAAACAAAAAGGACTTTGAAAAATCAAAGTCCTTTTTGTTTAATCTATATATTTTTTAAACAATACTGTTCCATTGTGTCCACCAAATCCTAATGAATTGGATATGGCGTATTTTATATCTCTTTTTACGGCAATATTTGGTGTGTAGTTTAAATCACACTCTTCATCTGGATTGTCGTAGTTTATGGTTGGAGGGATGATTCCTTCCTTTATTGCCATAAGGGTTGCTATAGCCTCTATTCCACCGGCAGCTCCTAGTAAATGACCTGTCATTGATTTTGTTGAGCTTATGTTTATATTCTTTGTATGGTCTTTAAAGACATTTTTTATTGCTAAAGTTTCTAATTTGTCATTAAAGTATGTTGATGTACCATGAGCATTTATATAATCCACATCTTCGTAACTAGCTACTGCTTCTTCCAATGCCAATTCCATAGCTCTTGTTGCCCCTCTTGCTTCTGGGTCTGGTTGAGTTATATGGAAAGCATCTGAAGTAGAGCCATATCCTACAATTTCACCATATATATTTGCTCCTCTAGAAAGTGCATGATCCAACTCTTCTAAAATCAATATACCTGCTCCTTCTCCCATTACGAATCCATCTCTCTCTTTATCAAATGGACGAGATGCCTTTGTAGGATTATCATTTCTAGTTGAAAGAGCTTTCATTGAACAAAAACCTGCCACTGAAATAGGTGTTATAGACGCATCTGCTCCACCTGCTACTACCATATCTACATTGCCTGATTTTATCATTCTAAAAGCTTCCCCTATGGCGTGGGTACTTGATGCACAGGCCGTAGTTACTGTCATTGTTGGTCCTTTAAATCCAAAGGTCATGGATATTTGTCCTGGTGCCATATTGGAAATCATCATTGGTATGAAAAGTGGGCTAACTCTACTTGGTCCTCTATCCCTTAGTTTTTCATACTCTGTTTCCATAGTCTCCATACCACCGATACCAACTCCAATTACAACTCCAACTTTATCTAAATCTAATTTATCTAAATCTATATTTCCATCTTCTATTGCTAGTTTTGAACCTACTACTGCATATTGTGTAAACCTATCCATTCTTTTGGCTTCTTTTTTATCTATATAGTCAGATGGATTAAAATCCTTAACTTCTGCACCTATTTTTGTATCAAATTCTGTAGTATCAAATCTAGTTATAAGTCCAACCCCTGATTTACCTTGTATCAAGGAATTCCAAAAATTTTCTTTTCCTATACCTATAGGAGTAACTGCTCCTAATCCTGTTATTACAACTCTTTTCATTTTTTACCTCCAATATAAGGTATTATTCTGCCTTTTTTTCTACATATTTTACTATATCACCAATGTTCTTAAAGTTTTCGGCATCTTCATCTGGTACAGAAATCCCAAACTCATCTTCTAAAGCCATCATAATTTCTACTGCATCTAATGAATCTGCTTCTAAATCCTTCATCATAGAAGTCTCCATTGTAATACTTTCTATATCATCTACTCCTAATTGCTCTGCTATTATATTTACAACCTTTTCAAATATCATTTTTACATTCCTCCTATATTTTTAATTCTGTTAGATAAATTATAAAAATAAGACTCGACTGTGAATGATTTGATTGAAATATCCAACTAAGGAAAAAAATCGTAAATTTTGCACTGTTTGAGCGTAGAGAGTTTGCAAAACTATTTTTTCTGTGTTGTGATATTTCACAAATCTTGAACTGGAGACTCGTTTTTTATAATTTATCTACCTCCCAGTCTCGAAACTCAAATCTATTTGCTCGCTTCGCTCTCATAGATTTGGTTCTCGTTGCGTTTGACCTACATCAGCTCACTATCGTTCACTGTGTTAGGTCATAACCATTCCACCATCTACATTTATTACTTGGCCTGTTATATAGTCTGATTTTTCACTGGCTAAAAATACTACGAGGTTTGCTATGTCTTTTGGGTTACCAAAGGTATTTAGTGGTATTGATTTTAGCATTGTTTCCTTTATATCCTCTTTTAATACTTCAGTCATATCGGTTTCTATAAATCCTGGTGCTATGGCATTTACTCTAATACCTCTACTGGCTAATTCCTTTGCCATGGATTTTGTAAATCCAATAACTCCAGCCTTTGAAGCACTATAATTTCCTTGACCAGCATTACCTATTATACCAACTACAGAAGTAATATTTATGATCTTTCCATATCTTTTCTTCATCATTATCCTCGCTACTGCCTTAGTAGTTAAAAATGCTCCCTTTAGGTTTACATTCATTATTTCGTCCCAATCTTCCTCTTTCATTCGAATGATGAGATTATCTTTTGTAACTCCTGCATTATTTACTAATATATCTATAGTCCCTAGTTCTTCTTCCATGGATTTTATCATTTGTAATACATCTTCTTCTATGGATACATTTGTTTTTATGGCAATTCCCTTTACTCCATGGGATTTTATTTCGTCTATTACTTCTTTAGCTTTTTCTTCATTGCTAACATAGGTAATTCCTACATTAACACCATTTCTAGCTAGTTCTAAAGCAATTTCTTTTCCTATACCTCTAGATCCTCCAGTTACTAGGGCTACTTTGTCTTTTAGGCTCACTTATTCACCCCCCTCCTGTATATAGTGAATAACTAATAGTTAATAGTGAATAGTTATGGAAGTTTCAAGTCTACTTGAAACTATTAACTAAAAGACCCTACAACTGCACTTTAAACTCTTCATTATTCATTATCTTTTACTGATTTTATATATTTAATTGTTTCTTCAAAGGAATTAACATCATTTACACTTAACGACTTTACTTCTTTTCCCATAGATTTTCCGATTCTTTTTACAAAGCCTGATAGAGATTTTCCTGGTCCTAGTTCTACAAATGTGTCTACACCTTCATTTATCATATATTCTACAGACTGCTGCCATAATACTGAATTGCTTACTTGGTTTACTAGCTTAGGCTTTATTTCATCTTTGTTAGAACTAATTTTAGCATCTACATTGGAAATAAACTTTTTTTGAGTTTCTCTTATATCCACCTTAGATAATTCATTCTTTAGCTTTTCTCCTGCTGAAGATAGTAATGATGAATGAAATGGTGCAGATACAGATAACGGCACTGCTTTTTTCGCTCCTAGTTTCACTGCCTCTTCACAGGCAACTTTTAGACCTTTCATTTCTCCTGATAATACTATTTGTTCTGGGCTATTATAGTTAGCGACTTCAACTATTCCGTATTCCTTAGTTTTTTGTATAATCAAAGGTAATTTTTCTTTATCCAATCCAAGAATTGCAGCCATTCCACCAACTCCTAGGGGAACTGCCTCCTGCATAAATCTTCCCCTTTCTTTTACAACCTTTAGAGCATCCTTAAATTCTAAGCTTTTACTTGTAACTAAGGAACTATATTCTCCGAGACTTAGTCCAGCTGTATATTCACAGTCTATACCTCTAGCCTCCATAGCCTTAAGTATTGCAATACTTGTTGCCAATATAGCTGGTTGAGTATTTTCCGTTTTCTTTAGATCTTCTTCAGTTCCATTGAAGCATATGGATTTTAAATCCATATTTAGTACTTCATTTGCTTCATCAAATACTTTTCTTGATTCTGCAAAGGATTCATAAAAGTCACTGCCCATTCCTACGTATTGTGATCCTTGACCAGGAAATATAAAAGCTAATTTATTTTTTTTCATTGTTCTCACCTCCTAGGGAGTACAATGAATTTAATTGTTTTTCTGCAGATGAAACTATATCTTCAATTATCTCCTTACATGGTTTAATATCTTCTATTAATCCAGCAATTTGTCCAGACATTAAAGATCCTTTTTCTATATCTCCATCTACTACAGCTAACTTTAATCTTCCTGAACCTAATAACCCTAGTTCTTCAAGAGATCCATTGTTTTTTTCTAACTCTAAAAATTCCCTAGTAAATTTATTTTTCAATGCTCTAACAGGATGCCCAGTACTTCTCCCAGTTACTTGTGCATCTCTATCCTTAGATTTTACTATGGCCTCTTTATAATTTATATGAACATTTGCTTCAGTAGAGCATACAAACCTAGTTCCTAGTTGAACTCCTTCTGCTCCTAGACTTAAAGCTGCTAAAAATCCTCTTCCGTCTCCAATTCCTCCTGCTGCTATAACAGGAATATTAACTTTATCTACTATTTGAGGAACTAATGCCATAGTAGTCAACTCTCCAATATGGCCTCCCGCTTCAGTTCCCTCTACGATTAAGGCATCTACGCCTTCTCTTTCTAATCTCACTGCTAAAGACACAGTAGGTACTACAGGTATGATTTTTACATTGTATTCCTTTAACTTCTTTATATACTTTCCTGGACTTCCTGCACCTGTAGTTACAACAGGAACTCCTTCATCACAGACTATACCTACAATATCCTCAGCAAAAGGTGACATCATCATAATATTTACACCAAAAGGTTTATCTGTCAATTCCTTTAGCTTTCTAATCTCTTCTCTTATTACTTGTCCTGGGGCATTACCTGCTCCAATGATCCCTAAACCACCTGCCTCTGATACAGCTACTGCTAATTCATGGGTAGCCACCCAAGCCATTCCACCTTGTAGTATAGGATATTTAATATTTAAAATATCTGTTATTCTAGTCCTCCACATTTTATTTCCTCCTACTCCACTTTATGGTCATTGAAGCCCAAGTAAGTCCTGCTCCAAATGCTACTAAAAGTATATTGTCACCATTCTTAATTTTTTTATTCTTAACTGCTTCGTCAAGGGCGACTGGAATAGAGGCTGAAGACATATTACCATATTTATTTAAATTTATACAAATCTTATCTTTTTCAAGTTTTAATTTCTTAGCTGCTGCGTCTATAATCCTCATATTAGCTTGATGAGGAACTAAAAAGTCTAAATCTGCTAAATTTAAATCTGCTTTTTCTAAAGCATTCATTGATGTTTTTTCCATAACTCTAACGGCAAATTTAAATACTTCTTTTCCATCCATCTTTACATAGTGAAGTCTATCTTCTAGAGTTTCAATACTGGTTGGTAATCTAGATCCTCCTGCTGGTTGACTTAATACTTGCCCATTTGTACCATCTGAGCCTAGTTCACTGGAAAGAATTCCAAATCCTTCTTCACATTTTTCCAATACACAAGCTCCTGCACCATCTCCAAATAATACACAAGTATTTCTATCTTGCCAGTCCACTATTTTGGATAATGCTTCTGCTCCTATAACTAACACCTTTTCATATGTTCCTGATTTAATGAAACTCTCCCCTATGGATAAACCATATACAAATCCAGAACATCCTACATTTATATCAAATGCTGCTGCCTTCATTGCCCCTATATTTTTCTGAATTATACAGGCAGTTGATGGAAAAGCGTGGTCAGCTGTAACTGTTGCAACAATAATTAAATCTATATCTTCTGGTTGTAATTTTGCATCTTCTAAAGCTCTTTTAGCTGCTAATGTTCCTAAGTCAGAAGTCGCCGTATCATCATCTGCTATTCTTCTTTCTTCAATTCCTGTTCTTTCAACAATCCACTCATTAGATGTATCTACAATTTTAGATAGAGCATCATTAGTAACAACTCTTTCAGGAACATAACTACCTACACCAGAGATACCTACATAAATACTTTTCATTTTCCACCTCCATATTTAATTGTGATTTGTCCTTCCTCTTCTTCATCTACCACCTCCTTAAAAATATTTGCAAATTAGTTTTCTTTAGATTAATATTAATACTATAATATAATTAGAACTTTAAGATTTAGTATATATGAATATAATAAAATAAGCAATCATTAATTTTTCACTATAAAAATCAAAAAAGGAGCGATTTTATGGATAAATTGTTAAATATAGAAGAAATAAAAGAGATTATTCCTCATAGGTATCCTTTTCTCTTTATAGATAAAGTTTTAATAGAAGAAATTGGAGTTAAAGGATTGGGATATAAAAATGTAACTATAAATGAGCCATTTTTTCAAGGCCATTTTCCAAATATGCCTGTAATGCCTGGAGTAATAATTGTTGAATCCATGGCTCAAGTTGGAGCTGTGATTCTCTTATCAGATGAAAGATATAAAGGAAAAACCCCTTATTTTGCTGGAATAAATAAAGTAAGATTTAAAAGAAAAGTAGTACCTGGAGACACCCTTAAAATGGAAGTGATTCTAACTAGAGTTAGGGGTTCTGTAGGAGTTGGTGAAGGTAAGGCCTACGTTGGAGATGAACTTGCTTGCGAAGGAGAGTTTTTGTTTGCTATAGAGTAAATATCCATATTTAAAAAAGGATTAAGAAAATTTCTTAATCCTTTTATAGTTATTAAGATTTTTAAAGGTTTATCATACTCTTTTTATTGTTTGCTAATAGCTTCTTTTAAAATTATATCTATTCTTTCTTCTTCATTTATAATCTTTCCTTGCTTTTCATCATAGGCATATAATGCTCCACTTACCATTCTGGTTTTAAGAGTACCTTTGGCTATTTTAGAGCCTTGTAAATGAGGTGCATCTAGTATTCCAACTCTTACTGCCTCAGTTAAAGTTGCTGGATCTATTAATGGATCTTCTACGCTTAAATTTAGAGATTCTATTGTATCTATTATTACCTTCGCTTCTTTTATCAGTGTGTTTTTTCTTTCAAGAACATTTTTGTCCTTAGTCATATCTACTGAGCCTAAGAATTCATTTTTTAGTATTCCCCTTACTATCATAGCTGACTCTATTATATCTTCAGCTTTTGCTGCATGATGAGCTTCACAAAATCCTACTACATGATATATATGAGGTTTAATTCCCATGGCTAAATATGCTGAGGCCGCCAACTGCCCCTTAGCTTGATAAAGATTAGTGGGAAAGCTTGCTAAACCTGCCCTTGCTTGACGATATACATTAAAATCATCATCTACTAAACTTTCTACTAATTCTATCTTTGCCAACATCTTACCTAAATCCATTTCTGGAGAAATAGATGCTGGTACATTAAACATATATTGAGCTATATAGTCTTTTACTCCCATTTTTTTTGCATTATAGGCAGCAATATACGCTACTGCCACAGCTATGGAATCATGGGCATCTCTTAAACTCCAATGATGTGGATCATTTACTTCTACGGGAATATTTCTTTCCCCATGCCATTTCATTACTTCTTGATTTTCTTTTAAGGCATCTATTAATTTTCTTGGTCCTCTGCCATCTAGTTCACTATACCAAAATAATGGAACTGCACACCAAGCATTGTCTATACTTTCTTTTAACAATTCGGCAAAAGGTATTATATTTTTTGTCCCACTATAGGAACGTAATAGTGGGAAATTTCCCCTTTGTGCTGCATTATGAAGCTCTTTAAAATCTTCCTTACTTCTTAAGGGTACTCCGCCTGCTCCATTTAGTCTTTCATCCATGTTTTCTTGGTCAAAGAAAAATTCTTGAGCATTTTGATCTGGTGCAATAGAAATTATATCTATTACTTTTGCTTCGGATACTTTTTCTATTGACTCTATGGTTTCTTCTATAGTTGGTAATCCTAAGTGATGTCTTAATATTGGATACGGATATTTAGATTTTATTCTATTTATTAGGTCTTTTGGATAAGATTCTTCTTTTGATAAATCTTGACCCTTTAGATATGCTATGACTTCGTCAATATCTTCACTGCCATCAAATACTTTATGAAAAATTTCATACTCCTTAGCCACTAATGATGTAGGTTCTGTTCCACCAAATAACCAAATTATATCTTTAATATTATTTTCAATTATCTTTTCTTTTAGTTCTTCTAGAATTTGATAAAGTGGCTCTGGAGTTAATCTATAGGATAAAGCTACTATATCAGGCTTTTTTTCATTGATTAAATTTATTATTTCATCTACTGATTTACCTATTCCTATAAAATCAGTATAATACTTCTCTTGATCTGCTAAATTTAAGTAATTCATTATTCCTGCCACATGTACACAGTTACCTAAAGTTCCCGCTATAATCTTTTTCACTAAGCAACACCTTCCTCACCTTTTTTATCTTTTTTGTCTATTCCTCCTATTTGTGCAATTTTATGCATATCATATACTGATAGTCCTTTTAATCCTAATTTCTCTATAGTTCGACCTTCTACATAAAAATTCCTTCCTGTTATTAATTCTGCAATATTTATAATGGAATTAATAGCTGGAGTTTGGATCCCTAATTCTATAGCTATAGATGCCATAGGTATCAAACTATAAGGTACATCTTCATAGATATATCTAATATTTAACCCCTTTGGTGCCTGAAGTCCTTTGTATGCAGAATTATTTTGAATTGTTTCATAAAGATTTTTTCCTTTTGCTCCGTAGGATTCGCATAACCATTCCTTAGCAGATAAAGTATTTATTTGAAGAATTTTTCCTATTTCCATTCTCTCATGATCCATTTTTTCTAAAAAATCTCCTATGGATGGAGTTATGCCTTCTATATAATATTCAAAAGCTGCCCCTCTTTCAATATGCCCACTATTTAATAATGTTGGTGCTGGATGAAATATTGCTCCATAGTTATTTATACTTGTTTCAAGAACATCCTTAGCAGGAATAAATTGTGGATAAGCAAATTTAAGTAAGTTGATTACATGATTTGTTTTAGATGAAGGTATAGCTCCTATGGTTACTTCATTTTTCACCTGAAATATATGGGCACTATTTTGTGAAGTGGCTCTACAAGCGTATATAAAAGTTTGAGCTTCTGCAACTACTATCTTTTTATTGCAGTTGTATTGTCTTAATGCTTCATATACCTCCAATGCCCCACCTGTACGACCTGGATTTAAAACTATTATTTGCCCATCCTTTAAATATGGTGTCATTTCTATAGCCATCTGATAATGCCCCATTGCAGGTACTGTAACCATAATTATATCTGCCCCATCTATAGCTTCTTCCATTATGTTAGTTACCTTGTTTAATTTGCCTTTTCCCGTTACTTCTCCAGTTAGAGATATTGTTGGATTATTTATTAAAGATAGTATATTTTCTAATGTCCTATTGTATAAATTTACCTCATATCCTATCATGGCTAAATAACCTGCCATTGCAATTCCACCATTTCCTGCACCTATAATACTAAATTTTAATCCTAGCATTTAATCATCCCCCTTAAATTTTTTGTCTCATTTTATGTTAACTGGATTTGAGGGACAAAAAAAACTATGGGCTTCCATAGTTTTGAAATCAACAGATTTCATGCCCCCTTTATTTGCTTACGAGGTTAGCTGTCGGGTTCGGGCTAAAGGGTTATGCCCGTCCTATAATGGATTCACCCCAAAAAAATTGGTTCCCCCGCTTCAAAAAGCGAATTAAGCATTATTCGTTTCGAGACTAGAATTATTATACCATATTAACCATTTTTTTGCAAAAACCCTTTTTTGACAAAATTTGATAATTTAATTTTCTATAATTTTTTAATGTTTATTTTTCTGCTGTTTACTATCACCTAATTGGACGATCTGAATATATTATAGTATGTACAGACAATACAAGCTATTAATGGCTCATTATATAGGGAGGAAATAAAATATGTATAGATCAGTAGAAGGTACAAACATTAGTAATGTACGAGTATTTGATAATACCCATGGAAAAACAAAATGTAACTATAATCCTTCAATTTCGGAGTGTAGTAGTAATTCAAAATATCCCCACTCTTGCGTAGAAGTTAAAACTAATATGTTAGATAGTTGTACTAATACACCAATTACTCCAGTAGGTATAACTACAGGTGTCATAGCTAAAATTCCAGTAGTATTAGCTGAATTAACTGTACAATTCCATCTTAGTTCACTAATTAAATTACCAGAATTAGCTCTTGATGTTAAAAATATAAAGAAAAAAGTAAAAATCACTCAATGTCTTTTACTTCAACCCACTAATATATTGTTTATTAAAGGGTTTATCCGTAAAAACATTGACTATACTACAGGCAATTGTGCAAATATGGAAGGTATATGTGGAGAACTACATCATTGTATAATAGATGTTCCTTTTGAATGTTCAACACCACTTACTTTCTATACTCCGCCAGAAGAACTTGCTGTAAATTCCAGTACTGAATTTGAATACTTTAAGGTTAGTAATTTACCAGATAAACATTTTGCTGAAAAAGATAAACTACTATCTGGAGATTTATCGGAGTTTAATCAGATTATAATTGAAAATTTCAATGAACTTCCATTCTGCGAATTAATTAATGCAAGAATTTTTGAATTTGATGAATTCATTGGTCGTCATCGCCCTTGTGGTGCTGAGTTCCCAATTGAGGAAAAATTCTTTAACAGAATAGAAGAAAAAATGGTTATAGAATTTACAGTTAAAGTTTTACAAAATAGGCAAGTTCAAATTCCCGCAGTAACTGATACTTCTGGAGGATGCCATCCTAAATTCCCATGTTCAGCAAACAAAGATTAAATCTATGCTATAAAATAAGACCAGTGTTATAACTGGTCTTATTTTCATAGTAATTTATTTTCTTTGCTCTTTTACTAATTCTGCTCCTCTTTCCAATGCTTCTTTATTTATTGGAAGTAAATTAACTCTATTTTCTCCAAATACTGCTGTAAATGCTTTATTTAATATAGTATCTACCTCAACTGCCTTTGTAGCTTCTAAAAATGCTCCTAACATTACCATATTGGCTACTCTTGGGTTACCAATTTCATTAGCTATTTCATTAGCTGGAATATAATATACTTCTATATCTTCCCTAGTAGTTTTTCTATCTATTAATGATGAGTTAATAAACAGTCTTCCTTCTGGTACTACTGAATCTTCAAATTTATCTAAGGATGGTCTATTCATTACTATTGCTGAAGTTGAATCTATAACAACTGGAGAACCTACTGCATCTGATGATATAATAACGTTACAGTTTGCAGTTCCTCCTCTCATCTCTGGACCATAAGAAGGTAACCAAGATACTTTTTTATCCTCTGTCATGCCTGAATATGTTAAAAGTTGACCTAATGCCATTACACCTTGTCCACCAAATCCTGCAATTACTATTCTTTCTTCCATTTTATTCAACCTCCTCTGGACGTCTATAGTTTCCAAGAGGATAATAAGGCATCATATTTTCCTCTAGCCATTTCATAGCCTCTGGAGCTGTTAATCCCCAGTTAGTTGGACATGTGGATAATACTTCTACAATTCCAAATCCTTTTCCTTCAAGTTGTATCTGGAAGCATTCTTTTATAGCTTTTTTAGCTTTTCTTATATTTGCTGGGTTATTTACTGCAACTCTTTCTACAAATGCTGCTCCATGAATTGTAGCTAACATCTCGCTTACTTTTATTGGTCTACCACTATGTTCTTCAGTTCTTCCTAAAGGTGCAGTTGTAGCTTTTTGTCCTATAAGTGTTGTAGGTGCCATTTGTCCACCTGTCATACCATAAATAGCATTATTTATAAATATTGTTGAAATTTTTTCTCCTCTATGAGCAGCATGAACTATTTCTGCTGTACCGATGGAAGCTAAATCTCCATCACCTTGATAAGTAAATACAAAATTATCTGGATGAACTCTTTTTATTCCTGTAGCTACTGCTGGTGCTCTACCATGTGCAGCTTGCTGCATATCACAATTGAAATAATTATATGCAAATACTGAACATCCTACTGGGGCAACTCCTATGGCTTTATCTAATACCCCTAATTCTACTAATACTTCTCCTACTAATCTATGAACAATTCCATGAGTACATCCTGGACAATAGTGAGTTTGTACATCTGTTAATCCTTTGGTTTTTTCAAAAACTATAGTCATTATTTATCACCTCCATAGATTTTCTTTACATGTTCAATTATTGCGTCTGGTGTAGGTACCATTCCTCCTGATCTTCCATAGAAAGATACAGGAAATTTACCTTCAACAGCTATTTTAACATCATCTATCATCTGTCCATTATTCATTTCAACTGTTAGTATACCTTTACAGTTTGGATTTATTTTCTTAAATTCATCAAATGGATATGGCCATAATGTAATAGGTCTAATTAGTCCTACTTTATATCCTTCTTTTTCTAATTTTGCTATGGCTGTTTTTGCTATTCTTGATGTAGTTCCATAAGCTGCTATAACCACATCTGCATCTTCTATATTATATGATTCTACTCTACACTCGGTTTCCTGCATTTTTTTATATTTAGCTTGAAGTCTAATATTGTGAGCTTCTAAATCTTCTGCTGCTATATATAAAGAGTTTATTATATTTGGTTTTCTCTTATCTCCAGTACCTACTGTAGCCCAATCTTTTTCTGGTAAATCTCTTTTTGTTGGAGTTTTAAATTCAACTGGCTCCATCATCTGTCCAATCATACCATCTCCAAGAACCATAACTGGATTTCTGTATTGGTCTGCTAGATCAAATCCTTCTATAATTAAATCAACTAATTCCTGAACATTTGCTGGAGCAAATACTACCATTCTATAGTCTCCATTTCCTCCGCCTCTAGTTGCTTGGAAATAGTCAGTTTGTGAAGGCTGAATACTTCCTAAACCTGGACCACCTCTCATTATATTAACTAAAAGACAAGGTAATTCTGCACCAGCAATATATGAAATACCTTCTTGTTTTAATGCCATTCCAGGACTTGATGACGATGTCATTACTCTAGCACCTGCTCCTGCAGCACCATAAACCATATTTATTGCAGCTACTTCTGATTCTGCTTGTAAGAATACTCCTCCTACCTTTGGTAACTCCCTTGACATATATTCTGGTAGTTCTGATTGAGGAGTTATAGGGTAGCCAAAGAAGTACTTACATCCTGCTTGAATTGCTGCTGCACCTATAGCCTCATTACCTTTCATAAGAACTTTAGTCATATTTTAAAACCTCCTTTTTTAAAGTATAGTTAGAATCTTTCTACTGTAATAACTACATCTGGACAAATAGTTGCACAGTTTGCACAACCGATACATTTTTCTGGGTCTGTTACTGATGCTGGGTGGTATCCTTTTGCATTTATTTTTGTTTTATCTAATGCAAGTATTTTTACAGGACAAACAGTTGTACAAAGTCCACATCCCTTACAGATGTCTTCATTAAATGTTACTTTACCTTTAGCCATTTTTAACCCTCCTTTTATTTTATAGCATCCATTCATCCCTCATAAATAATTTTATGGGGAATATTTCGCCTTCTAAGTTATTAGGAAGACTTGGTATTACTTCTTCTAGTACAGATATATATTTAAGCTTTATTCCAGTTCTTTCTTGAACTTCTAAAGCCAATTGCTGCCCTCTTAATACATCTTCATAGGTTGTAGATTTTAGTAAATGAGTGTTGTTTATAATACCTGTTATTTTAGCTCTAGATACATCTTGAATTTTTGTCATATATTCAAGTACCTTATCTACTGTTTGAGTTTCAGGTCTATTAGCATTTAGGACAAAAAACATATCATATTTACCTTCTTCAAAATACTCTACATATCTTCCCAATGCCCTAGCTCCTACTTGGTCTCCACCTACATCTAAGATTAAATTATAACTTTCATCTTGTAATGGTGTATATACTTCTGCTGATATAGACGGTACTTCTATGGCTGGTGCATTGATTTGACTTCCAATTACTTTTATGCCTACACCTTCCATTTCCAAAGCCTTCTCTCTGGATCTAAAATACATATTTACTATATCCAAATCAGCTAAAGCAACCTTTTTCCCCATCTGAGCTAATTTCACAGCATAGTTCACACTGAATTCAGATTTTCCACTGCCATAATGCCCAATTATAACTCTTATTCTTTTATCATTATTTAACATAGTCACCATATCCTATTTATAAACTTTTGCTGCTTCTTCTCCTCTTAAAACTCTCAATCCACCTTCTGCTAAAGCTGTAAGTTCATCTTCTCCAGGATAAATAGTTACATCAGCAATAAACTTTACGCTTTCTTCTACCCATGAAGTAAACAACTTATCATATGCTATTCCCCCAGTAAGGAGAATACCATCTACCTTTCCTTTAAGAACTGCAGCA
The DNA here is from genome assembly GCF_009695605.1 of Tissierella pigra. Taxonomy (GTDB): domain Bacteria; phylum Bacillota; class Clostridia; order Tissierellales; family Tissierellaceae; genus Tissierella; species Tissierella pigra. Next base: position 44,227 of record NZ_VUNQ01000015.1, read on the forward strand.
CATGCTCCTACCTCTTTTGCTACTTGATATGCCATGGCATTATATATTAGTTCTGCATATTTATCTCCATTTGCAATTCTTTCTGTAACTTCCCTAGCATCATTAGTCTTTAAATATGAAACAATTCCACCATTTCCAGTAAGCATTTTCTTTACTTCATTATATGTGTATTTTCCTGAATAGCATAATTTTATCATGTCTCCAACTGGTAAAGATCCCGCTCTTTCAGGTGAAAATGGTCCTTCTCCATCTAAAGCATTTGCTACATCTATTACTTTGCCCTTTTCATGAGCTCCTACTGAAACTCCACCACCTAAATGGACTACTATTAAGTTTAAATCCTCATAATTTTGTCCTAATTCTTTAGCATGACGTCTCGCCACTGCTTTTTGGTTTAGTGCATGAAATATAGATGTTCTTTCAATTTCTTTTAATCCAGATACTCTAGCTACATCTTGTAATTCATCTACTACAACTGGATCTACTATAAATGAACGTTTTCCTACTTCCTTAGCTATTTCATAAGCTATTATACCGCCTAGATTTGAAGCATGCTCTCCTTTTTTACCTATTCGTAAATCTTCTAACATTAAGTCATTTACTTCATAAGTTCCACCTTCTATTGGGTTAAGAAGCCCACCTCTCCCTACTACTCCATCTAATGAATCTATTGTAATATCATTTTTCTCTAATATATTTACAATAATATTTTTCCTAAATTCATATTGGTCATATATTTTCTCATAAGGAGATAATTCTTCAACTGAATGTCTTAAGGTTTCTTCAAATATACTTTTTTCATCATCAAATACTGCTATCTTTGTAGAAGTAGAACCTGGATTTATAATTAAAAGTCTAGTCATTTTTACCCTCCTATTTTGAAGCCATTAATACTGCTAAGGCAATTGAATTTAATTTTGCTTCTTCATTATCAGCTCTAGAAGTAAGAACTATTGGAGCTTTAGTACCTACTATAAGTCCTGCTGATTTTGCATTTGCTAAAAATGCTAAACATTTATAAAGTACGTTTCCTGCATCAATACTAGGTGCTAAAAGTATATCTGCATCTCCTGCTACTTCACTATGGATTCCTTTTAAAATTGCAGATTCTTTAGATATGGCATTATCTAAAGCAAAAGGTCCATCTACTAAACAATCCTTAATTTCACCAGCTTTATTCATATCTGCCAATTCCTTAGCATGGACTGTTGCTTCCATTTTTGGAGATACTTTTTCCTTTGCAGCTAAAACTGCAACTTTTGGCATTTCTATATCTAATGATCTTGCTAATACTACAGCATTTTCAATAATTTCTTTCTTTTGGTTAAGGTCAGGAGCTATATTCATAGCTGCATCAGTTACAATAAATACTTTATGATAAGTAGGCACATCAAACACAGCTACATGAGATATTACATTACCTGTCCTAAGTCCAATTTCACTATCTAATACTTGTTTCATTATTACAGAAGTATCTATAAGTCCCTTCATTAAAACATCAGCTTTTCCGCTACTAACTAATTCTGTAGCTATTCTACAAGCAAGAACCTTATCTTCCTCATGAATTATTTGAGTACCTGATAAATCAAAGTTTATTTCCTTTGATATTTCTAATATTTTTTCTTTGTTTCCTACTAATATAGGTTCAGCTATTTTACATTCCGTAGCCTCTTTTACTGCAGATAATACGTCTTTGTCTTCAGCTACAGCTACTGATACCTTCTTTGGTCCTCTAGTTTTAGCTAATTCTAATAAATCTTTAAATGATTTAGCCATTTATGTCCACCTCTGTTTCATATATTTTTGCTTCTTCATAGCCATTGATAACTCTTAACGCACCTTTATTCAGTGCATCCATTTCATCTTCACCCGGATAAACCACTACTTCTGCTATAAACTCAATCATTTCTTTTATCTTTTCCATAAGATAACTAGAATAAGCTAGTCCACCTGTAAGTATTATATTATCAACTTTACCTTTGAGTACAGTAGAATATGCTCCTATTTCTTTTCCAATTTGGTAAGCCATAGCATCATATATAAGCTTTGAATATTTATCACCTTGATTTATTCTATCTTCAACTTCTCTACCGTCCATAGTACCTAAATAGGAAAATAATCCTCCTTCTCCTTGAACCTTGAGCTTCATCTCATTTAAGGTGTATTTTCCTGAATAACACATCTTAACTATGTCTCCCATAGGAAGTCCACCTGTTCTATCTGGAGAAAATGGACCCATCTCCTTAGCATTATTTACATCAATCATTTTTCCGTTTTCAATTGGTGCAATTGATATTCCACCACCTAAATGGGCAACTACTAAATTCATATCTTTTAAATCCTTATTTATTTCATTAGCTCTTCTATGGGCTACTGCTTTTATATTTAGTGCATGAATCAATGACTTTCTTGAGATTTCATTTAAACCAGAAATTCTAGCGACTTCATGAAACTCATCTACCGCCACAGGATCTACTATGAAAGAAGGTATGTCCGCCAAATCTCCCAATCCTTTGGCTAACATTCCACCAAGATTAGAGGCATGTTCCCCTTGTATTCCAATCTTTAAATCTTCTATCATAAAATCAGAAACTATATATGTGCCACCAGGCATAGGCCTTAATAACCCACCTCTCCCTACTACTGCTCTCAAAGAACTTAAGTCAATATTTTCTCTTTGCAACCAATCTTTGATTAAATTCAATCTATAATCATATTGGTCAGCTATTCTTTTATAATTATCTAACTCCTGCTTTTTATGGTCTATTTTAAAGGTCTTTAACTCTTTATTCTCTTCAAATAGACTTACTTTAGTAGATGTAGATCCTGGATTAATTGCTAATACATATTTTCTTTCCATCTTTTTCCCCCTTAGTATTTAGTTAATTTTAACTCCACAGTCTGTGGTGTAATTTCTTTAACTGCAACTCCTGTTGGCACATTTACTCCTAAATTCACCTTATGAATTCCTTCATCAAGATGAAGTAAATCTAAGCTCAACTCTAAATCTTCTTTACTTAAACTTTCAATGATTTGCTTGTTCCCCTTTACTGTCACATATATAGGCTCATTAGAATATTCTTTATCTATAACTAAGTCTGAATCTAAATTTGTTATACCTATATCTTCTAAAGTATATTCTAATACTCTAGTGGAAATTTCTTCAATATTTAAGGAAACACTAATCTTTTCGTTTGGATTTAAAAGGGATACATTTGCTGGTAAATCCAAGTCTACTAATTGAGTTGTATTTTCTACCAACGAATTTATATCTATTGCCTTAGTCTGAATAGATTTTAAATTAGCTATACTACTATCACCCTTTAAACTTACGGTACTAGGATTTATTGTAATATTAGTAATTTCATACTGAGCCGGAAGTTGATTTTCCGTTTTAAGTTCAATTGGTACAGTTACAGTTCTAAATACAGGCACATAAACATCTACTACACTAGGTTCTTTATCTACTCCTCGAACATCATTTTCCTCATAATCTATTAATTGTATAGGTACTTGTTCATGAATATCACCTTTTCTTCCAGTTACATCTAAGACTGCTATTACTTCTGACACTTCATTTACCCAAGTTTTAGGACCTTTCAGTAAAATTGAGCCAGGCTTTATTGTTATATCTCCTATTACATGGTTGGGTTCTAACTTACCTACTGTTTTAACAGTAACAGGCTTATCTACAGTTATTAATTTGTCAAATGTAAATAGTATCTCTTTAGGTTCATAATTTACTATTTTTACATTGTTAAGTTGATTTAAACTTACATTTACTGGTACTTTCTTCTTGCCTTCACTATAACCAGATAAATCTACTTGAGCCTTTATTAAATCAGGTGAAAAGTTTGCCATATCAGACTTTCTACCTGTTACTTTTACAGATATAGTAGCTTCCTTTGGCTCCATAACTATTAATTTTTGTCTATCTAATTCATCAATATTGTTTAATGTTAATGTTATATTTCTATATTCCTTTGATATATCTGGGTTTTCTATACTCATAACATAACTCCACAAAACAATCGCTATAGCAAAAGCAAAGATTTTTAAGGTTAAATCATTCTTCTCCTTGCTCATCTTTTCGCCTCCATTTTATAATAAATGCTTCCTGTGAATCCTTCGGCTTATACATATCTGTTAATATTTGTTTAAGTGTTTGAGAATCCAAATGTCTTGCTATAGCTCCATTTTCTGCTATAGATATTGCCCCTGTTTCTTCTGAAACAATTATAGATAGACTATCAGACCTTTCTGATATGCCTAATGCTGCCCTATGTCTAGTTCCTAATTCCTTATTAATATTCATATTCTCTGTAAGAGGCAAAAAACAAGCTGCTGCCTTAATCATATCTTCTTTTATAATTACTGCTCCATCATGCAATGGGGTATTTGGAATAAATATGTTTATGAGTAAATTACTAGATACCTGTCCATTGATTTTGGTTCCTGTTTCTACAACTTCATTTAAACCTGTTTGTCTTTCTAAAACTATTAGGGCACCTATTTTTTGTCTAGATAAAGAAGCACAAGCTTCCACTATTTCATCTACAGTTCTTGAAAGACTTTCTCCTTTAATTTCCAAGAAAGATTTAGTAAAAAATCTTGATCTTCCTATATACTCCAATCCTCTACGTAGTTCTGGCTGAAATACAATTAATATTGCTATAACTCCAACTGTCATTGCATTTTCTAATATCCAGTTAATAGTATATAGTTTTAAAAGTCCACTAACTTTGGCAAATATAAATAGTGCAAAAATCCCTTTTGTTAATTGCTCCGCTCTAGTCTCTCTTATTAGTTTAAAAAGCTTATAAAAAACTGCTGCTACTATTATGATATCTATTATGTCAGCTATTCTAAGATTGGAAAATAACGATTTGAAAAATTGCAAGGACTATCACACCTCTTATCATATTTTTGTTACTTGCTTCTATTATATAATATATATTGTCTTATTTGAACTAATAAATTGAATATAATAAATTTAATTCAATTCTGAAATGCTCTAATTTTCAATCATTTTACTCATTGTGTCTTTTTGGGATTTTTCTAATCTTATTTTTATATCTTCTTTATTTGAAACTTCTAATTCTCCATTGAGATAATCACTTATAGGAAGAACTTCATAAAATAATCTATTATCTTTTCTATACTTATGAACCCATGTAGGTATATAGTCTATGTTTTTAATTTCAGTTTCTCCTTTTGAAAAATTCTTTTCTATTTCCAATTGAACCATAACACCGTCTTCAGTATAGGAATTATCCATAGTGCTTTTCCTTTGATTAGATATAAAATTTCCTAGGGAATATATGATAAAATTATCCTTACCATTTTTATTAATTATTTGAGATTTTTGAATTACATGTGGATGGCTACCTAAAATAATATTTGCACCCCAATCCACCATTTTTTCACCTAATTCCATTTGATAACTAGAGGGTTCCATTTCGTATTCATTTCCCCAATGAATAGATACAACTATTATATCTGTTTGTAAGTCCTTTATATTTTCAATATCCTGCTTTATTCTATCTTCATCAATTCTATTTACCATATAGTCTAATTCTTCTTTGGACAACATACCATCCATGCCGTTTAAACCATAGGTATATGAAAGAAATCCTATTCTTATGCCTTCTACTTCTTCTACAAGCATATTATTTGTTTCTATATATGTTCCTATGTTTTTCATTCCATATTCATGTATATTATTTATAGTATCAACCAATCCTTTTTTTCCTTGGTCTAAACAATGATTATTTGCTGTAGAAAGTATATCAAAGCCTGCTTCCTTTAAAGCTAATAATGATTCTTTAGGTGTATTAAATCTTGGAAATCCCGAATAGCTTACATCTTCTCTCGTTACAGTTTCAAAATTTCCTAAAGCTATATCTGCATTTTCTGTATATTTTTTAATATACTTAAAGGATTGATTAAAGTCGTAGGTTTTGGTTTCCGGATTATAGGCTGCTTTATTTTGTGGAGAATGAAACATAATATCTCCTACTGTTAATAGTTTCACGGTAGATACTTTTTCTTCAGTACTTTCAATAGTTTCATCTTCTTCGACTTTTAAGTCTTCATACACTGAATCTTTATTTACTTCTACATAATCATTGTTTTTAAATACAAGAATTTCCTTATATACGGTAAAACCAAGTATACCAATAGATAAACTAGCTACCAGTACAAAAATAATCATTAATTTTTTCATCTTTTCCCCCTTAAATCTTTATAACTTGTCCTAAGAACAAAAGGTAGAGAAACCTCTACCTTTGATTTTATACTGTGTTTAATACTTATACAATAACAATTTATTCTTCTTTTCTAAAACTCATTATTTTAGATCTTGAATCATACATAAAACTTGCTAATCTTCTTTGATTTAAAATCCATAAAAATATTACATATGGAATAAATATTATTGTAAGATGGGGAATTTCTGCCATTAATATAAAGTCAAACATTCCATGCATAATCACTGGCATATATAGGGATCTTTTCATGTTTTTTCTTTTTCTATCTATATCTGTATCAAACTTTGCTAAAGATAGATAATATCCCATGGTTACTCCAAATACAGCATGGGCTGGTACTGAAAATATTCCTCTATATAATCCTATAAATGGATTATTTGTATATCTATAAGCTACGTAAATTATATTTTCTACAGTAGCAAACCCCATAGTTACAAAAACAGAATAGACTATACCGTCTAATTTTTCATCAAAAAATTTTGTTTTATATGGGTATTTTAACACGGCCAATCTCTTAAAGTATTCTTCTGTAAGTCCTGCAACAATAAAGGCATTAAAAAGGGAACCTAGTATACCAGGAAATATATTAAAAGCTATTAATATTTCTTCAACTATTATTGAAGGAATCACTGTCAATGCTCCTAATATATAAGTAAATAACAAAACTTTTAAAGGTTCTCTATCTCGCCTATCGGATAAATATATACCTAAAAGAATAATCACAGCAGGTATAACAGCTATAATGAAAAGTCTAAGTCTCAAAAAAATACCTCCTTATGTCTTTTCTTATAGTTTCCCAAAAACACAGAAAAGAATTCTAAAAAATAAATCCTAATGGATTTAGGATTTATAAAATTCTATGATTTTTTAAGTTGAATATCTTTTTTTCATATTAGTTAAAATTAAAATAAAAAGTCCTAATGCAATTAAAATATCTCCGACACTAATAATTTTAGGGAAAAAATAAGGTTTTGGTATAGGTATTATATCTCCTAAAATCCATAATTTTGTACTCTTATCCACTAAAGCATGAGTCATTATTCTGCCCTCATCTAATAGTGATAATTGAGTATATAATTTAGAAAACTTTAAGGCGTTAATTGAAACTGGCATTCTTCCATTGTTTAAAAGAAGTGGTAAAAAGTTTAAAATAGCTCCAGCCAATGTTGTTCTAAGTCCTATTTCATGAAAATTCATCATAAGTCCTATAATCAATAGTAAATAAACAAATATATGTATATAGAAGAAATTATTTTCTATTATAATACTTAATCTTCCATTAGTTTTTGAAGCTATTAAAAGGCATATAATTTCTGTTAAAAATGATATAACAAATAAATACCATCCGTTAATATATAAATTACCTATGTTTCGTATCTTTCCACCTGTTAATTTACCAAGAAGTAAGGATAAAGTAATAATTTCTGTAACCATATAATGCACTCCTTTACATCTATTGACAGTAAAAATCATCAATAAGTATAAATTTAAAATTTATACTTATATAAAATTATAATGCTAGACATATGCGTATGTCTAGCATTATTTATTAATATCCTATAAACAGTTCCTTTTTTGCTTTACAAAGTGGACAATTATCCTCTTCGCCTGTTAATGAAATATATCCACATACTGGACATAGTTCTATTACTTTTGCTTCTAAATCTTTACCTGCATCTACAGCTTCCTTAGCTTTAGTAAATAAATCTGCATGAACCTTTTCTGCTTCTATTGCAAATCTCATAGCTGATACTGCTGTCTTTTCTCCTTGCATTTCTGCAACTGCTATGTATGCAGGGTACATTTGATTAACTTCATGTAACTCTCCATCTATTGCTCCTTGAAGATTATCTGAAGTATGGCTCAGTCCAAATCCTGCTCCTGATGCTACTAGAAAGTCACCTGATATGTCTTTTAATGCTTTAAAATGTAGTGTAGCATGCACTTCTTCCGCATCTGATGTTGCCATGAATAATCTAGCTACTGTTGGGAAACCATCTTTTTTAGCTTTATCTCCCCATATTCTATATCTCATATGTGCCTGAGACTCTCCACCAAATGCTGATCTTAAATTTTCTGCTGTCATTGCGTTCATTAAAACTCCCCCTTTATAAAATATGTCTTGTATATTGTATATATTATTCTAGACAAAGTCTAGTTATTCAAATCTCTTTTTATATATCCATTTTTTCATTGTTCTAATCAAATAATTAAAATTATCTTTTGTTTTGTTAAAGCCTTGTCATATAAAAGCCCATATCTACGTAGGATATGAGCTTTTAGTTTTATATATTAATTAATAGCATTTTTTCTTATTTATTTCATCCTGTACTATCATCAATACTTCACCAAATCTTTGAAAATGTACTATTTCCCTTTCCCTTAAAAATCTTAAAGTATCTGTTACTCCTGGGTCATCACTTACACGAATTAACCATTCATAGGTAGCCCTTGCTTTTTCCTCCGCTGCCATATCTTCATGTAAATCTGCTATTGGATCATCTTTTGACCCAATATATGAAGCTGTCCAAGCTTCTCCTGCTGCACTATGGGGAAAAGGACTTTTTCCATGATTTACATAATGTGCTTCAAAAGGGGTACCCTTTATTTGATCTACTGTTGCATCTTTTACTAGTTTCCATACCAATGTTCCAATCATTTCCCAATGGGCTAATTCTTCTGTGCCTATATCCGTAAGTATTGCCTTACCTTGATTAGTGGGCATAGTCCATCTTTGTGTCAAATATCTTACTCCTGCTGACAATTCTCCATCAGCTCCTCCAAATTGTTCTATTATCATGGCTGCTAATGTAGGATTAGTTGTGTCTACCCTCACTGGGTACTGTAATTTTTTTTCATAAAACCACATATTGATCCCCCCTAAAAATTAGTAAAATTTATTTCCCAAGGCCAAGGTCCATCAATATATGCCCAAGGATACCTGCTCATATCTCTATTTGTTAGAGGACCATATCTTGCCTGATACATATTTTTTAATTCAAAATATCTTTGAGATGCGTTATTATGAAGCCTTAAAGCTTTTTCGTCATTTGGATGGGTGTCTAAATATAAAGATGTTTCATCTATTACAAAAGATACTTCCATTATTTCTAATAATAAATCCATTTGTGCCCTATCCATAGTATCTTCCTCCTCTTTCTCTATCTCCCATTCCTGTTGTAAAATCAGGCTTAATTAACTCTGGAAATAGAGTACCATTTTTTAAAGCTTCTCTTGGACTAAATACTTCATTCATTATTTGCATAGGAACACAAGCTCTTGCTAATCCACCTGGACAACATGGTTCATTGTCTATATTATACTCTCTGTTCATTTCTTTCCCCCCTAAAAGTTTGTACAGTACATCTTACGCAAAAGAAATCAAAGAGTTACAAGTAAAAGTTTTAAAATTAATTTATTAAATAAAAAAATAATCCCTAAAGGGATTATTTTTCTGGAAATACTTTAACCAAGATTCTTATAACGAAATAAAATAATATCAGTACAAAAAATGTAGTACCCATTCCATAGATTAATAGTTTCAATAATATATTGTCCATACTATTCCTCCTAAGATAACAATATCAATACAATACTACCTGCTATAATTGAACCTATTTGTCCAGCCACATTGGCTGATACTGCTTGCATTAGAACAAAGTTCATAGGATCTTCTTCTTTAGCTAACTTTTGTATTACCCTAGCAGACATTGGAAATGCAGAAATACCCGCAGCTCCAACCATAGGGTTGTACTTTTTCTTCACAAATAAATTTAAAAACTTAGCAAATAATACTCCACCTGCTGTATCAAATATAAATGCAACTAATCCAAGTCCCATTATCTTTAAAGTATCTACATTAAGAAATGCTTCTGCCGTCATTGTAGAACCAATAGTTATACCTAATAATAAAGTGACTAAATTAGCTAATTCATTTTGAGCCGATTGTGACAATCTCTCTAATACTCCTGATTCCCTAATAAGATTTCCAAACATTAAAAATCCTATTAAAGTAACAGATATAGGTGCGATAATACCTGCTACTATAGTAACTGCTATTGGAAATATTATCTTTACAGTCTTAGAAATTTTAACTTCTTTATATTCCATCCTTATTTTTCTTTCATCTTTAGTAGTTAGAAGTTTTATGACTACTGGTTGAATCATAGGTACTAAAGACATATAGGAATATGCCGCTACAGAAATTGGTCCAAGCAAATGTTTGGCAAACCTTGTAGCTACAAATATAGACGTTGGTCCATCTGCGGCTCCTATAATACCTATGGATGCTGCTTCTTTAATATCAAAACCGAACTTGTTTGCAAGTATTATAGTCATAAAAATTCCAAATTGTGCAGCTGCACCAAAAAATAGCATAGATGGCATCTGAAGTAGTGGTGAAAAATCTATCATTGCTCCTACAGCTATAAAAATTAAAGCTGGAAATAATTCATTTAAAATACCTGCATTTTTAAGTATTCCTAAAATTCCTTCATCACTGGCTATTCCAGGAATACCTGCAACAACAGGCAGATTTGTAAGTATTGCCCCAAACCCTATTGGCAATAACAACATCGGTTCATAATCCTTTTTAATTGCTAAATAAATAAGTACGCCACCAACTAAAAACATAAGCACCTGATTAAATTGAAGACTTTTAATACCTACTAATAATTCTTCCAAATTTATTCCTCCTATTCTATAAATCTAAACAGCTTATTATATCATATACTTATAGAATTTGAAATCATAAGAATATCTACTTAAATTAAACACTACATTTATAATATAGGAGATATTTTATCTAATATAAAAGAAAAATCTCTTTTAAAAATTTGATGTTTATGGTAAAACTGGAAAACAGCTTCAGTATTGGTTAATACTACATGATTATTAAATTATTTTCTACACATAATACTACTACACCAAAGTTTTACAAAATTAATTATTTGAAAGGAGAAATTTAAAATGACTACAAATAACAATAACAGTAACAAAATTCTTGTTCCAGAAGCACGTCAAGCTCTTAACCAAATGAAATTAGAAATAGCTTCTGAATTAGGTATGGCAAACTATGATTCAATGGATAAAGGTAATCTTCCATCAAGACAAAATGGTTATGTTGGTGGATATATGACTAAAAACTTAGTTAGAATGGCTCAACAAAACATGGGTGGAACTATAAAATAGTATATCCATAAATAAAAAAAGATAGACTTAAGTCTATCTTTTTTTATTTATATTATCTTGCTCCTAGTTCTTTATCTAATAAATATAATCCTTGGAAATTATCTTTAATGCCTTCTAATTTAAATATTATATCTTTCATGCTATTTTCTTCTTCTAATTGTTCTTCAACAAACCATTGTAAAAATTGGATAGTTGGATATGATTTCTCTTCTTCTGCTATTTCTATTAATTTATTAATTCTAGATGTAACTAATTTCTCATGCTCAAGTGCTGCTTCAAATACTGCTAAAAATGAATTATAGTCATTTTCAGGTTGATTCATAGCCTGAGTCCTTACTCTACCATCCATATCATAAATAAAATCATAGAATTTCATAGCATGTTCGTATTCTTCTTTAGCTTGCTCTATTAGAAAATGAGCAAATCCATTCATATTTTTATCAGAACAATATGACGCCATTCCCATATAATAGTATCCTGATAATAATTCAAAATTAAATTGATCATTAAGTGCATCTAATAATTTTTCTGTTGCCATAATATATACCCCCATTATTTATATTCATCTTTTTTATATTTCCTTACGTCTCTATAATACCCCTGTTACTTATGATTAATCATAAATTTACTATTCCATAATAATAATATCTAAAGCATTATATATTTTTTGATTTATTTTATCTGTTAATTCAATATTGTTTTCCTTTAAATATTTAATTAAAGATGATTTCATACCTTCTCCATATATTCCATCTAATTCACCTTCATAGTATCCTTTTTGCATTAATCTTTTTTGTACCTCCAATACATCTGCTCCTCTATCTCCAGGTCTTAAATCTCTAAATCCTTGACCTAAAGGTCCATATAAACCGTTAGTTATGATAACTATAGTATTATGATTAACCATAGAGTAAAGCTCCTCTACATCTTTATTTCTCATTCTAATACATCCTGCTGACAGGTTTCCTCCTATGGAACCTGGCTTATTAGTTCCATGAATTCCATATTTACCCCAAGGTACATTAAGTCCCATCCACCTAGTTCCAAAACCTTCTCCCCATTTTCCCTTCTCTATAATTTGAAACACTCCTAAGGGAGTAGGTGAACTTGGTTTTCCTGTAGCTATTGGATATGTCTTTACTATATTTTCATTTTCCCTATCTACTAATTTTAATTGTTTTGTATCAACTTCAATTAATATAGTATACTTTTGTTCTTTATTTCTTAAATAAACGTCTTCTGAATTAATCTTTTTCATAAACGAATATCTATGTATGGAGTTTCCTAGAATTAAAAAAACAACAACCAATAATATTATTAGAATAAACATTTTCCCTTCTTTATTCACTAATATCCCTCCCCATACATTAATATGCAACCATTTTATAAATTAAACTTATAATCATCTTAATTTATAAAATGGTTGCTTCTATGGGAAGTTCTCTATTTAAATCTAATTGTTATATTTTTAAAACCCATTCCTTCTAATAGATATTTTAGAATTTCACTGCCATTTTTTTCTGCATCATTTAAAAGACCTTTATCTACTGCTTCCTTTTCCATTTTATCTTTTTCTTCTATTAAAACTACATAAAGATCTTTAAAGCTTAGCTTGTTAAATATAGATTCTTTTTCATCAAAAAAATAAACCTCTTCTTCAGGAATTACATTTTCAAATATTTCTGCATTTTCCATTATTATCTCTACTGAATTTTTATCCTTTACTTTTACCTCTATGGTATCTAAATTTATTCCAGCTTTAATATATCCACTATATTTTAAAATAAATCTTTTATTAGTAAAGGGAAGATTTATCCCACTTAATTGCATCTTATCTTCATATTCCACTACATTTGTATAACTATATTTTACAGTTGATAATTCCATTAACTTGGTAACTTGTTCTTCTACTTTATTAGATAATAAATTGGTTTTTCTTTGTACAGAAATCTTAGCATATCCTATTGTGCCTAGAATGAAAATTACCACAATAGCAATTAATAGTAACTTTCCTTTAATTCCTTCAAAATATTTCATATATTCACCTCTTTAAGCTATTCTATAAATCTGGATTATAGTATTGATAAACACTATATATTGAAATATTCTCACTGCATAGGAGTTTAATTATAGCAGGAATTTGTTGCGTAGTAATATTTAACTCAATTCCATTATATTTTAAAACTATATCGTTTAAATCCACTTTACCCAAATTATGTATAGTATCTATGATTTTATTTTCTATTATAACATCATTTTTATTACCTAATAAAAAAAATATTTTTCTCCTTTCCTCTGTATAATCCTCTGGACTTAATCTGCTAATTAACATGATTTTATTCATTTAAAAGACTCCTTTTTAATTTTATGAGATTTTTCTTCTCAAAATTTACAATCATCCTTTATCCTATTACCCAATATTTTTTAAACAAAACCCATTTATAAATATTATTTTATTATTAATTTTATTTATACTGATTATAATAACTTCACAATTTTTTAAAACTGTGCCAAATTAGATAATACAATGATTTACATATATTATGTTATAAGATTAATCCATATATGATATAATTATTAATCAAATAACCTTCCTATTATTAAGATTTAGAAAGGAGCTTATGATGGAAAAACATTTAGATAGTTTAAGTAAATCTATACTTTTCAAAAATGTAGAAATAGAAAAAATAAAGTCTTTAATTTCTTCTGTATCCTATAATATAAGTGATTATGGAAAAGATGATATAATCGCAATTGAGGATGATGATTGTAATAGTTTAGGTATAATACTTAGTGGTACAGTAGAAATTCAGAAACCTTTTCCCTCTGGAAAAGTTGTTACAATAAGTAATTTTCAAGCTGGGAATGTCTTTGGTGAAGCTTTAGTATTTTCAGGTAAACATAAATACCCTGCAACAATAGTTTCATCCAGTAATTCAAAAATAATGTATATATCTAAAGATGATATAATTAAGTTAATGACTAAGAATGACAAGGTTTTAAATAATTTTGTATCAGTTTTATCCAACCGTATACTAATGTTAAATGATAGAATTACAAATCTTTCTTATGATAGTGTTAGAAAGAAAATAGCAAATATTATTTTAATTGAATATGAGAAACAAAATAGTAAACTGCTAACTCTTCCATTTTGCAGAAAAAAAATGGCTGAGTTATTAAATGTTCCAAGACCATCTTTATCTAGAGAGCTGATGAAAATGAAAGAAGATTGTATAATTGACTATTATAAAGATAATTTAAAGATCATTGACTTAGAATTGCTTGAAGAGTGTTTGCTAAAATAAGTTTTAAATATAACTTCCATTTTATGGATAGAAAATATCTATGGCTATAATTAAACCATAGATATTTTCTATTTTTATATTTTAAACTACTCTTATATAATCTAATTAAGTTTGATAATTATTTTTCAAGGGGGTTTTATAAAATGAGTGGTAAACGTAAAATGTTTATCTATGGTGGCATTGTAGGACTCATAGGTGCTGTCTTAATGAAATTAGGTAACCCTGGTAATATGGGTATTTGTATCGCCTGCTTTTGGAGGGATATTGCAGGTGCACTAGGTCTGCATCGTGCTGAGGTAGTTCAGTACATCAGACCTGAGATTATCGGAATAATTTTTGGTTCATTTATTATTTCTTATATTACAGGAGATTTTAAAGTTAAAGGTGGTTCTTCACCATTAATAAGATTTGTTTTAGGGTTCTTTTTAATGATAGGAGCTCTTGTATTTTTAGGTTGTCCTCTTCGTATGATTTTACGTTTAGCAAATGGTGACTTAAATGCTTTAGTTGGATTAGTGGGATATGTTGCTGGAATATTTATTGGAGTTCAATTCCTTAAAAAAGGATATACCCTCGGTAAAAGTATAGACCAGCCAAAGATTGCTGGATTTATTTATCCCATCATAGCTGTTATTTTACTTATTTTCTTAGTCGTAAGACCTGCTTTTATTTTATTTAGTAGTGAAGGTCCTGGCTCTATGGCGGCACCTATTGCTATAGCTTTAGTATTAGGAGCAGTAGTTGGTATAGCCCTACAAAGAAGTAGAATTTGTACAGCAGGCGGATTTAGAGATTTAATATTAATTAAAGACTCTTATTTTTTATGGGGATTAATTGGAATCTTTGTATTTGCTTTAGCAGGAAATCTTATATTAAACTTTGATAAATTCCACTTAGGATTTATAGAGCAACCAGTAGCTCACACCAATCATCTTTGGAACTTTCTGGGTATGGTTCTTGTAGGTCTTTGCTCTGTTTTACTTGGTGGATGTCCTATTAGACAAACTATTTTAGCCAGTGAAGGAGATACTGATGCTGGAGTTACAGTTCTAGGTCTCATAGCTGGTGCCGCCTTTGCTCATAACTTTGGATTAGCTTCTAGTGCTAAGGGTGTTACAGCTAATGGTAAATTTGCTGTTATAATAGGTATACTGTTTGTTTTAATTATAGCCTATGGAGTTATAGTAGATACTAGAAAATCCAATTCTAAATCTAAGAAGGAGGTTAAGATAAATGGCTAATATTATTGATGCTAGAGGTAGATCCTGTCCTGAACCTGTAATTATGACTAAAAATCAAATTGATTCTAGCCCTAATATATCTTTGGAGGTCTTGGTAGACACTCATGTTGCCGTTGAAAACATTACTAGATTTGCTACTGGTAAAGGATATAATGTAAATGTAGAAGAAAACAATAGAGACTTTAAATTAATTATTAAGAAATAGGTGATTTGGTGGAGGAATTTTACTGTGTAGTTACATTTCATGTTACTCAACACGCATTAATCTTTGAAAACTTTATGAAAAAAAACAATATAGATGTAAAATTAATGCCTGTGCCAAGACAAGTTAGCTCCAGTTGTGGAACTGCTGCAAAAATACCTTGTGACATAGAAGAAGATGTAAAAACATTATGTATTAAAGAAGACATACCTATAGATGATTTTCATCATGTAATAAATAAGAAAGGAACGTCTTGGTTTTCTAAATATATAACTAAATAATTAAAAGGAATATAGTGTTAAAACCGCTGTATTCCTTTTAATTATTTAGTTTAACATTTTTTTTAAAAAATACTTGATTTTTCTAAATTTTCGTATATAATAGTATTATTGGCAAATATATGAAAGGAGGTCGTGAAGATGATAAGAATTAATTATGCAGTTAAAAGAAATGAAAACTTTATAAAAATTTTAGCACGACCTATTAATAAGTTTTAATTTATCATTGTAAAAACTATTACCATAGGTGTGTTAGCCTATGGTTTTTTTATGTCCTTTTATACTAAGATTATGCCGTCTTATATATTTTCAATTAACCATAGGATTATACCCTATGGTTTTTTTATTAAGGAGGGAGAAAATGAAGAATTTTAAAAAACTACTTGAATTTATGGAGGGATATAAGTTAATTTATTTACTGGGAATGATATCAATCCTTATATCTCAAATGCTTACTACTGTTACCCCTTTAATTCTAAGTACTACAGTTGACAGTATAATAGGAGAAAAATCCATTAGTTCCCCTATTATCCAAAGTATTGTAAATTTACTGGGAGGAAAAGAATTAATTAAAGAAAGATTGTGGATTATTGGACTTATTCTTGTTTTTGTTGCTGTACTAAGAGGCATATTTCTATACTTGAAAAATACCTTAGCCAGTAAAGCAGCAGAAAATACTACTAAAAAAATAAGAGATAGACTTTATGACCATATTCAAAGATTGCCTTATGAATTTCATGTAAAAAGTGAAACCGGAGAACTTATACAAAAATGTACATCTGATGTAGATACCATAAGAAGATTCTTAGCTATTCAACTTGTGGAAGTAGCTGGTTCTATATTTATGTTGGTATTTATACTTTATGTAATGTTAACTCTTAACATTAAGTTGACCTTAGTATCTATTTTAGTATTACCTATTACATTTTTCTTTTCCTTTATTTTCTTTACGAAGGTCAAAAAGAATTTTGAGGCTTCAGATGAAGCTGAAGCTAGGATGACTACTACATTACAGGAAAACCTAACAGGAGTTAGAGTAGTTAAAGCATTTTCTAGACAAGAATTTGAGGTAAATAAATTTGATGAAAAAAACTTAGATTATAAGAACTTAACTTATAAACTTATTAAAAATTTGTCTTTATACTGGGCTCTATCAGACTTTCTTAGTATGGTTCAAGTGGGCTGTGTAATAATATTTGGTTCTTATTTAACTTATAAAGGTGAAATATCTTTAGGTATATTAATAGCCTTTACTAGTTACATTAATATGATCATATGGCCAGTTAGACAAATGGGTAGAACTTTAACTGATATGGGTAAAGCCTTTGTATCTCTAGGTAGAATTGATGAAATACTAAAGGAGCCTATAGAAGTATTAGAGGAAAACCATCATGAGCCTAAAATTGATGGTAATATTGAGTTTAAAAATGTTTATTTTGAATATGAAAAAGGTAAGCCTGTATTAAAAGATATTACTTTTAATATCAAGGCTGGTCAAACCATTGCTTTTATTGGACCTACTGGTTCTGGTAAATCTTCATTAGTTCATTTACTGCCAAGGTTATATGAATATAATCAAGGTTCAATTAAAATAGATGGTATAGAGCTTAATACTATAGATAAGGCTTGGATTAGGAAAAATGTAGGATTAGTTCTTCAAGAACCTTTTCTATATGCTAAAACTATTAAGGAAAATATAAGACTTGCTAATCCTTCTATGAAGGATTCAAGAGTATTTGATGCTGCTAAAATTGCTTCTATTCACGAAGATATAAATTCTTTTGAATTAGGCTATGAAACTTTAGTTGGAGAACGTGGTGTTTCTTTATCTGGGGGGCAAAAACAGAGAATGGCCATAGCCAGAACTATAATAAATAATTCCCCTATTGTTATATTTGATGATTCTCTTTCTGCTGTAGATACAGAAACTGATATATCTATTAGAAAAGCTTTAAAAGAAAGACAAAATAAAGCCACAACTTTTATTATATCCCATAGGATCTCAACTGTATCCGAGGCTGATTTAATCCTTGTAATAGATAAGGGAAAAATTATTCAAAGGGGTACTCATAATAGCTTAATCAATGAAGAAGGACTATATAAACGAGTATATAATATCCAAAATTCTTTAGATGATGAAGTGATAAATCTTTAGGAGGTGTTAATTTGGAAAAAGAAAATTTAAACTACGATAAAATTCAAATTGGTGTATGGAAAAATTTCTTTAAATATTTAAAACCATATAAAAAGCAATTTGCCATACTTACTTTAATGATGATAGCTTTAGGAATACTGGACTCTATCTTCCCACTTTTAACTAAATATGCCATAGATAATTTTGTTGAAAAAAATACTATTGCTGGTATAAAGACCTTTAGTATAGTATATCTTGCAGCAGTAATCGCTTTGGCTCTTACTGTCTATCTATTTATTTCCAAAGCAGGAGAGTTAGAAATGCAGATGGCCTATGACATAAGAAAGATGGGTTTTGAAAAGCTTCAGCTTCTTCCCCTATCCTACTACGATGACAAAGCTGTTGGTTGGTTAATGTCTAGAATGACATCTGATATATCTAGATTATCTGAAACCATATCATGGTCCTTAGTAGATTTAGCATGGGGATTCTCTATGATGATTGCTGTAACCATTGCTATGGTTAGATTGAATGCAAAATTAGCTTTAATTACATTATCAGTTGTACCTCTTATAGCCATAGTTAGTTTTTACTTTCAAAAGAAAATCCTACAGGCTCAAAGAGGTGTACGAAAAATAAATTCTAAAATTACTGCTGCATATAATGAAGATATACAAGGTGCTAAAACTACAAAGACTTTAGTCAGGGAAGAAATAAACTTAGAAGAATTTCAAGATATAACTACTTCCATGAGAGATAAATCCATAAATGCTACAATAATTTCTTCTATTTACCTACCTATAGTTCTTACTTTGGGTAGTGTAGGTACAGCTTTAGCATTATCTAATGGTGGTAAGTCTGTTATGCTAAATGCTATATCCTACGGAACTTTATTTGCATTTATTTCTTACACTACTCAATTTTTTGAACCTATTCGTCAAATAGCTGTAATATTTGCTGAATTACAAGCTGCTCAGGCTTCTGCTGAAAGAGTATTTTCTCTTCTTAATGAAGTTCCTGAAATAATTGACAGAGATGAAGTAGTTGAAAAATATGGTGATCTTTTAAATCCGAAAAAGGAAAATTGGCCTGATATTAAAGGATCAATAGAATTTAGAAATGTATCGTTTTCCTATAAAACTGGTGAAACTATATTAGAAAATTTCAATCTAAAGATTCAACCTGGTGAAACCATAGCCTTAGTTGGAGAAACTGGTTCTGGAAAATCAACCATAGTAAATCTATTTTGTAGATTTTATGAACCTACTTCTGGTGAAATTTTAATAGATGGTATAAATTACAAAGATATGCCTCAAAACTGGATACATGAAAATCTTGGTTATGTACTACAGTCTCCACATTTATTTAGTGGTACAATAAAAGATAATATTAGGTATGGAAATTTAAATGCTACTGATGAGGACGTTATTCAAGCCAGTAAATTAGTAGATGCCCATGATTTTATAATGGAAACTGAAAAAGGATATGAAATGGAAGTTGGTGAAGGAGGAGGACTTCTTTCCACTGGTCAAAAACAGCTTATATCCTTTGCAAGAGCTATTGTTAGAAATCCAAGATTATTTGTATTAGATGAAGCAACTTCTTCTATAGATACTGAAACAGAGAAAATCATTCAAGATGCAATTAACAAAGTACTAGATGGAAGAACCTCATTTGTTATAGCACACAGACTGTCTACCATAAGAAATGCAGATAGAATCTTAGTTATAAGAGATGGAAAAATAGAAGAAATGGGAAATCATAAGGAATTAATCAAAAAGAAAGGGTACTACTATAATTTATATACTAATCAATTTATTGAGGAAAAAAGTTTAGATGTATTAAGCCAATAGAAAACGAAGTATCTAGTTTCCCTAGATACTTCATTTTTTTATAATTAACTCTTCTTCTATAAGTATTCTTAATTCAGTTTTATCTTTTATCCCCTCTGATTCAATTACTCTTTTCACCATAGTAGGTTTATCTGTAAGTATTACTATCTTATGGCCTAAAGCTATTGCTTCATCTATATCATGAGTTACTATTATACAAGTCTTATTTTCAATTATTCTCAAATCCTTAAAAAAGTTTATTAAAACTTCCTTACTGTTAATATCTAAGGATTTAAAAGGCTCATCCATTATAAGTATATTTGATGGATAAAGAAATGCTCTTAATATATTTATTTTTTGTCTCATCCCCCCACTAATATTTTTAGGGTAATAATATTTGTATTCTTGTAAATTTACTAATTCAAAATACTCATCTATAATACTTTCTATTTGTTCTTTTTCCATTTTTCTTTTCAATACAAATTTAATATTATCTTTTATGTTTTTCCACGGAATAAGCCTATCCTCCTGAAACACAACAGATATATCTTCTTCAAATCCAATTATATCTCCCGAGTCCTTATTGGTTATTCCCAATAATATATTTAATAAAGTAGTTTTTCCACATCCAGATGAACCTAATATACATATGGTTTTATTTTTAGGAAAGTCAATACTAATATCTTCAAGAACTTTTAAATCCTTATAACTTTTATTTATATTTTTGATTTTATACATAAATGATTTACTCCTTCTAATACATACTTAAATATCTTAGACATAAGGAGGATTATAATTATCCAAGCAAAAACTCCAGATGTATTTAAATACATCTTCTGTAATTGAAGATTAGTTCCTATGGCGTATTTAGGTTGAGATAAAGCCTCTCCTGCTATTACCATTTTAAAATTAATTCCCAATGCAGAAGGGAAAATATAACTTAAATTTAAAAAGATATTTGGTATATAGACATCTTTTATAAGAGTCATCTTTTGTACTTTATATACTTTTGCCATATCTATAATATTGCTATCTAAATCCAATATACCTTTTAGAACTGTTTCATATAATATTGGAAATACCATAATAAACCCTACAAACATTGGTGCAAATTCATTATTTAGCCATATAAGAGCTAATATGATGATTGCCATGGTTGGTACTGAAGTTAAAAAATTAATTATAGGTATCATTAAGTGATATATAATATTAGAAATACTAGATAATATTCCAATAATAACTGCCAATACTAACGAAATAACAAATCCAATCAAAGTTCTTATTAGAGAATGACTTATAATAATTATAAAACTTGGTCTTCTAACTATATCCGTAAAACTATGAAATGTACTACTTATTGTAGGAAATATCACTTCGTTATCTATAGTTCTTGATAGTAATATCCATAGGACTATTATTAATAATTTTGAAATAACAGATAATCTTCTATTTTTCAAAGTAAAGCTTTTCATCTGGTATTTTTCCCCCTATGAAATCTGGTGCAAAATCCAATATAGCATTGTAGTAAATCTTATACTCCTCTTTACAGTCTTCAATACCAAATATCTCTATATTGTTCCATAGGATTCCTTTCTCTATGGTTTCTTTATTTACACTGATTTCAAGTTTTTCAGCATATTCAGCAAGTTTCTCTTTATTTTCCCCTGCCCATTTTCTACTTTCTTCATAAGTACTAATAAAGCTTTCTACGAACTCTGGATTAATTTCTATTAAGTCTCTTTTTATCACTAAACTAGCTTGAGGAAAACCATTTTGTGCCCCTGTTGCCCTTTCCCACTCCTTGTTTAAATCAAAAACTATCTTAGCATCTTCTTTTTTCATCATTACTGTAGTAAGCAATGGTTCAGCTAGAATAGCTAAATTACTTTTTCCGCTTAGAAATATGGGACCAACCTCTGAAGCAGCGTTTAAATAGCTTATATTTACATCCTTTACTGGATCAATACCATTTTTATTTAGAATATATGTAAAAACTAAATCTGGAGTCAACCCTTTACCAAAGCTATATATTTCTTTACCTTTTAGCTCTTCAATATTATTTATATCCTCTGTACTTGTTAAATAAAGTGATCCCCATACAGAAGTCCCTACTACTTCATAGGATAAACCTTTATTAAAAGCCTGAGCCGCTAAATTAGATGGTACTATGGCTATATCTGCCTCTTCTTTTAGTATCTTACTAACTAACAAGTCTGGAGACTTTACCATCTCATAATCAATACCTATATATTCATCTAAAGTTTCATTCTCCAAAGCAAGTTTAGCTGCTGTCAATGCTGGTGTACCATCTTGATAGGCAAAACTTATGGTTTTTAATTCCTTATTTATATTTGTGTCTTTAGTACACCCAATAGTTAATGATGTTATAATGACTAATATTACTAATAATCTAAAATATCTTTTCATATTTAATCCCCTTTCCATAATTTGTTATTATTATATCATATACTTTATATCATATATACATTTCATTTAAAAAAAGGTTTTCTAACTCATAAAGCCTTTAGAAAACCTTTTTTATATTTATTTCATATATTTACATTATAAACATTGCTACTATTGTCGTTACAATTAATCCAGTGACTACAGGTTTAAAGTTTCTCCTTGTTAATTCAAATGGGTCTACACCACATATGGCTGCTACTGGAATAACTGCCCAAGGAATTATAGTTCCTCCACCTACCCATATACCAGCCACTTGACCTAATGCTGTAAGTGTAGCTACTCCTTTTCCTATGGCTGCCCCAAAAAGTCTGGCTACTGAACCTGCTAAAGATATTCCAGAAAATCCCGAACCATCCAAACCTGTTATGGCACCTACAGTTGTAAGAGTTGCTGCTCCTACTCCTGGGTTTAATGGAACAATATTAGCCAATGCTATACCTAAATCATTGACTAAACCTTCCGAACCTTGAGGTAAAAATTCTCCAATAACTTTTAGAAAGCCATCATCACCTAAATAGAAAAATGCAGCAATTGGAATAACAGGACCAAATATTTCAAATCCAAATTTAAATCCTTTTACTAGATGTTTTGTTATTTCTTCTAATGCTTTTCCTTTGAAGGTTAAAAGTGATACTAGAATGAGTATAAATATTGCAGTACCACCTATTAAAGCTGTAGCATCCCCACCTTGTAATTTTGCTATAAACATAATTACAACATCTAGAGCAAATAATAATGGAATTATTATTGATAAAGTTTTCTTGGTTTTTATACTTAGAACTTCTTTTATATTTTCTTCATTTTCTTCTGATTTTCTTATATTTGTTTTTTCTTCTAATTTCAGTTTACCATTTTTTAAGTCTTTCTTCAGCATTATAAAAGCTATAGAAGTTGTAACTACTCCCATGGTAATTACTAATGGAATGCTAGCTGATATTACCTCTCCCACTGCTAATCCTGCTGCATCTGCTGTAAGTTTTGGTGCACCTTGAATAATAAAATCTCCTGATAAAGCTATTCCATGACCAAATAAGTTCATGGCTACAGCTACTCCCAAAGCAGGTAATCCTGCTCCTATTGCTACTGGTAACATAACAGCTCCTATTAATGCCACTGCTGGTGAAGGCCAGAAAAACCAGGATATAATCATCATAAGTATTCCTATTGTCCAATAGGCCAATGTAGGATTTTTAATTAATTTAGTAAAAGGTGAGATCATTATTTCATTTATTCCTGTATTAGTTAGTATTGTACTCATTCCTACTATTACTGAAATTATTAGAATCGTTCCCATTAATTCTACTATGGCATAAATAAAAGAATTAAAAACACCCATTACAGATTGTGACAGCGAAGATGTTGCAATAAGCCCTAATATAAATATCCCCAGAATACAAACTAATGTAGTATCTCTCTTTTTAATCATTACACCTAATATTATTAATGTAAATAAGAGATACACATAGTGTAGAGCATTTAATTCAATGGACATAATATCCCTCCTTGCATTTCTTTAGTACTTTAGAATATGCAAAGAAGGTTATGTAGGTGAAAATAAATCTAAAACCTACTTTATATTAATATCTAATACAAATATTTAATTAATAATTTAGTTGTATTTATTATAGATCCTACATGAGTTCTCTCATAATGATGAGAAGAATCTACTGCAGGTCCTAAGGAAGCAAAATTTACATCTTTTCCTTGATGCATACATTGGGTAGCATCAGAACTATAAAAATTATATACATCAACTACATAATCTATATTATTTTCTTCAGCTATATCTACAAGCTTATTTCTAAATTCAAAATTATATGGGCTTTTTTTATCCTTAGCTGCAATGCTTACACTAAACTCATTAGATTCTTGCCCTTCTCCCACAATTCCTACATCTATTGCTATCATTTCTTTTGTCTTTTCTGGAATCACAGACACCCCATGACCTGCTTCTTCATAATTACTTATATAAAAATGTGTAGTATATTTAGGCGTTATAGAATTCTCTTTAAAATATCGGCATATTTCTAGTAAAATGGCAACTGCTAACTTATTATCTAAGTATCTGCTTTTAACAAATCCACTTTCTGTTATTTCTGTTCTTGTGTCAAGAGCTATGAAGTCTCCCACATTAATGCCTAACTTAAGCACATCTGCTTTTGATTTTACTATTTCATCAATTCTAACAAGCATATTGGTTTGATCTCTTGCTACATTTGCTTTTTCTTGACCATAAATGTGAGTTGAAGCAATTTTAGGAACTATGGATCCTCGGACTCTTTTACCTTTTCTAGTTATTATGTAGCAATTTTCTCCCTCTATAGCAGACCAACTACCTCCACCAACTTTATTATATCTTAGCTTACCATCGTTAGTTATTTCTTTAACCATGGCACCTAAAGTATCAATGTGAGCCGATAGCATTACATGTTCATCATTATTTTGTCCATTTAAAGTAGCGATTAAAGCTCCTTTTTTAGTCAATTGAGTAGACAGTCCTAGATATTCAAATTCTTTTTGGACTTCTGTTATGGCTTCCTTTGTATAGCCAGTGGGACTAGGTATATCCAAGTATTTTGTCATCTTGTCTAAAATCTTTTCTATATCTATATTCAATTTTATACCTCCCTTTATTTTATTTGTATCTATTTAAATTATAGCAGATATGCCATTGATTGCAAATTCAGAATGTTTGAGGATTTAAGTAAAAATTATATCCCTCTATTCCTTAACTAAAGTAATAGTCAAATAATGGAATACATATCCTATAAGAAAACCTCCTATTATATCTGTTGGCCAATGTACCCCTAGATAAATCCTGCTTAGACCCATTATACAAATCATGACAAAAGATACAATGTATATTAACCTTTGTTTCCTTTTGTCTTTTACTTTTTTCGCCAATAAAAATGCTATTGTAGAATAAAGGCTCATAGTAACCATAGAATGTCCACTAGGAAAACTTAATCCGCCTTGTTTCACCAAAAAATATTTTATTGGTCTTGTTCTATTGAATATTTGCTTTAATATAAAATTTAATATATAGCATCCTAATGAAGATGTTAATAATAATTTAGATATATAATATTCCTTCTTAACTAAGGTATATACTATAACCATAGCTATAGCAGGAATTAAAAACTTTTCTGATCCAATAAAAGATATAGTTCTCATAATAGACAATAAATTGGGATTAATATCTTTATGCACATATTCCATTATATTTGCATCAAAAAGAATTCCTTCACTATTTCCCCTAACCATTAACCCTAATGCAAAGAATATAATCATCATAAGGCTTAATATAATAATCTTAGTATCTTTACTCATAATTCCTCCTACTAGTTACAAAAAAGACGGGAAAAATTCCCCGTCTTTTTATCTTCTTTTTCTTGGTGGTGCTATATGAATTGCTTGATTTTCCAATCCTAATGTAGCTTCAAAGAATGCTTCTGAAAGAGTTGGATGGGCATGAATCGTTCTCATTATACTATTAATATCTAAATCATTAGATATAGCCAATGCGCCTTCATGTATTAAATCATTTGCATGAGATCCTAGAATATGAACTCCTAAAACCTTCTTATCTTCTTCCCCAGCAAGGATTTTAATTATACCTTCTCCTTCTCCTAAAGATAAGGCTTTACCATTGGCTGCAAACATAAACTTACTAGCTTTATAAGGTATTCCTTTTTCTTTTAGTTCTTCTTCAGTATACCCTACATGGGCTACTTCAGTCATTGTAAACACACAATTAGGATATATGTCCATATTAATATCAGGGGTATGACCCATTATTTTTTCCATTACATATACACCTTGAGCTGATGCCACATGGGCTAACTGTACTCCCCTGTTTACATCTCCTATAGCATATATACCTTCTATGTGGGTTTCAAATTCCTGATTTACAAATATACCTTTGTCATCATATTTGATTCCTAATTCATCTAGGTTTAGTCCCTCTAATACAGGTCCCCTACCTGATGCAATAAGTACTTTATCTCCTATTACTTCTATTTCTTCATCTTTTTCCTTATACTTGGCTAAAACTTTTAATTTATTTCCTTCTTTAGTGATTTCTTTAGCCCTTATATCTATATATGTCTCAATACCCTGTTTTTTCAGTATAGGAGTTAATCTTCTTGAAATTTCTTTATCTGCATCTTTTAATATTCTTGATGCTAAAAGAATTACTTGAGAGCCTAATTCTTGATAAATACTTGCAAACTCTAATCCTATAACTCCACCACCTACTACAATTAAGGTTTCTGGAATCTCTTCCATCTCCAGAAGTTCATCAGATGTAATTACTCCATCTAAATCTACCCCTTTGGTTTCAGTCATTTGAGGTTTAGAGCCTGTGGCAATTACTATATTATCTACAGTAACTGTCTTTTCAGTACCATCTTTTAAATCTATGGAAATAGTATTCTTGTCTTTTATATTAGCTGTTCCATTATAGAATTCTATATTCTTATAAGAAGATATAAGTTGTTCGATACCTTTTACTAAAGTACCTACTACATTATTTTTTCTCTCTTGAAGTGCTTTTCCATCCATCTTAAATTCTCCTGCTGTAATGCCAAATTCTTCTGCTCTCTTGAAATTAGACATTATTTCTGCATTTCTAAAATATGTTTTAGTAGGGATACAGCCTCGGTTGAGACATGTACCCCCTACTTCTCTATTTTCTATTAAGATGATATTTGCACCAAGTTGAGCTCCTCTTATTGCCGCTACATAGCCTCCTGGACCAGCTCCTATAACTGCAATAGTTTTAGTCAAATAGTACACCTACCCTTCATATTTAAGAATTGGACTTCTCGCTGCCTTAGTTTCATCTGGTCTACTTACTCTAGTATTATTAGGTGCATCTTTTAATATTTGTGGATTATCCTTTGATTCTTGAGAAATTTGAATCATAGCATCAATAAACTCATCAAGAGTTTCCTTAGATTCAGTTTCTGTAGGCTCAATCATTATTGCTTGATTAATAATCAACGGGAAGTAAACTGTTGGTGGATGATAACCAAGATCAAGTAATCTCTTGGCTATATCCAATGTAGTTACTTCTGATAATGTATCTTTTAATCCACCTAATACAAACTCATGCTTGAATAATGTATCTATTGGTAAATAGAAATGTTCTTTTAGCTTATTAGCCATATAGTTAGCATTTAATACTGCTATTTCACTAGCTTTCTTTAATCCATCACTACCCATTGTTAGGATGTAAGTATATGCTCTAACTAATATTCCAAAGTGTCCATAGAAATCTTTAACTTTACCTATAGTATGTGGAACATTGTAATCTAAGAAGTATCTTTCTCCTTCTTTTTGTACAATTGGAACTGGTAAGAATTCCTCTAGGTGTTTCTTAACTCCTATAGGTCCTGCTCCTGGTCCTCCACCACCATGAGGTGTTGAGAAAGTCTTATGAAGGTTAAAGTGAACTACGTCAAATCCCATATCTCCTGGTCTCGCATGGCCAAGAATTGCATTGGCATTTGCTCCATCATAATACAGTTGTCCACCAGCATCATGAACAATTTTCGCAATCTCTTTAATATCCTTCTCAAATATACCTAAAGTATTTGGATTTGTAAGCATTAAACCTGCTGTATCATCTCCAACTACGGCTTTAAGAGCCTCTATATCAACTAAACCTTCTTTAGTTGATTTAACTTCTACTATTTTATATCCTGCCATTGCTGCAGTAGCCGGGTTAGTACCATGAGCTGAGTCTGGAACTATGATTTTATTTCTATTGAAATCTCCATTGTTCTCATGGTATGCTTTTATAACCATTATACCAGTTAACTCACCATGAGCACCAGCTGCTGGTTGTAAACTCATTTTATCCATACCAGCTATTTCAGCAAGTGATTTATCTAATTCATATAATAACTGTAATGCTCCTTGAGCACAGTCTTCTGATTGATAAGGATGGATATTGGCAAATCCATCATATCTTGCTGTATCTTCATTAATCTTTGGATTATATTTCATTGTACAAGATCCAAGTGGATAAAATCCAGTATCTAATCCATAGTTTTTATTGGATAAATTAGTATAGTGTCTAACTACATCAACTTCAGATAGTTCTGGGAAGTTAACTTCACTATCACTTAAAAATTCTTCTGGAATAAAATTCTTTATACATTTATCTTCTACATCTAGTTCTGGAAGATTATATGCTTTTCTTCCTGGTTTAGATAATTCGAATATTAATTTATCATACTTTCTCATTTTATCCCCTCCAATACACTACTTAATCTATCTATTTCATCTTTTGTCCTCTTTTCAGTTACTGCATAAAGGACAGCATTTTCTAATTGGGGATAATCTTTACCTAAGTTATAGCCACCTATAATATTAGCTTTTCTTAATTCTTTAGTAATATTTTCAGGGCATAAATCTGATGTAACAGCAAATTCCTTAAAGAATGGTTTATCAAAAACTGGCTTATATTTACCAGATTTAGTAAGTTGTTCAAAAGCATAATGTGCTTTCTTAGTACTTTGAAGTGCAACTTCTTTAAGTCCTTCTTTACCCATGGTAACCATGTATATAGTTGCAGCTAAAACATTTAAACCTTGGTTTGAACAAATATTGGAAGTAGCTTTTTCTCTTCTTATATGTTGTTCTCTAGCTGTAAGAGTTAGAACAAAAGATCTTTTACCATTTTTATCTTCAGTCTGTCCAACTATTCTACCAGGTAACTTTCTCATATATTCAGATCTTGCAGCTATAAATCCTAGATATGGTCCACCAAATGATACAGGTATTCCCATTCCTTGTGCCTCTCCCACTACAATATCTACCCCTAATTCACTAGGTTTTTTCAGGACAGCAAGAGATATTGGGTCAACTGATGCTATAAAACTAGCCTTTTTAGCTTTATGAACAATTTCACTTGTAGCTTTTAAATCTTCTATTATACCAAAGAAGTTTGGACTTTGAACCACTACTGCTGCAGTATTATCATTTACTAAACCATCTAATGCTTCTAAATCAGTAACTCCATCTTTCATATCAACTTCTATAACTTTTAGTCCTTGAACATGAGCATAAGTTTTTAAAATTTGAATTGATTCTGGTCTCACTGTTTTAGAAATTATTATTTCATCTTTTCTAGAATGTGCTGCAGCCATTAAAGCCGCTTCAGTAATTGCTGTACCTCCATCATATAATGAAGCATTTGCAACATCCATTCCAGTTAAATTACATATAAGTGTTTGGAACTCAAATATATATTGTAGTGTTCCTTGACTTATTTCTGGCTGGTATGGAGTATATGATGTATAAAATTCAGACCTTGAAATAATATGATTTATTATTGAAGGAATATAATGATCATATGCTCCAGCTCCAAGGAAGCAAGTTAATTCACTTATAGAACAGTTTTTATTAGCTAAAGCTGTTAAATATGAACTAACTTCCAATTCAGATTTGGACTTAGGTAGATTTAATTCTCTATTTAATTGTAAGTCCTTTGGAATGTCACTAAAAAGATCTTCTGGAGAGTTAAGCCCTATGGACTTTAGCATCTCCTGCTCGTCTTCACGAGTAGTTGGAATGTATGGATACATATTTTATTCCTCCTCAGCTAAAAACTTTTCGTATTCCTCACTTGTCATTAATTCGTCTAATTCAGCTTTATTAGTCATTTCTACTTTAATCATCCAATTCTCATATGGATCAGCATTTAAAAGAGCAGGGTCATCTATTAGTTCTTCATTTATTGCCACTACTTTACCACTTACTGGCATATAAATATCTGCTGCTGCCTTAACGGATTCTACAGCTGAAAAAGCTTCTTCTTTTTCAATTTCATCATCAATTTCTGGTAGTTCTACATAAACTATATCTCCTAATTGATGTTGTGCATAATCTGCAACACCTATAACTGCTACATCGCCTTCTAATTTAACCCATTCATGATCATTTGTATAATGTAAACCTTTTTGTACTTTCATTATTAACCCTCCTAATTTATATTATTTGCTTAAGAATTTTTTGCTAATTATTTTAGCCTTAACAGGCTTATTTCTAATCATTATATCCACTTCTGTACCTAATTCTGTATATTCTGTTGCTATAAGTGCATTACCTATATTTTTCTTAAGTGTAGGTGACATATATCCTGTAGTTACATGTCCTATTACTTTACCATCTTTTTGTATTTCATAGCCTTCTCTTGGAATACCTCTTCCAATCATCTCAAATCCAGCTAATTTTCTTTTTAGTCCTTCTGTCCATTGTTTGTTAAGTGCTTCTTTTCCTATGAAGTCTGATGCTTTGTCAAGTTTAACAAAGTATTTAAATCCACCTTCTAATGGTGATATTACATCAGACATTTCATGTCCATATAATGGTAATGAAGCCTCAAATCTAAGTGTATCTCTACATCCTAAACCACATGGCTTTATGCCTTCTTCTTTTCCTGCTTCAAGTATATCGTTCCAAACCTTTACTACACCTTCATTTGTAGTATATACTTCGAATCCATCTTCTCCAGTATATCCAGTTCTTGAAACCATACACTCTACTCCATTAATATCTACTTTTCTATTTAAAGTAAAGAAGGTAATTGTATTTAAGTCAGTATTAGTTAATTTTTGTAGTACTTTTTGGGCTAAGGGTCCTTGTATTGCTACTTCTCCAACAGTATCAGAAATATTAACGATTTCTACATCGAAATTACCTTTTTGCTCTGTAATCCATTTATAATCCTTGTCTGTATTTGAAGCATTTACTACTAAGTAAAAGTCATCATGAGCCAATCTGTAAACCAATAAGTCGTCTACTACTCCACCATCTGGTGCACACATAAAAGTATAAACTATTTGATTATCTACAACTTTAGATATATCATTTGTCATAAGATAATCTACAAACGCTAAAGCATCTTTACCTTTTATTGTGATTTCTCCCATATGGGATACATCAAATAATCCTACTTTATTTCTAACTGCCTCATGTTCTGGAACTAAACCCTCGTATTGTATTGGAAGATACCATCCTGCATAGTCAACTACTTTTCCTCCAAGTTTTACGTGTTCATCGTATAATGGGGTTTTCTTTGCTTCCATTTTACCACTCCTTCCCTTATTTTTTCATACTACATATATGCTACCCTAATATTTATAATTCAAACCAGTTTTTATATATATAGTATTAAGTATTATAATATTGTAGTACGCTTTAATTATACAAGAGTAGGAAAAATTATGCAATACTGTTATTTTTCAAATTATTTAACAATCATTCCTTGTATATCTGATATTCTCTGGTTTTACAAGTATTTATCAATGATTGATAAAAATTTGTCTATAAATAAATTACATTATAATTCTCTAACCTTTTTACTTTATCATTGATTTAAAATTTACTTCTTATACTTTTATCCTTTTATTGACTATTTTGTCACAACACATTAAGGTTATAATTTGACAGTTTTCTACATATATATGGTAAATAAATTCCATTGTCGAAAAATACATTTCTTTGGAAATATAAAGTTTTTAATAAGTTTAATTTGTCGAATGTACAAATAAATGAAGTATTTGAATATTACTCCATTTACTTATCCACTTTATTAACATTATCCACAATCAGCAGTGGATAAGTTATGTAAACTTATAATTTAATTAAATCTTTTATATTTAAAGTTTAGTAAATAATGTATTTTATTTACTAACATATCCTTATGTTATCCACAATAATTATCCACATTCAATAATCAAATCCTAAGTCTAACTCATTGAAATAATTCATTATGCCTACATAAATTGCCCAAGCTATTTTTTCCTGATATGATTCATTAATTAAGAGTTTTTCTTCATTAGAATTTGATAGAAAACCACATTCTACTAATACAGAGGGTATATTAACTTCATTTAATATAAAAATATCATCCCTAACTTGAGGTTGTCTATTATTATCTTTATCTAATATATTTTTTAATTCCTTTTGTATTATCAAGGCCAGTTGTTGACTTCCTTCTGAATCCTTATTATAAAAGGTCTGTGCCCCATAATATGTAGGTCTAATAAAGCTATTTAAGTGTATTGATATAAATATTTCACTGTTACTTCCATTTACTATTTCCTTTCTATTGAATAAATCTTCTCTTTTCATTTGTCGTAATGTTTTAGATTCTGATGTATATAAACCTTCATCTTCAAATCTAGTCATTACTACTATACCTCCACTTTGCTCTATTAATCGCTTCAATTTCAGTGCTATCTGTAAATTTATTTCATCTTCTTTGATTCCATTTTTGCTTACTGCACCTGGGTCTACCCCGCCATGTCCTGGATCTATGGCAATAACCTTATTCGCTATAGGTAAATAGGTAACAGGCATTGTTTTTGACTTTTTTAATATAAAGAATCCTAAAATCAGAATTCCTATTAATAATATGCAGAGTATTTGCAGATACTTCTTCTTTATGATTATTAGCTTCATTCTATCCCCTCCTATAGAAATATATTGTATTTATTCAAAGGATATTCCTAGGAAAGAGTAATTATTAAGCTTTTATTATTCTACAAAAAGGGTATCAAATTCCAATTCTAGGACCCTATAAAACTTGAATAAATTGACTCTTAAAGCAATCAAGTATACTAATGACATTTTAGAAATTATAAACAGCAAAATTAAATTTATTATTTTTTTCACAATGATTTATACACAAAAAAATAATATAAGAGATCCAGAAGTCGTATGATTTCTAGGCTTTTTATATTATTTTTTATCCGATTTATTAGGTTGTTTTTATGGTTTATTTTTCTTTATTAGCACTATTGGAATTCCCAAAACAAATTTTCTTGGAAATCATCTACGAAAAGCCTTTAGAATAAAAGGTGTAAATCTTCCTTTTTTTATTATAAAAGCAACAAATCCCTCAAATATAAATACTTGAGGGATTTTGATATTATTATTGTCCAGTTACACACGAGTTTGCTCATCCACTGACAATGTTTGCTCGGCTGGTAAGCGAGTGGTTGCAAGGTCTATCGCCCATAAGTTACTTTGAGTGACAAAGTTTGTTCGTGGGTTGCATTTACTTAAAAAATAGAAAAAAAGAGATAAAAAATGAGAAAATGACAAGCGAGTTTGCTCGTGAGCAGTGAAGAATGACAAAGTTTGCTCGTGGAAAAATAGGAACAATTATATGAGATGTAAGTGCGATATGCATAGGGGAGGTATTTACTTATATTTTTATATATATTGATTTCACTGGGCTACGGTGGATTATTGGTTGTTGGATTTCGGGAATGTTTGTGGCGGGGGGATCTACTTCTGCACAAATAAAAGGCGCCAGATTGGTTTCCCAGTCTGACGCTCTGTATCTTTCGTGAACAAACTTTGTAATTTTGAACCGACTCTTTTGTAAGTCGACAATGAACAAATAAGCCTATTGTAATAAATTATAATTAATATATTTAGTTATTAATAAAATTTTTCCTACATTATATATAGGGTATTTTATTGACCTAAATATACTATATAATATTTTACTTAATGTGTGCTATATTCGTCTTTCCAAATTAGAGGTTTAGATATACGTTTAAATCTATAAAATGTCCATACTTCTTCAGAAGAATCGTCTCAGAAACCTTTAATTTAATTCCCCAAATTCCAGACTTCTATTTATCTTCGTACTTTTAAAGGTTTTGGATTACATAATCTGAAAAACGTCTCAAAGCATTTATTACTGCATTGTGTGACTTTTTCCCCAAATCCTCTTTATTACCTCCAACATTATATTGCGGTAGAATTATATGTATATTAGTAGCCAGTTGTTCCCAAGAGATATTCTCCCATTCACAAATCTTATCAATTCTTTTGATATAATCATAAACCGTGCTAGGATTACCACTTGGAGTTATTTGCTTATATCCACAATCTATCAGATACCTTTCAAATTGTTCTTTCATATTATGTTTTCCTCCTTTCTAATATAGTTAATACATTTTTCCCTCTCCTTATGAGCAAACGTATTAATTTTTTATATCTACTATTTTTTATACTCTTTTGATAACTTTAGATGCAACTTTAATAATTTTGCCTTTATTTTTCCAAGCAAAGACACCTATGCCACCAAGAACAGCAATTGGTCCTACTCTACCAACTTTTATCCCATTATTAATACAGTCATCACAATATCCTGAAGGATTTTTAATATTTATCATATTTAAGCAATTGTGCTTTTTGTTTTTACACTTTTTAAATTCAATCCCGCAAAAACTACATTTATATGTGTTGTTTTTTATATGGGTAAAATAAGACTTCTTCTGACAATTTGAACAGAATCCCTCAAGCATTTTAATCCTCCTTATCTAGACCTTGTATATCCTGCAATTCCAAAATAATTGAACCTGTTCCTTGAGTATCAAGTTTGCTAATATCATCATTACCTTTAACAGTATTTTCCTTTAATTTAATCAGATTCGTTTTTATCCTTGAATGTTTTTGCCTTTTACTTATGTAATCAATAACTTGATTAATGTCTTGACTTTCAGATACTGATAATCCTTTCTCCTTAAGCAAATATGTAACTTTTTCACCTATTCGTAAAAGATATTCATTGTAAACTTGTTTGCATTCATAAAGTTCTCTCTGACCTTCTTCAATGCCCTCGATAACCTCATAGCATTTTGCTAATGCTAATTTAGAGTAAACATACCCTTGAATATAATAATTGCTATTATCCAACCATTTCTTCATAGAATCGTAAAATTTTATATCTTGCCTATTTGAAGGTTTAAAACTGTCAATAATAGACTCTAGCATACCCCTTTTTATTTCTTTGTTTAAGTCCTTATCAATTTTTATTTCAAAATAATCTACTAACTCCTGCAATCTATCAATGCATCTGTCGATTCTAGCAAATTTAAAGGAACTGTTGTCATCAATCATTAATGCTTTCTGCAAAGTCTTTAAAGTGCCAGTTAGTCTTGCGTTTGTTTTATCTCTTTCATTTTCTATTAATAAATCTATCTTCTCTGATATCTGTTCTAATCTTTGCGTAATTTCAACTAATTGCATTTGTCCTGCAACACTGCATATGGCTTTGGTTGCATTACTTATTGCACTTTTATTGGGAACCACCTGCTCTAATTCGTATTTTGATAGTTCAATATTTCCTGCTATTTCCCCATTCTTCTTGTTTCGTATCTGAGCACTAACACCATTCCATTCTAAATTTCCTGAATCTATTCCTTCCTGAAGATGTGGTTTAATAACCACTTCATACAGATCTTTTACATTTTCAGGGGCTTCCTTAATTGAAGAAAAATTATCTTTAGACTTTACTAAATTTATTAACCCATCAATTAATTGAGAATCTATTTCGGTTTCTTTCCGACTAAAAACATCGTTTACATCTAGTGTATTTAATACTTCTAACTCAATCTTAACAGGTTGTACTGAATTCCCTTCAACCATAGTTCTTCCACTCCCATATATAATCTTTATTTATACCGGTTTTATTCGTGAACATATTTTGTAATTCTGAATTGATTTACTTATAAGTCGACAACGAACAAATAAATCTACCCCTCAACACTATATGTAGGAAATACATCAATTAGTTTATGGGCCAATTTTATAAAGTGCTGATAATTGCCGAAGAACATTTTTAAATCTCCTTCAGAAACCTCTAGCCCTGTTGGATGTCCAGATTGATTCCTGACCTTTCGGATAATATCTAGAAAGTTAAAATTCAATTTAGGATTTTCAAACCCTAATTCTTGAAATAAACTTATATTTGATTCTATCCTTTTTTCAAATTCATCAAGTCTATCATAAGCAGATTTTGCATTAATAACTTTGCGTTTGAAATTTTCAATTTCGTTAGACGTTCCATTGTTCTCCAAATATTTATAGTATGCATTGCTAAGATTAATTAATAGGTATTCTGCAGCACATCCTAGCATTGTACTCGCTGCTAATCTATTATCTCTTATTCCACATTCACAAGCCTCATATAAATATCTCTTTTCAATCTGATCAATATCCATACTTGAGATTTCCAACATAAAGTTCCGATAAATGGAATCCTCCACAATTTCATTTTCAATTTCATCAATTTCTACACTTGTTATGTTATATGCTAATGTACTTATATAAACACCTACCGCAGCATATTCTTCATCATCTTCATAAATCTCGAAACAGATTTTCTCTAACTTCTCTAGATTATCTTCTAAAGTCTTTTTAAACTCAATAGGTGTTTTAATATTAATGAACATCTTTCTTTGATTCGACACTATACCTGAATAATCCCAACGCCTATCATATACTATTTTTGAATGTTTGATAAAGTTACTAAGTTGAGTTTCACCTTCTATATCTAAGTATTTAATCATTGTATAATGTAGACTTTTCTCTGGCGTCATTTACTCACTCTCCATTTCGTATACTAAAGATATTGCTTATCCTTCATTAAATTGATAGAAATTTATAATCCTTCTATGTTAAAATTATAATCTACTAAGGTCCACTTATCATTAAATCCTCTACTCGGATGCCTCATTATTTTATCATTACCATCTTTAAAACATTTCAACTTATGTTCATATTTCTTTAATATACCTTTAATTCTTCTCTTCTCATTTATCTGTCCACCTCTTGTCCAAGCAATGATTATTATTGATGAATCTTCAAATGCTTGCTCTATATATTCAATATTAACACTTTCATAATCTTGATTTCTATATTTTAAATTATCAGGATTAGTAGACATATATGAAAACAAATTGGAAAGGCAACCCTTTTTTAGACAAATTCATTTCGAACAAAGATTTACCCTTTAAATGTACTTATGCTACTATTCCCAGAGCTATTTTATTTCTATAATTTATTGGTGATATGTAGCCTAAAGAAC
>NZ_VUNQ01000016.1 GCF_009695605.1 Tissierella pigra
GATTATAAATATTGACTATTTGCTTTTTAAAGTTTTCTTCATAATGTTTTCTAGACATTCTATTCTCCTCCTATAATAATTATATCATGTTCGGAAAAGAATTGTCCTATTTAGTATAGCCTATCCAGATAGATTAAAGAATAATTATTATTTCTTCTATATTCATATATCTTTACTATAATAAGTACTAATAACTTAGATACAAGTAGCCCTTGCAGATAATATATTATATTATTTAAAATAAATTGTGGGTTTTCACCAGTTAAAGCAACAAGAATTGCAATTACTATTACTTCGGCTGATACTAGAAAAATAATAAGAATTAAATTTAGTATTATCTTTAATAACAGTTTTCCTTTATATAGCATAGATATAAACATAAGCAATATAAAATAAATTATAGGAAATACAATTGTATTTTTATAATATATAGTTGTAATAATTGTAAGACTCATCATAATAAAATAAGATAATAGTTCTATTTCTTTATTCACCTTACAGTCTTTTAGTAATGCTCTCATATAATAATATGTTATAGCTGTCTCAAGAAATAATCCTACAGTATCTATTAATATTCTAGAGTTATTCATACTATATTCCTCGTAATAAATCTATTAAAATCTTCCATTACTTTTGATCTTAATCTTTTGCTAATTGGAACATTATCTCCATTTTTTAGTAGAATTAAGGTTTTATCAATAATCTTTATATATGCCATGTTTATTAAAAATCCTTGATGACAACGAACAAATCCATAAAATGATAGTTTTTTCTCCTCATCTTTTAATTTACCTATACATTCATATCTATTAATTCCATCAAATATAAACAAATGTCTATTATATGCCTCAATATAAATTATATCTTTAATTTCTAATGTAGCAGTAGAATCCTTGTATTTAACTATGTACCTATAATTATTGACCTTATATTGTTCAATCGCTCTATTAAAATCTTTTCTAAATTCATCTTTATCAATAGGCTTTATAAGAAATTGAAAAGCTCCTATCCTAAAAGTGTCTGACACAAAATTCACATAACTTGTTATAAAAAAGATTATTATATGATTATTTCTTTTTTTATTTCTTGTGCAGTGTCTATACCATTTATTTCTTTCATTTCTATATCCAAAAAAAGAAAATCAATTTTTTGCTCATCATCATAGGCATTAATCAAATCTTCTCCACAACTAAATTCTACTATACTCATTTCTGGATATAAGGTTATGTATTCTTCTAAATAATTTTTAATTTTGTTCCTATAAAGTTTTTCATCATCACAGACGGCTATATGCATTATATACACCTACTCTTGAGAAATATTTATTATCATTGATAATATTCTTGTTTTATTATAAACTTAATATATCATAAACGTAAAGAATATTTTGTCAAATTTTGTAACAATGTTAAAATATAAGAAGTTACTTTTAATTAAAAGTAACTTCTTATATTGGGTTCATCGAAAAAGTAAAAAAATATTTAAATTTTTTTAAGAAAATCCTTAAAGCAAAAAGGGTTTTCTTTTCTTTATGTCGAATATATAGAATGAGGTGATATATTATGATGACAGGAGGAAAAAAGGATAAACAACAACTTCGACTAGAACTTGTAATGTTAGACCAGCTTGTAAAACCAGATCATGATTTAAGAAAATAGGCCTTCTAGCCAATGCTTCTTCCACTTCTGTTGCCTTTGATGGTTCTCCTTATTATTCAGGTGCAAGCCATTATGGTGTAAAGATTTGTGATTGCAGAGCCAGAGGTATCTACAATTGTAAATGCCCTAGAAGATATTCAGACCCTAATGCTACTTGGGGGTGGGATAGCTATCGTGAACGATGGTTCTTTGGTGATACATCATTTAATGTAACTGCCTCTGATAGTCCAAATGATCTTCCTATATATCTTAAAATAGTCCAGGCTAGCCGCCATGATAGTGTTACTACTGTTTTTACTCTAATAGATATCTTTGAGATGTATCCTAATCTAAAATTCAAGAATTTCTTAGCTAATGGAGCTATGGATAACTATACACCTTATGAACTATTAAAGCATTATGATATGATTCCTTTCATCTCTATAGATTTAAGAACAAAAGCAAAATTCAATTGCAAACATCCAAGCATTCTCTGCTTTGATGATAAAGGAAGACCTATATGCACCCTGGTGGAATTCCATATTACAACTGGGGATACTCTAAGCCTAAAGGCATAAAATATCGTTGTTGGTTTTCTTGTCATAGAGAGGAGCCATCGAAAGAATGCAAATGTTCTAATAGCAAATATGGTAAGGTAGTATATTTAAAGCCAGATTATGACCTTAGAATGTTTCCACCTGTACCTAGATATTCACAGGCTTTTAAAGATAAATTTAAAACCAGAACATCTGTAGAACGTTCGAATAAGGGAATGTTTGTTGACTATCGTATTGAAGATATGCAATTACAAAGTTCTAAATTAAAATTTTGCATATCTAATTTTACCGCTATTAATATCCACCTAGATGCTTGGATAAAACACCTGAAATTTAGTTTTATAGCTACATTAGGATAAGTGACATAAATATTAGATTATGATATTTATATTTTTACTGATTTAAAGTCTCATACCTAGTGGCTTAGTTTGCTATGCCTCTTTTAAGTTATCCAATCACTTCAATATGTATTTTTCAAAGTTCATTCTATTTTCATTTCCGAAACTTCTATGGTTTTACCAGCAATATCCTTTATTATGATTATCTTAGATATTCTCAGTTACTTTTCGAGATACTACTCCTACTTAATTAAAATAAATCTGGTAATTCTGTCTAACTTAATCTTCTCTTATATATATAGATTATATTTATATTTCTAATCTCCAATCATGAAATTTACTTTAATGTATTTATAACTAATTTTATCTCTATTAATGTTATTATAAAAAATAGTATTAAAGCAAAAATTATTCCTCCCCCTTGAAAGAAAATCTTATATTTCTCTTTATCTTTTTTAAATTGTGGAATAATCTCTTTTATTTGAAAAACTTTTACATCTTTTATTTTCAAGTAATTTTTTCTCTTTGCTACAATATATAACACAAAGGCTGTAATCATTGAAATAATAGTTAATATTAAGAATTCTATATTTATATTTTCTATTAAAAAAGATTGTTTTATCCAAAATATAAATGAAGTAAAGAATAAATTTATAAACATATGCATTAAAATAGAATATGATAATTGATTTGATTTAACGTATAGGACTCCAGTAAATATCCCTGCCCAAAATGTATCTACTATTCTATGAGCATGAAGCATACCAAAGATAAGTGAAGAAATAACTATAGCAAAGGCATCTCCATATTTTCGCAAGTTTTCCAATAATATTCCCCTATATACGATTTCCTCTACTATTGGTACTATAATTCCGCGTGAAATAAATATTCCAGCTATTAACTGCTTTTTACCTATACTCGTAAAATACAGAGATGAAAATAAATTACTTATTAAAATAGCTAATAGAAAATATATAGATAGAAATAAAAATACATAGAAAATGCCTTCTAATATTCCAATTTTTTTCTCCCTTAAAAACATCTTTTTAAAATCACAGGGAAATAATAAACAAGTTATAATCAGTATAAAACCCATATTAAATAGAAAACCATTCGTAGATTGATTATATATTCCTATTTCAGAAAGAATTGGTGGAACAAGTCCAAATGAAATCATATGTAAAATAAACATTAGCCCTACTTTATTGGATGATTTTCTAAAATCATCTTGGTTAATTTTCTCCATATATATCTCCCCCTAAAGGCCAAAAGTTTGGTCTAGATTTATTATTATCATATATATTAAGGTTTCTGTCCTAACCTTAAATTATCTTTATATATAACTAAACAAAATGAATATATTTCTTGATTCATAGTTTCCTCCTTTACTATCCCTATGATAAGATAACATTATAGAATCTCTATACATATATTACCTATCATTCTAGTCAATTAACAATAGCTTACTATATTCCATATTTTTTATATTACACTTAATAGAACTAATGCACTGCCTAATTATCCACTTAATAAAGATAAATCTTCAATATATCCCTCGATATAATTATCTTTATTCTCAAGTACTTCTTTATTTTCTTCAAATCTTTTAAGAATAATATTAATATTTTCTTCAATATTATCTATATATCTATAATCCGTATCATCTATATATGAAGAAGTTTTCATAGCTATGGTATTTGAATAGCTATGGCGAAGTACTGGCCTGTATAGATTAAATTTTTGACTTAGCTAATTGATTGTATTAATTAAGTCATTTTTATATAATTTTTCTTTTTCAGTCCAGCCCATATTTTTAGCGACATTTTGTAATCCTGTTGCTATACTTATATCTCCATAATACCAGTAATCTAAGTGACAGTGTTCATCTTCATATTTTCTTATTAGATATTGCTCAAATGATAGCTGGGAAGGTCATATGGAATATCATCTTTATAAACTTTAAATTTCTCATACAGTTATCTACCTTATATCCAAGACTAAATGCCTTAGATAACACAAAAAGAGGTCCCATTATTCCAGGCGAAATCCAAAAGATAATAAAGGCTTCCCGAAAGTCCAGAAACAACATCATATTTGCTCATAGTAGTTTCGGGATCCTCAGTAAATAATTCTGTATTATTTATCATAAAGTCAAGTAGTACTTATTTAAACTATTAGAAACTCTTTTTAAATGCCCTGTTTTTTGCTATATTGAGATACTACAAAACATGTATATCCAAAACTTGTAATCATTCCAATATCATTTTCTACAATACCATAATTCTCGAATCCTTACTTAATTGCTTTACACATATCATATCCAATCTTTTCCCACTTTTCTCTATCTTCCAGAAAAGAAAATCCTTCTGAGATTAATAAAATTATATCTTTAAAATAAACATGATTTAAAGTTCCCTGATCGTACTCGATTTTAATATAAGAGTATATTTCAAAAAGAAATCTATCTATTTTTGCTCTTATTTTATCAGATAATTTTTATTGTATTCCATATTTCCTCCTTAAAATATCTATCTGTATATCATAATATATCTAAAGCAATATTAAGATATTTAAAAATGAACTTAATAATAACCATAATTTTGAAAATTTGGATTAACTACTATTCATTTTAGTAGATTATATTAATTGATTCTAGAATATTAGGACTTATTCAGCATTAGAGTATTTAAGTCTCATACAATATAAATTACATAACCTAAAAAACTATCTAACTAACTGTTGACTGTCCAAATTGCATATTAGTAATTACTTGTACGGTTTCATAATTTTAATAACCCATAAAAATTTATATTTTACGGATTTGCTTAAAAGATGCTCCTCCAACTTTATTGTTTTTTAACTAGAAACCTCAAAAGTTAATTACAGTTGTTAATAATATCTTTTATACTTTTTCCAGCTACCTAATTATTATTATAAGCCAGCTTCATGTTTTTATCTTTTTCTATAAGAGAATATAATGCATGTCTTATTAGGGCTAAATATTTTTCTTCATATTCCCTTTTTCCAGTTAATCTATTGCAATACATATGCATTAGAGATAAGATTATGTTACTTTTATAATTAGTATTTTTTTTATTACTTACTACCTTCGATAACTTTTCTTCTAATTCTTTTAAATTTTTTTCTCTAGCTAGTATACTAGCCTTTAATTCTATCATCCTATGATCAATAGATTCTATTTCATCAGTTAATATATTTTCTACCATGTCCATATATTTTTTTCTATCCCTCCTAAACTCTTCTCTGTAAACCTTAGGATAGGCATTAATGTCTACAATTACTAACATTTCGGCTTCATTTTCTGTCAATCCCTTTAACATTGTACATAATCCTATAATATAGGCCTTTTCTATTTCATTCTC
This sequence comes from Tissierella pigra, assembly GCF_009695605.1. Lineage (GTDB taxonomy): Bacteria > Bacillota > Clostridia > Tissierellales > Tissierellaceae > Tissierella > Tissierella pigra. Next base: position 5,916 of record NZ_VUNQ01000016.1, read on the forward strand.
TTTTTCCATATCAAATAAGTTTAATATACTAATAATAAACTCACTATCTTTATTGAATAAACGTTCTATTCCATCTATTAATTCAATCCCTCCATAGCGATTAATCTCTCTTTGATAGGCATCAAAAACCCATCTATTAATTAAAGCTTTTTCTTGAAGGTCCAATAGCCAAGTATTTAAGGATGGTATCTTTTCTATAGACTCTTTCTCATCACTGAATTTAAATCTAATCCTTAGATGTTTTCCTTCTTTATCAAAGTATCTTAGATAGAAAAATTTAGGATTATCTAGAATTTCTAATATACTAGGTATACTTTTAAGCACCTCATCTTCTCTATTTCCAATTCCATATAATTTTATATATATCCATCCATCTTTAAATGGTGGAAATATTCTATTTTCATTTTGCAAAACTAAATTGTCCTTTACGTAGTTTTCTATACTTGGCTTATCCACTTCTTTTTCTTTATTATTTAATATAAAAGAAAATACCATTTCAGAAACATAGTTTCTTTCCTTTTTATCCTTCACAACACTTCCCTCAAATAACCCTCTCTCTAATTCACATAGTTCTAACTCTTTATTTTTCTTAACTGAAGAATACATTATCTCCATGGACTCTTCTTTTTCTAAATCTAGAATTAGCCTATTATCGTATTCACATAAATAAATCAATCTATCTATATTATATTGATAGTCATACTTTTGAAAGCTATTTTTAAATTCTTCAAAAGTATTTAATTCCAGCATTTCATATGTAAAAGTCCATTTTCGCGGGTGTATTATTATTCCTTTAAAACTGATTCTAGGAGTATAAATATATTTATTGTCATATAACATATATAGCCTATCAACAAACTTATCTTCATATCTATTTGAGATTTCCCTTAAAAAGCTTAGAATTTTACTATTTATAGCTGTGTTTAACATATTATCTCCAACTATTTTACATATTCTATTTTTACTCCTTGACTTTATATATAACTTCTTATCTTCAGATAATCCAATGACTAAATCTTCTAATGTAATTTGATCAGAAGTATCTTCATCTGTCAAAGCTATTGGAAAATAATAATTATGATTCTTAAATCTATTAGTTACGTTATTTGATCTTCCAGAGACAGTTAATTCTCTTGATTCTACTAAGATATATTCATCTTCAGAAAGACTTATTTCCTCCCTATAAATTTCATTATATTCTTTTAAAAGATACTCCTCGAAGAGATTTGCAAATCGTTGAAACATACTCCCAGCCTTTGATGATCCTTTATTTGGTCCTACTACTATATTATATTCATCACCTACTTTTGTTATAAAAAAGTTTATATCAAAAGATTTAGGGGGGGTTTTTTCTGGATATTTTTCTATAATTCTTGTAAAATCATCTTTATTTAAAATTACATCTTCTTGATTATTCATCAATGCAAATATAATTTTACTATCTATAACTTTTCTAATTTTTTTATCTCTTTCAGATATTGACCTAGCTCTTCCTTCCACTAAAGATAATCCATTAAATCCATTAGGATCAATTATTTCAGTTAGAGGGACTTCTACATTTAATCCATAATTTTCGGAAAATATATCTATAAATTTATCTAGTTTAGAATAGTATTCACTTTCTAAATAAAGATTACAAAAAACATTAACAAAATCTTCAATCCTTTTCTTTAAGGACATAGGTAAAGTGTTTTTTTCTAAAATTAATCCTCTATTAACCTCCAAATAATCTTTTGTTATATGCAGTTTCTCCATAATTTCATATATATTTTCTATAATCTCAATATTTTCTACAAAAGTTGTATTTTTATTATACGTATCTATTAGTAATTTCAATTCCTTTAAATTATTTGTTATATCTTCAATCTTTTTATTGTTTTTTAGCTTCGAGATAACATGCCCTAAACCATCATTACAATAAGCAGGTAACCTCAAATCCGTCAGTAAATACTCATTTTCAACTAACATACCAAGCGTATTATCCACAACATGCTCTGGTATCCCTTTATATATTTCACATATCTTGAACTTTAAATCTTTATAAGCTATAAAAGATTTTGAGTTTTCTTTTATGATATCAATTAGCGGAGAATATCTTATATTATTTTCTTCTACATAATTTTTGAGATTATCAGCATTCCCATGATTAGAAAAATATGGGTTATTTATCCGATCTCCATATCTATAACAAATGGTATTAAACTGTAATTGTAATTTCGATAGTACTTCATGATTTTTTTCTAATTCATGTATTAGATGACATATCCAATAAGTATCTATCTTAGCATCCCTGATAGCTCTACTCTCGTCTATAATAACAGTATCTTCTTTTTCACTGTCTGAAAATTTCCCCAATGCTACACCTGCAAATAATCCATAAGGAGTTGGTCTAGATGATGCTCTAGTTATGTACTTTAGCAAACTAAGATTATAAGCCTTTTCTTTTTTCTTATTTTTTATATCCATATTAAGGGATCTTTGCAAAGACTTACTTGATACTAATAGACTTTCATTGAGAAAGCCATACATACTTTCATCACTAACGAATTCTGATATATCATTTTTAGTTAGTAGTTGTGAGAGCTTGTCTATTGATAAAGCTGGTGTTCTTATCATAAAAATGTCTTTACACTTGTATTTCACAATATCACCTCTTTGATTTTTTATAGATTCTTTAACTAATAAAATATATAACATTAAAATGCATTAAACACTTAAAATAAAATACAGTCCATATTCAAAAATAACATGAACAGATAAGTCATCATACAATGATTTTTAATAATAAACCTTATTATTCATTTCATCTACTGATTTATCATATTATGGTTTTATCTCTAAGCACCTTACTTTATTAGCATTAATTTCCCAAATGATGTATCTTCTATAATTGTACTTAATAAAGCTAATACAATCCCTGTTGTTCCTTCCATAAGGCTCATGTCTTCTTTATTAGTTTCAATAATTTGATTCCCATCTTGCATAATTTGTCTATTTATAAAACCATATCTATTTTTTTCGCTAAACATGTTAAATATAATTTCTAAATTATCATCTATTGTTTCAATAAAGCTTATATCTTTAGTATCCCTATATGCCATTATACGTATAGCTAAAACGCTTCCATATCCATGACATAGTATTGGTGTAATAAGTCTATAATCTTCTACATCTTGGTTGACAATATTAATTAAATCTTGTTTATATACCTCTTGTTTTCTATTATCCCCTATATACATAGCTGCTAATTCTAAGCCTCTAGCTATTCCTAGGTTTCCATAACACCAACTTGATATAATAGGTCTGACATCTTTATCATAATCTCTGCGTATATAATCCTCAAAAGAAAGTTGGCTAGGCCAAATTGCTATATTTCCTTTATATCTTTTATATTGATCATAAATGTTAAATAATTCATCAATCGCCTTTTCAATACCTTCTACTTCTATCTTTTTATGATACACTTTAGATAAGGTAATTAAAGGCCCTATCATTCCATGTGCCAACCCAAAATTAAAATTTCCATTTGGAAAATCATTTTTTTCTTCAAGTCTAAACTGATTTTCTTTCTTAATATGAAAATTAATAACATCATACATATTATGTTTATGATAATTCGTTAGTCCTACTAAATAATCAGAGATTGCTACTATCTTTTTATATTCATCTTCATTCCAATCAAAATCCAATAGATAATATAATGTACCTGCAACTCCTAATATAACATCATACATGCTCATTTGCACAGACTGATTATTTTCTAGTAAGTATTGTACATAAGCAAAGTTACATTCTAATAGTGCTTTATTTAAAGAATTAGAGAATCTTTCTAAATTGCCTGTCCTTTCATAATATAAATTAACAGCAAAACTCATATATCCCAATCCTGAATACATAGAAGTTATATTATTTATTCCTACTTCACTTTCAATTTTTTGCTTTATTGCTTTGCACAGGTCATATCCTATTACTTCCCATTTGCTTTTATTTTCTAAAATAGGGTACGATTCTGAAATACCAATAAGAAAATCAGCATAATCCTTAGGATTAATTTCTTCTGAATCATATTTTCTTTCAATATATTTAAAATACCACTTTAATATCTCGTCCACCTTCTTCAAATTTTTTTCAGATAAATTCATATAATTCAGACTATCCATATCTTTCTCCTTTATTTTTATTATTTAACATTTATCTTTCTATTTTTTCTAGCAAATTCTTGAAAAGAGTCACATTCTTGAATCCACCTTTGATTCCAATAATTACATTCATATTTATTTTTCAAAGATTGATATAATTCTATATCTTCATGAACTCCTGTAAACATCTTCTTAAAAAATATAAAAGAATCCTCTAGTAAGTCATTAGAATATCCATAATTGTCCTCTACTCTTTTAATAAAATCACTAGAACTACTTTCAATAAAACTTTTAAATTCATTCTTTAATCTAGCAAAAATAAAATTATCTAAATTCTTTATCCCTAATCCCGATTGTAAGCCCCGAATGTATTTACTCACTACTTCCTGCCCGTTTCCTTCAGTGGTTGTAACTGTAAAACCTAATTTACCTGCATATTCCAATAAATGTAAGCTGCTTGAGATCCTGTCTATAAAAGATTTCATAATTCCAGGCAATGCATGAGCATAAACAGGTGTAGAAAATATAATAATATCCGATCTATGAAGTTTTTCTTTTATTATGTTAAATTCATCTTCTTGGTCAAGTGGACAGAAACCTCGATTAAAGCAATTCATGCATCCATGACAATACTTAATATCATAATCATGTAAAAAAATAATCTCTATGCTAAAGTTAAATTTTTCTTTTTTAATTCTTTCTAATAATTCCTTAGTTATTTTATAAGTATATGATTTAGGATTGTTACTTCCAACTATAGCCAATATATTATAATCTAATTTTTCCATACTATTCTCCTCCTAAAAGCAAAAGTTGAGTCTATAATTTATTATCTTATTATATTAAATATCCTATTATGACCTGAGTTAGCTCGTTGTGCTAGTTAAAATTTACAAATATAAAAACTCCAACAATTATGTTAATCTATCATTAATATCGACAAAGGAATTAAGTTAGAAGGATAACATATGCTAGAGTTTTTTAATAAATATTTTAACAAAGAAGTTACTGATTTAAAAGACTTTATTACAGTCGTTTATATCCTAATTGATGACATTTACCAAGAAAATTACTCCAACATACATTAAAGAACGCCACAATATCAAGGATGCTATCCTAAATGATAGTGAAATAATTACCATTAGTATCGTTGGTGAATTACTCCTCATTGATTCAGAAAAAGCTTGGTTGGAGTTCTGTATAAAAATCCAAAAGACTTATTTCCAAAATTCTGCAGTAGAACTATATTTAACAGAACCCGCTGGGCTTTACACTCAATGATTGATGAAATCCGTAAACAACTTACCAAAGTTCTAGGATACCAGATAAATCTGTTAGAATTGTAGATAGCATTCCTAGTCATGTATGTAAGTTTGATATAACACCTTTTCATAAATATTTTAAGGTTGATGCGACCTATGGATATTGTACCTCCAAAAAAGAAACTTATTATGGATTTAAACTACATACTCTTACTACAGTTGATGGTTATGTTATAGATTTTGTCCTTACTCCACCAATATTGATTATAGAGAAGCTATATGGGAGTTGGTTGAAATCTATGAGCATATAACTATTCTAAGTTATATGGGGTATTCCAATAAACACTTATCTCTAGATTTAGAGACTGGAAAAGAAATTTGGCTACTATTTATAAAAATAGATAATGCTAGAAACTCTCATCAAAAATGGATTCGTCAACATATGTTCAAACTCAGAAGACAAATTGAGACCACTTTTTCACAATTATCTGGATAACTTAATATCAATAAAATGATGTGGAATAACATAAATCTAAGACATATTAACGAACTTATATTTGAATCATATCTCCAAGTTGCTTTCTTAATAAGAGGTATCTTTCTTTAAAAAATAATTGGTAAATTTATCTAGTCTTAAATTCACTAACACATTAGACTAATTTATTTATATATAATCAAGTAAAGAGAATTATCTTTTTCATTTTAATTCACTGCTTTTCTAACTATTTATCAACAACCCTATTTTCTAACTATTCATCAACAACTCTACTATTTGCTGAAGTACCTGGTCCACATCCTCTATTTCCACCATATGAAGGATTAGGTGGACAATCAGGAATGCTAAGAATAACCTCTGTAATAGGTATACATATTATCGCTGAAACATCCCAAGTATTATAATTTGGAGAAACCTCTCCAGAATGTCTGTTATTTTTTACCTTCTTTAAATCAAGATCAAAATCTTTAAAGTCTCCCATTATTTTCCTCCTTAAATAAAAATTTTTTCGATAATTCTCTTTATCTTAATTTTCTCCCCTGAACATAATTTATATTTATATTTCTAGTCTCAAATCATAATAATCTTGTTATTTAGAATCGTCATTAGTAAAAGTATAGTAAAAGAACATATTATTATGTTTTTTGTATTCATTTTCCTATATATTCTCGTTTCCAATACCGCTAATGGTTTGTTATTATCTTTTACTATAGATAATAGATATACTAAAATCAAATGAAATATAGTCTATATAAGTATGGCCAATCATCATAATAGGTTTTTCATCAGTTCCAGCTATCCCGCAAACCTCTAGAGGTAACAATTCCATACCCTATGACCCACCATCTGTTATTTGAATATAAAAATCACTTGTGTCAAACCTTCACTCTTTAAGATATTCTTAAAAGCATTTTTTGCTTCAGCAGTGCCTGCTATTCCTGAATATATCCAATAAATCCATTTGCAAATGGATTTTTAGATAAATTAATCTCAAACATCCTTTTTGGTATAATAATAAAAGCAATTATAATTTGTTGCATGGTAATTTCTGCTGCTATTCTAAGTAGGATAAATCCTACTTAATATTTCTATGCCTACTAATGCTACTAATTTAACTATCATTTATAATAAAATTTCAAACTATAATCATATATCTACTTATCTTCTTCTCTATTCATTCCATATATAAATGAAAAAAATGATACTTTATCTAACATTTGAGTAATTAATTCAATTGCTCCTTCTGTCTATTAAAGTATCATCTTGTTAATTTCTTTTCAATACAATCTACAAAACTGGGCATTATTTCTTCAATATTGGACTAGCCATTGAATTTTAGTAATAAAAATAAAATATTATTCCTGCTATAGAAAATAACTCTTTAAATATTTTTTCTAAGATAAGTTAGATAAATATAAAAGACACTTCTATCACCTTAAATTCAAGATGAAAAAAAGTGTCTTTTGATATTTTAACTGCTTTACTATAAATTTAATTTATGAGAATCTATATATACTTTATATTTGCTATAATAACAAGAATCAGTGTTATAAGTTCAATTGAGGCTCCAAATATCATTTTAAAAATTTGTTTTTTATTATATAAATCTTTTTTATTCTTTAGCCTTCGATTTAAGTCTATTATATTTAATATAAATATAATAGCGAAAACAATAGATGTAATTATTCTAAATACTTTTTGCACATAGTAACCTATTTCACTATTCCAAATTTCGTTAGAACTAGTTAGAATTAAAGTTGAAAATATTCCCAGGTTAAGATAAAAAATTCTATCCTTCAAAGATACTTTAACAAATGATAAATTCTTAATATCTTTTTTCATAGCCTTCCTCTCTACTCTACCCCATTACTTATTTGATTTATATTTTAATAAAATCTCTTTTACATCAATATTTATTTCATCACCTACTCTAATTTTCCAGTTAGAGTGATATAAAGTTATTATTGCTACTATAAGATATATTATCGCCATTAGGATTTGTGCTAAGTCTACATTTACTACATTTTTTAATATAGTCATACCCATAAAAACAGTAAATGAATTCTGCATTATATGTAAAATAGTTGTTACTACAATTGAATTGGTCTTAACTGCAATATATCCATATAATATCCCGAATACTGTAGTATGTACAATTGTAATTATATTGTTATGAAGAATACCAAATATTAATGCTTGAGTTATTATAGCAAATTTGACTCCATATTTTTTTAGTAATCTCAATATTAAATCTCTAAAAACAAATTCTTCTATAAATGGCGAAATTAAACAAATACGAACACCTGTCCAAAACGTAATGTTAATAGTAGATTTATCGACTTGATATAAAATGCCTTTATACATTGAATATCCTTTAGTATTTAATATGAATTCAATTATAATTAAAAATAATAAAATTGTATAAACAGCAGCATGTTGATATATAAATAGTTTAATCATATCTATTGATTTGATATTTTTTCTTTTAAAGTATTTAATTGGTTCAATATTGTTTTCCATATCTATGGCCTCTTTTCTTAATTAGATTTTAATATCTTAACACTACGTACTATTAAGCTAACATATGGCTATATTATTTTCAATCCAATCGACAAAACTAGACATTACCTCTTAATTATTAGGCTGAATTATGGAATTTAAACAACAAAAAAGAGTAGATACTATACTACTCTTTTCTTAATTCCTACTCTGCTATAAATAAAATCTCTTCAGTTTTCTTATGTGATAATGCATATTTATAATCAGTCTTTTTTAATTCTCTGATATTTTTTTTATATTTCTTTAGTAAATTTAATATTTCATCACAGGATGGAATTCCATCTGACCTGTAAGATACCACTAAAATTGAATCTCTATACCTTTTAAATAACTTATCAAAGGCATCTAGTATTTCATTCTTTTTAGTCCATGGACTTTCGCCTTTTCCCTTTAATGGCTTATGTTTATACTTTGGAAGAATTTTATTTTCCCAATTGTCATAGTCTAACATTCCTTCTAAAAAATGATAGTAGTCTAAATAATCTGTACCCACGCCCTTAGATGTAATATAAGGACTATCTATATAGACCAAATCAAAATCATAGTCCTCAATTGGTAACTCTAAAACATCATAATTCAAGGATTTACATTCCTGATTATTATCAAACACTGCTCTATTTGCCTCATCTACAAAATTAACAAAATGGTCTTTAAATGATTTATCCCATGTGGTTTTATTGCCAAAGCTCCTTTTAACTTCATCTGTCCTTACATAAAGATTAGCCCTATGGAACAGATTATAAGGTCTTTTTATTATACATGATTGAAATAATCCAAACCATGCTATTGCTTGTTTATATTCATTGTCTATATTTCTTATATTTGTGATAACCATATCTAACCATTGATTTTCTTCCTCTAGAAAAAAAACATCTTTAAAATTATCTTGAATAAAAGATGGATATTTAATATCATGTTTTGCCAATATATATTCAATATCATCTTCCTCTAGTTGTTCATGTGTATTCTCAACTAATGCTTTTCCTATTATATAGTTAAATTTTAATATATCATTGTAATACACTTGCTTTCCTTGCTGTTTAAACATAAAAGAGACGCAGCCTGTTCCACCAAAAGCATCTAATACAGTCCTAAATTTAAAATCTTTAGTGTTAAACCATATCCAGTCTATTATCTTTGCCTTACTACCTTGAAATCTTGTTGTAGGGAAATAATAGTTCTCAAAGCTTTGACTGTTATTTGCATCTTCAAATTCTTCTACTCCTTTAAGTATTAACTGCTCTATTTAAATCACCTTCCTAATTTACTCCTCATCTTCCACTATTAAATCTTCTTCTTCAACATCTTCAACACTAAGATTGGGAGACTTTTTCTTATATTCTATATATTCTTTTAAGTTTTTATAGGGTGGCTTACCTTCTTCCATCATATCTTTTGTCATGTAATACATCCAATAATCATCGAATATATCTATTTCTAGCTTTGAAAATGGTCCTTCTCCCTCTTTAAGTTTTTTTATGTTGGTAATGCCTCCAATATTCTTTGTATTTCCAGATCCAGGTCGTGTATTTGCTATTTTATACTTTTCCTGTAGTAAGAATTCTATATTCGTCACTACTGAAAGAATATCTTCTATATCCTCTAAAGTATATATTTCTCTTTCATCTATAGCTCCATCTTGCTTAGTATAAATAATACCCAATACAAAATGCTTAGAATACTGTTCATAAGGATAAAGTATATTTTTATTACTTTGTCTATTTCTGAAATATCCAGTAAATGCTCCCAGTGTAAATCCATTTACAGTAGTATCACTTGTTCTATAAGTTGATTTGATGTCTAATGCATATTTTGTCCCATCTTTGCATATAAAAGTTATATCGGGATAATGATTCTGGTATTCTGCAAGTTCAATCTTTAAGTCATTATCAACTGCAAACTTATGTATAATAGGAAACAACATTAACTCCATAATCTTGCTTACTACTTTTGTATCAACGGAAATTGTATATATATTTTTATATATATCTATAAATCCTTTCACTGTCCAATCTTTATTATGGGTTTGCAAAATATTTATATTATCATTGACTGTCGTCAGTAGTTTCATTCTAAATTTTTCAGCTTCCATATTCCCAATCCCCTTTGTATTCTATGTATTAAGTATTTTTCAAATAGATATATTAATTATCTTTTTAACTGTAAAATGATCCTTTTTCATTATTCCATCTCTTTAACTAATCTCCACTGTTCCCTAGCCATATCATCTAAGCCTGGATTCATTTTTGTAGTTGGAAGTTCTATACAAATGCGAAGCCAAGATGAAGCCTTATCTTTCTCACCTATTCTTCTAGATAACTCACCTACTAAATAGCATAGTTTACTTTCATCCATATTAGTTCCTATTAAAGATTCATTATTATATACATCTATAAAAGTATCTCTTGCTAAAGTTAGAAATCTTATCTCCTCATCATTTTTTTCACTTAATCTATATAGCCATCCAAGATTTAAGCAAATATTTGCAATTTCAATTTTTTTTGCATTTATTAAATTTGCAGCAAGTAATGCTAATTTATAAGTCTCTATTGATTCTTCTAAATTCCTTATTCCACCAAAATCTCTTTTATACCATTTAGGAGATATATTCTTTCTAATTATTTCTATTTCGCTAGGTTTAATATCTTCAAATCTAGTTTCTAAAGCTCCATATCCACAATGGGGACATACAAACACACTATATTTTATAGGATTTTCCGTGCTATAATGATTTAAAAAGTCCTCATCCCTTTTTATAAGCCTTAATCTCGATGTCCTTACTTTTTTAGTTGTAAATTCTCTTTTACATATAGGACAATTCACTTTTTTATCAAATAATTCATTGGTTTCTGACACTTACTACTCCACCTTTCTATAATTATACCTAATCATATTATATCACTAATTATTAGAATTGGCAGGTAAGTAAGGCCCTATTTTATATATATAATCTTTTTTTCTATAATGATCCGTGGTGATTTGTTTTTTAGACACCACTTTTCCGTTTTTCATAATAGTCTTATAGGTATTAACTTTATATCCTGTTCTTCCTTTTTGTATATTTATCTTCTCACCTGGAGACAATTTTCCATCATATATTGTTTCAGTTTTAGGTTGTATAGTCTCTACAATCTGTGGATTTATTTTTACTTGATAATTCTTAGTATTTATATCTCCATAAATATAAATATATATTTGATTTCCTGTTATTTTTGAATAAGTATATATTGGAAAATCAAAGTCATTTCTAAATTTCAAATCTAAATATCCATAGGAAACTGCTGCATCTTGACCATAAGGTACATACCTTGCTGGGATTGAATGGGGACTTCTTTCTATAATCGTAAGGTCAGCTAATAATAATGCGTTATACATGGTAGTTGAAGTTTGACAAACTCCCCCACCAAGCCCTGGAGTTAACTCTCCCCCTATAATTACATTTGCTTCTTTATATCCAGACTCTTGAGTTCTTGGTCCAGTGGTATTATTATATGAAAATTCTTGTCCAGGTAAAATAAGTTTATTACTAATTGCTTCAGCTGATAACCTAATATTTTCTATTCTTCCTTTACTACTTCCTTTAAAAGACGTGGAGTATTCCCCTATTACTCCATTTATTCTACTTAAAAATTCTTTTGTAAGATTAGGCACTATATCTTTAACTGGAATCTCTATATCTTTTAATTCATATATATTTTTATCTATTAAAGTAACTAAATCTTCCAAAACAACTTTTTTTCCAACTGTATGATCTGTAACTGTAATTTTTCCTTTATTAAAATTTATCTTAGCGTCTATAGGTTCTATATTTATTTCCCGGGAAATGTTTTTTGATATATTTTCTATCTTATCTTCACTATAAAAGGATTTAAGAGGAATATCCAGACCTGTCTTTAACTTTTTTATATCCCTTAATCTTTTGATAAAGTTTCCTTCTCTGCCTAAAGTAAAAGCATGACTAACAGCACTATCATATTCATAGGAAAATCCTATCTGCTTCAAATTTATTTTATATATTTTTCCACCATATAACAAATTCATATATTTTTCTTGAATTTCAGCTTCTTTTGTTTTCTTTATAAACTCTAAGGCTTGTTCTTTTGTTTTGTTCTCTACACTATAACCATCTATTTTTACACCTTTATAAATGGTGTTTATATTTAAAATGTTTTTGTAAACATAAATTCCTGCTCCTAAGATTGTAGCCACTAATATTATAGAAATAGATAATAATATAATTATGGACTTTTTCATATATTACCTCCGAATTATAATAATCAATTTTTACATAAATTTATTCTTATATATTATATTTATATGGCTTCAATGTTTATTACTCATAAATTGATTTATTATTATTCATTTTATTATTATCTAAGGTCTATCTATATATTCTAAACTAATATTCATCTATTCTTGAACGTCCCTTTCATAATAAAAGCAATATTCCCTTATAGGGCATATATCACATAAAGGTTTTCTAGCTTTACAAATTCTTCTTCCATGAAAGATTAGTAAATGATGAGCCTTTGACCATATTTGTTTATCTATATTATCCATTAAATCCTTTTCTGTATCTAAAACATTTTTACTATCGGCTAATCCTATTCTATTAGCCACTCTAAAAACATGAGTATCTACGGCAATGCCTGGTATATCAAAGGCATTTGATAATACTACATTTGCAGTTTTTCTACCTACTCCTGGGAGTTTAGTCAATTCTTCCATAGTATCAGGTACTTGGCTATTATGATTTTCCATAAGTAATCTACAGGTTTCCAATATATTCTTTCCCTTAGTTTTATAAAATCCGCAGGATTTAATTCTTTTTCCTATTTCTTCTTCTGATAACTTTATATAATCCTCTGGTGTTTTAAGTTCTTGGAATAGTACGGATGTAGTCTTATTTACTTGAACATCTGTACATTGTGCTGAAAGTATAGTCGCTATTAATAGTTCAAATGGATTAGTATAGTTTAGCTCTGCCTTTGCATCTGGAAACCTTTCGTCTAGTTTTTCTAAAACTACTTTTATTTCTTCTTTTGATAACATCTTCTTCATTTTATCACCTACAATATTTCTATTTCATGCTCTACTATTTCTACCCTACCATCATCATCTATAAACTTAATTACATTTGATAAAATTTCGTTAGCATGATTAACATCATTTGTTACACAGGCAAATCCTATTATGGAAGATTGCCAACTATTATTTAAATCTACTTCTGCTATGGATATATTAAATCTTGATTGTAGTCTTCCCATTATGCTTTTAATTACTTGTCTCTTATCCTTTAGAGAATTAGATTCATATATTATTATCTTCAATGAGCAAGAACCTATTATCATTTTATTATCTCCTAATCTATATTATTTTTATGTAAAAGAAAAAGGGAGAATTATTCTCCCCTTAATTATTTTAATATATTCATTTCTTTTCCTACTTTTTCAAACACTTCAACTGCTCTATCTAGTTGTTCTTTTGTATGAGCTGCAGTTACCATACATCTAACTCTTCCTGTTCCTTTTGGAACTGTTGGGAATACAATACCTGATACGAAAACCCCATTTTCTAGTAATTTTCTACTGAATTCCATAGTCTTTGCTTCGTCTCCTATAATTACTGGAGTAATTGGAGTCTCACTATGTCCTGTATTAAATCCTAAGCTGCCAATTTTTTCTTTCCAATATCTTGCATTTTCCCAAAGTTTATCTGTATATTCTGTTGATTCCATTAACATAGTTACTGCTTCTGTAACAGCTCCAACAACTGCTGGTGGTAATGATGTACTGAATAGTACTGGTCTTGCTCTATGGCTTAACCAATCATACATAGTTTGTGAACCTGATACATATCCACCCATTACTCCGATTCCTTTTGAAAGACATCCCATTGAGAAATCTACTCTACCATGTAATCCAAAATGGTCTATAGTACCTCTTCCGCTTTCACCTAATACTCCAGAACCATGAGAATCATCTACATATGTCATAGCTTCATATTTTTCCGCTAATTCTACTATTTCAGGAAGTTTAGCTATGTCTCCATCCATACTGAAAACACCATCAGTAATGATTAAGATATTTTTATAGTTTTTTCTTGACTCTTTCAAAACTTCTTCTAAACTGTCCATATCAGAGTGTTTGAAAACAGTTTTTGAAGCTTTTGATAATCTACAACCGTCTATTATTGAAGCATGATTTAATTCGTCAGATATTATAATATCTCCTGGTTCAGTTATAGCTTGAATAGTACCAGCATTACAATTAAAAGCTGATTGATATAAAAATGCAGCTTCATCTTTTTTAAATTTAGCTAAAAGCTTCTCTAAATCTTCATGAATATCCATATTTCCTATTATAGTTCTAACAGCTCCTGAACCTGCACCATACTTTTCTATTGCTGCAATAGCTGCCTTTTTTATTCTATCATTATTAGCGAATCCAAGGTAGTTATTTGATGATAAGTTTATAACTTTTTTTCCGTTTAGTATTACTTCTGCCTCACTTGCTGTTTCCATCACTGGCAACGTTCTATATACTCCATCCTTCTTCAGTTCTTCTATCTTTTCCTTTAAATAACTTAATTCATGAATATTAGACATAGTATAACCTCCTTAAATTTCTTCTTTCGAGATATATTATAACACATCTTTTATATTTATTAAATCGATTTTTGACTGATTGTTAAAAAAATATTTACTATGGCCCATTCTGAATATTCTCTTATTTCAGGGCTTTCATCCTTTAACAAATTTACTAACAATTGAATATTCTCTGTTCTTTTCATATTGCCTAAAGCTATTATGGCATTTCTTTTTAATATAGACTTCCCTCGCCAGCTTCCTGCCATAGTTCCATATTTCCTTTTAAATTCTTTATTGGATATGGTAAGTAATTCTTCTAGATTCATATAACCCTTAGTCAGTATCGGAATAAACTCTTCATGATTGGATTTTTTTATACCTTTGTTCTTTGGACAAACTAATTGACAGGTGTCACATCCATATATTTTCATCCCCATCTTTTCCCTCAAAGTTATAGGTATATTACTCTTTGTTTGAGTTAAATATGATATACATCTTTTAGGATTTAGCTTGTATGGTTCTTCTAAAGCACCTGTAGGACAAGCATTGATACATAAATTACAATCACCACATTCAGATTCTGCCTCTTTACTTATATCTAAATTTAAATTAGTTAATATATATCCTAAAAATATAAAAGAACCGTATTCTTTATTTATTATGGAACAGTTTTTACCATAATATCCAATACCAGATTTTCTACCTAGCTCTCTATCTATTAAAGGCCCTGTATCTACAAAATATTTATACTGGAAGTCTATTTTCTTTTTTATTTCTTCAACAAGACTTTCTATCTTTTTCCTTAAAACTAAGTGATAGTCAATTCCCCAACTTGATTTTGATAATTTTCCTCTTAACAGATAATCTGGTTTTTCATCATAATCTATATTATAGGATAGTCCAAGAACTATTATTGATTTGCAATTATCCATAGTAAGTCTCGGGTCTATTCTTTTATTTATATCTTTTTCCTCAAATTCAGTCTTTACATTATTTTTTTCCCTATACAGTAGATACTCTTCTAAATTATATAAGGGCAATGAATCTGTAAATCCACAAATATCTATATTTAGCTCTTTAGATTTTTCTAATATATATTGGTTTAGTTCTCCCATTTATATTCCCTTCTAAGAATTTCAATTTCTTTCTTATATCCATCTAATTCATTTGGGGTTTCTAAATTAAAGGGTAAATCTTTTAATAATGGATGATTTATAACATTTATTATAGTATCAGAACCTATGGTGCCTTCTCCTATAACCTCATGTCTATCCTTATTAGAAGCAAATTCTACTTTACTATCATTTAGATGTACTGCCTTAATTCTATCTATACCAATTATATTATCTATTTCTTGAAGCACTCCATCTAAGTTATTAACTATATCATATCCAGCAGAATATAAATGACAGGTATCTATACATATGCCAAGGTTTTTATTGTATTTTACACCATCTATTATGGATTTAAGCTCTTCCATATTTCTGCCTATTTCTGTTCCCTTACCTGACATTCCTTCTAATAAAATCACTGTATTATTGTCCTCACTTATGACATTATTTAAGGCATCTACTATAATTTCTACACCTTTTTCACTGCCCTGCCCCACATGAGAACCTGGATGGAATACATAATAAGTGTTTGGAATTATTCTTAGCCTTTCCAAATCATCCTTTAAAATCATATTTGCAAATTCCCTAGTTTCTTCCTTATTTGAGGAAAGATTCATAGTATATGCTCCATGAGCAAAAAGTGGTGCAAATTTATATTCATTCATCAACTCTTTAAGTTTATTTATATCTTTTATATCAATTTCTTTTGCCTTCCCCCCTCTAGGGTTTCTAGTAAAGAATTGAAATGTATTAGCTCCTATGGATACTGCCTCTAATGCTGCATTATAATATCCCTTTGAAATGGATAAATGACAGCCAATATTTAACATATCTTATCACCCTTTCTTTATATATAATACCACATTGTCATTTATTTTTAACTACTTCAATAGATTAAAATATGTTATAATATTCATTAGTGTTGAGAAAGGGAGAAATATTATGTTTAATTTAAAGAAAAAAGCCTACAAAAATTTTGATTATACCTTATTTTTCACTATGCTATTACTTTGTGCTTATGGTCTGCTTATGATAATGAGTGCTACTTTAAGTCACGAAACTATGAGTAATGTCAAAACTCAAGGAATAGCTACAATTTTAGGGCTAGTTGTAATTGCTATACTTGTTCTACTTGATTATGAATTTCTAGGAAAACTTTATATACCTATTTATGTAATATGTAATCTACTTCTTGTGGCTGTTCTTATATTTGGAATTGGAGAAGATCAATGGGGTGCAAGGTCTTGGCTGAAAATTGGACCTGTTAGGTTTCAACCAGCAGAGTTTGTAAAAATTGGTTTAATTATATCCCTAGCTAAATTTATAGATAATCATAAAGATAGTATAAATGAACCTTTTATATTGTTAAAGATATTGGGCTTTGCCTTTTTTCCAGTAGTTCTTATTCTTATGCAGCCTGATGCTGGTACTGCAATGGTATTTATATTTTTTATAGCTGCTATGTTGTTTATTGCTGGAGTGAAATGGCGGTATATTGGCTATGCAATATCTTTAGGGCTTTTAAGTCTTCCTGTTCTATGGTTTAAGCTAGATCAATATCAGAAGGATCGTATATTTAACTTTATAGATCCTGAAAGAGATCTACCTAATTCTGGATATCAAGCTATGCAGGGTAGAGTTGCCATTGGTTCAGGGAAAATCTTTGGCAGAGGATTATTTCAAGGAGTATATACTCAATTTAATTATATCCCTGAAAAACAAACTGACTATATATTTGCTGTAATTGTAGAAGAACTGGGATTTATGGGGGGTTTTGGACTAATTATCCTATATTTTATACTACTTAATAGATTTATTGCAATATCTAGAAAATCTAAGGATTTATTTGGTTCATTAATGATAATCGGATTTGCTGCAATGTTTCTTTTCCATATATGGGAAAATATAGGCATGACCATTGGGCTTATGCCAATAACAGGTATTCCCCTTCCTTTTATGAGCTATGGAGGAACTTTCCAGCTATCTAATATGATTTGTATAGGTATAGTTTTAAGTATAAGTGTTCATAGAGAAGAATTAACTTTTTAATTCCTCTCTATTTTTTTATTTTAGTACCTTGTAATGAAAGGTAGCATATGATATAGTGTAGTTAAGAAAATAAAAGGAGATATGCCAATGAACATTCAATTTAAAAAAGGTGTATTAGAGCTTTGTGTTCTTTCCTTATTAGAGAAAAAGGATTTTTATGGCTATGAACTAGTAGAACATATCTCTCAATATATAGATATTTCAGAGGGAACCATCTATCCTCTACTAAGGAAATTTAGAACTGAAGGCTATGTCACAAATTACCTAGAAGAATCTCAAGAAGGACCTCCGAGAAAATACTATAAATTAACTGAAAGGGGTATGGAAGTTCTTGAAGAATTAGTCATTGAATGGGAAAGTTTTATTGACGGGGTAAATAATATATTAAGGGGTGATTTATCATGAATAAACAAGAATACTTAGATAGACTAATGTACTATCTTCAAGGATTACCTATATCTGAGCTAGAAGATATTTTTTCAGACTATGAAGAACACTTTCGTATGGGTATTTCAAAAGGCAAATCGGAAGAAGAAATATCAAAAGAACTAGGAGACCCTATGGAAGTTGCCAATAATTACAAAACAATATATGGCTATAATGATACCCAAAATATGGATAATACAAATTATTCCAGTAATGATACAAAAAGACTACTGGTTACCATAGGACTAATAGCCTTTAATATAATAATAGTAGCAGGACCTTATTTAGGTTTAGCAGGTGTCCTTCTTAGTTTTTATGGAGTTGGTATCAGTATTATAGTAAGTGGATTTGTAGTTTTATTTGGTTTTCCAATTAGTATTTTTACTCCAATACCTACACCTCATATTCTTACTTCCATAGCTTTTGGTATAGGATTACTTGCATTAGGTACATTGGGAATTATACTATCTGTATATTTAACGAAACTATTATATCAACTTACAATTAAATATATTAAATGGAATTTAGAACTAATCAATAAGTTGGGAGGTTTAGAAAATGAATACTAAAAAAGTTGTTTCAATTTTAGCAGTAGTTGTTTTAGTTGCTTTTGGAGTAGGCATATTATCTTTAAGATATAATGACAATTATAAGTTTATAGGCTCTAATTCTATTAACTGGGTCAATGTTAGATCTAATGATGAAATAGTAAAAATAGATGAAGATGGAATACAAGTTAAAGATGGGGATGATCAAGTTTCCATTGGTTGGAACGGCATTAAAGTCAACGATGGAAAGAATGGTGTTTCTATTGGTTGGGATGGAGTCAAAGTTAAGGATGGAGATGAACAGGTTTCTATTGGCTTAAATGGTGTTAATATTAAGGAAAAAAACAAATCATTTTTTAGTAACTGGAACTGGTTCGGTATAAATTCCAGAAATTTAAAATGGGAAACTATCGATGAAGAAACTCAAGCTGAAATAACTGGAATAGATACTATAATAGTTTCTCCTGATTTTATTGATGTTAAGATAACTTCTGAGGAAAGAGATGATGTTGGTATTCATTATTATGGTAAAATGAAAACCAATATAGTACCAACTTTAAATGTAGACAAAACGTCTAATAGTTTAGATATTAAACTTAAAACAAATAGGAATAATTATTCTGTAGTAACTTCTGATGTTATTTTAGAAATTTTTGTACCGAAATCTTATAATGGTAACTTTCATGTCACTGCTACTTCTGGAGATATTTATATGAAAGGTTTAGCTGGAAAAAACTTCAACATTTCCTCTAATTCTGGCGAACAGCATCTGGAAAATCTTGAAGGCAATAAATTAACTTTAACTGCTACTTCTGGAGACATTACATTAAAAAATTCCATAGGTGAAGTTGAATCTAAATCTAGTTCTGGCGAACAAAGATTTGAAAATGTTGAGGGTCAAAAACTAGACTTATCAGCTAGTTCTGGAGATATAGAATTAAAAAATTGTGTAGGCGAGATTAAAGTGTCTACTAATTCTGGTGAACAAAGGTATAAAAATGTTGAAGGCAAAAAATTAGACTTATCATCTACTTCTGGAGATATAGAGTTAGAAGATTGTATAGGTGAACTTAAAATATCTACTAACTCTGGTCATATTTCTTTAGATAATGAAAAGTCAAAAGAAAATATGAAATTATCCACTAGTTCTGGTGATATATCTATTAGTTTAGGTGATAATCCTAGTTACACTATCCAAGGCACTACTTCTTCAGGTGATTTTATTACATTTGGAAATATCAATATACAAGAAAACGATAAAGGCAGATTTAGAGCTACAATAGGTTCAGGGGAAAAATCTATTGATATTAGTACTTCATCTGGAAATGTTAGATTTAGTAAATAACTATTAGTTATGGAGGGGTTAAGGTGAATAGAAAATCTTTAATTTTATTTGTAGTTATCTGTATTGTAATATCAAATATAATGACTGCTTGTGGTTCTATAAAAACATCAACTGATAATAGTGTTATTCTTATGGAACCAATAGTTAAAACAAAAAATTCTTTAAATATTTCAGTAGATCCTAGAATAGAATTGTTATCAATAGTCCAATATCTAAGTAATTATAATACAATTGCCAGTGGATTGATTACTAAGGAAAGTTTTGAGTATAAAGACAAAGTAAGAAAGCATTTTATGGAGTTTAGAAAACATGAGGCTATAAAATTTTTTAATGAAATTTCTAAAAATGGTTTTACCTTTGATGCTCCTCCAACTTCAATGCTTTTTATGGACAATAATTTTAAAGTAAGAAAAGATGTAGAATTAACTGATTATATAGCCAGAAGAGCTGGTAGCCGTGAAAATATAATTAAACTTTATAATCTTCTTGAGGACTTTGCTTCAATCTCTGATTTTACTTCATTTTTTAATGATAATATAGAATACTACAATACTATTATTGATAATACTCTTTTCTTAATAGATGATGAATTTGATATTATAAATCATCTAGAAGGCTACTACGGTTGGCAAAATAAAAGTTACAACATAGTATTATCCTCATTATACGGAGCAGGAGCATATGGACCTAGTATATCTAATAAAAACCAAGATGTTGAAATTTATAGTATTATAGGATGTCAGATGTTAAACGGAAATCTTGATCCCTCCTTTGGAACTATAGACTACTTTAATTATCTCCAACAACACGAATTTAGTCATTCGTTTATTAATCCAACAACTTCAAAAAATCTGGATTTAGCAAATTCTTATGAGGAACTCTTTGAGCCTATAAAAGATGAAATGAAATACCTTGCTTATGCAGAATGGGAAACCTGCTTAAATGAGCATATAATTCGTGCCTTGACTTCAAGATTTGCTTCTCATGAAAATAAAACTAAAGGCAGGAATCTTCTCAAAGCAGAAGAGGAAAAAAACTTTATATATGTAGAAGCACTATACAATAAACTAGAAGAATATGAAGACAATCGAGATAAATACCCTACAATAGAGGATTTTTATCCTGAGCTTTTAAAGGCATTGGATCAATTCAAAAACTAACTTAAAAATGTGACAGGTAATCTTGAATTACCTGTCACATTTTTTACTCAATATAAAACACCTTATAATCATCTAATCTTAAGCAAGACATTCTTCCATCATCATAACAATTTCCTGTATCTATACCTATTTTGTCATTATAGATTTTATCAAACCAAATTTCATAGGGTAATTTTGATTCTACCTCAAATATCTTATCTATATATCTTCTAGGGGAATGTCCAAATATGGTAATTAAACTATCTAAAGCTTTATTTTTTATAAAATCATCTCTTACCCAAACAAGTCTATCTCTTTGTTCAGTTAAAGCATCTTCTAGTGATTTTTCTTTCAAACTCTCAATTAGTCTTTCTGGTTCAAATCCACCATGGACAAGTAAATATTTATTATCCACTATTTTAAAATATGGCAATCCCTCTATAAAGGATAAAATCTTTTCTTGTTCTTCTGAGGTTCTTTTATTAAATCCTTTTATAGTAGGCTCACAACCATTTCTGCTCCATCTTTCTGTTTGTTTTTCGTCTTTATATTTAAGTCCATAGAGCATCATCTCATCATGATTTCCCATAATTACTTCTATCTGTGGATAATTCATGACAAATTCTATAGTTTCCATAGGTTTATCACCTCTATCCACTAAATCTCCAATTATATAAAGTTTATCGTCTTCAGAAAGCTCAATAGTTTCAATTAACCTTTTTAACCTATCTAATTTGCCATGTATATCACTGGTTACATATTTCATATATTATCACCTTATTTTATCTAATTTTATTTAATTCTTTTAATATATTTGTATATTCCAAATCAAGTTTTTCCTTATCCTCTGGCTTTTTTGCAATGGAAATAAGCCCTATTATTTCACTTAATTTATTTTCCAATATAGCCCTTCTATTTGCAATATCCTTATGTTGAAAATCATTGTCTTTATTTTTATTGTAATCATTTAAGTTTCCTTGAAAAGTATTTATTTTTTCATTTTCAATATACATTATAGTATCAGCTACATTTTCAATTAATCTTTTATCATGGGAAACAAATAATAATGTGTTATTATAGCTTATTAGTGCTTCTTCCACTGCCTCAACTGAATATATATCTAAATAATTAGTAGGTTCATCTAATATCAATATATTAAAATCGCTAAGTAATATCTTTGCTAAAGATACCTTTACTCTCTCTCCTCCACTTAGTACACTAACCTTTTTATATACATCATCTCGTTTAAAGAGAAATCTTGCTAAAATATCCCTTGCATCTTGTTCCAGACCTACTTCCAATAAATTTTCTAGTATGGTTTTGCTTTCATCTAGAATATTTAAGTCTTGGCTAAAATATCCTATATTTGCCTTCTTAGAAATATTAATATTATCTTCATTTTCCATTATCATTTTTAGTAATGTAGTCTTTCCACTACCATTTCCACCAATTAATGCAACCTTAGATTTATTATATATTTGAAAATTAGAGTCTTTAAATAAAGTTCTCTCTCCAAAAGATTTAGTCAATTCTTTACCTTCAATAACTATTTTGGAAAATATCTCCTCTCCACTAATATCCACTTTTATTTTATCTACTTCCTTTAATTTATCTTTTACCTCTAATTTATCTATTCTAGAAGCTATTGCTTTTACCTTATTATCCAGCTTTTTCTTGGCTTTTTGTCCCCCCATTTTATGAAGTCTTGCCTCAGAATTTCCCATTCTCTTAGGAGGTCCTTTTATTTTATCTGATTTTGTCTTGGTATCAACTAAAACCTTTTCTAGCCTTCTTTTTTCATTTATATACTTCTCATATTCCAACTCTTGAGTCTTTCTTTCCAATTCTTTTTGAACCTTATAATGAGAATAGTTTCCATCATATATTTTAATTTTACTATCTTCAAGTTCTATTATTTTGTTACATACCTTATCTAGTAAATCTCTATCATGAGAAGTTATAACCATAGCACCTTCAAAATTAGTCAATTTTTCTATTAAAAAATCAATTCCTTCAAAATCAAGATTTGAAGTAGGCTCATCTGCAAGAAGAAACTTACCATTATCAGTTAAAAATCCAGCGATTTTTAGTCTAGTTAATTCTCCCCCACTCATAAATTCTTTATTTTTTTCCTTTAGTCCTAATTTACCTATATATTCACCATCTACTTCCTTATTTGAACTATCTTCTAGCTGTTTAATATAGAATGGCTTAATATTTGTTCTTATGGTTCCAGAATCTGGGTTAATTTCTCCTGCAATTAAATTTAATAATGTAGTTTTCCCAGAACCATTTAATCCAACTAGACCTATCTTATCATCTGAGTATATTTTTAAATCCTTAATATTTAATACAAGTCTATATTCAAAATACTTTTTTAAATTATTTATATCTAAAACTAACATAAAAAAATCCCTCCTAATTTTGTCTGAAGGGATTAATGTCTTTATTATTGCAAAAGGAATAAATCAACCATATAGGTTAATTTAAGAATAAGAGACCATTATAATCACCTTCAGAACATTTGTAAACTAAAATAAACCTAAGTATACTAGGTATTATTTTTTCAAATCAAATTGTTCTTTTAATAAAGGGATTATATTCTCATTGTTCTAGTTTCCATCCTTTTCTATTATTTAAATTAATTAAATATTATCACAAATTATCTTATTTTGCAAGAAAATCTTCAAATTATCTATTAACAAACCATTCTACTAAATCACTACTGATACTAATGGATTTTCTAGATATTTTTCTAGCTTCTTCTTTTGAAAACCATTTAGCATCTACAATTTCTTCATTATCTACCTTAATTTCGCCTTCAAGATATTCTGCCGTAAATCCAATCATCATGGAATTTGGAAATGGCCAAGGCTGAGAGCCAAAATATTTAATATTATGTACTTTAATACCTACTTCTTCAAATACTTCCCTCTTTACACAATCCTCAAAAGTCTCTCCCATTTCTACAAACCCTGCTAGTACACTATATGTTCCTTCTGGAAACATTTTATTATGGGCTAATAATATTTTATCTTCCTTTGTAACTGCTACAATTATAGCAGGAGCAGTTTTAGGCCATACCATATTATCACAATTGGTACAAATCATGGCTCTATCATTTCCACTGACTTTCATAATCATTTTAGTTCCACATACTCCACATTTTTGATTATTTCTTACATGATCCAATAGAAGTAATGCCTTCGCTCCCACTAAAAATTCATCATGACTTATATTTTTAGAATAAGTTCTTAAATCTATAAACTTATATTCATCATCTTTAATTTCTTCTATTTCTCCTGAGTAACAATCGGTCTTTTCATAAGCTCCTAAACATTGAAGATGATAAACATCTAATTTAAGCCTTTTTATATCATCTCCATTAGGTATAATAAACTTATCTCCGTCTATCTTTACCAGAAGTTTATCTTTATGAAATAAATACATATTCCACTTCTTATATTCACCATATAGTGGCTCTTTTGAAGGTTCAAATTTTATATATTCTCCCACTTATATCACTGTCCTTTCTGCTCTTCCAAAAAACATTTTCTGCAAAGAGGTTCATATTCGTCTGTTGCTCCTATTACTATTCGTTCTTGAGCTTTAGTCTTTCTATGACTTACCCAAGCATCTGTACCACATTTAACACATACTGCATGGTGTTTATATAGATAATCTGCCATAGGCATAAGTTCCTTTACTATTTCAAAAGCTTGTCCTGAAAAATCCATATCAAGTCCTGCAAGTATGACTGTTTTTCCCTTTTCTAAAAACTTATTGATTGTATCTACAATATCTTCTATTTTACCTCCTAGAAATTGTACTTCATCTATTGCTATAACGTCTAAGTCATAAGATTTACAGTATTCACAGATTTCAAATATATTATTTACCATAACTGCATTTAATGTTGTATTGTCATGAGTTCTTATTTCTGATTTAGGATACCTAGTATCTATTGATGGTTTAAAGGCTATTGTTTTATATCCTGCTATATTAAATCTTTTTACGTCTTTTTCTAAACTTGATGTTTTCCCTGAAAACATGGACCCTGTATGTATAATTAGCTTTCCTTTGTATTGATGCAAAATAAACTCCTCCTTAATATTATTACTGAAGTATTATACCATTTTTTATGGTTTTGGACAAAATTAATATTTTGTAATCTCACATATTGCATTCCTTGGGAATACAATAAATTACTATATATTATTTATTGCAGGAGGTGTTTTTTATATGAAACCTTTAGTTGAAATTAACGGCATTGGAATGACTTATCACAGCTTAAAAGGTGAAACGGAAGCCATTAAAGATATAAATTTAAATATATCCAAAGGGGAAATAGTTGGAATAGTAGGGCCTAGTGGATGTGGAAAGTCCACCTTATTATCAATAATAGCAGGACTTATAACTCCAAGTAAGGGGAATGTATTAATAAATGGAAAACAAGTAAGTAAATCTAATAGTAATATTGGATATATGTTTCAAAAAGATCAGCTTTTAGAGTGGAGAAATATTTTAGAAAACGTAGTCCTTGGATTAGAAATTCAAAGAAAATTAACTCCAGAAGTTTATGATAATGCCAAAGCCATGCTTCACAGTTATGGACTAGGAGAATTTATATCTTCCTATCCTAGACAGTTATCAGGTGGTATGAGACAAAGAGTTGCATTGATTAGAACTCTTCTATTAGAGCCTGAGTTACTTCTTTTAGATGAGCCCTTTTCTGCCTTAGATTATCAAACTAGACTTGCCATAGCAGACGAGATCGGTATTATTCTAAAAAAGGAACAAAAAACAGGATTGTTAATAACTCATGATATAGCTGAGGCTATTAGTTTATCAGATAGAGTTGTGATACTTTCCAACAGGCCTGCAACAATCAAAGAAATTGTAGATATTAAACTAACCTGTCCAATTGGGAAAGAAACTCCTTTAGGATGTAGGGAAGCACCTGAATTCAGGCATTATTTCAATAAGATATGGAAGGAGTTGGATATACATGTCTAATAAAAAACCTTCTAAAGAACATGAAGAGTATTTAATTAACTTAAAGAAAAAAAATAGAAATATATTCTTAACTCAAATAAGTATTTTGATACTAGGTCTTTTATTATGGGAGGTAGCAGCACATTTTAAGTGGATAGATACTTTCTTAACTAGTTATCCATCGCAAATTTGGAAACTATTTTTGACTTATATAAAGCATGGTAATCTATTTTACCATGTTGGGATTTCTGTCATGGAAACTATAATAGGCTTTTTAGGTGGAACTTTATTAGGCGTTATTATAGCAATTGGTCTTTGGTGGTCAGATTTTTGGGCAAAGGTATTAGACCCCTATTTAGTAATGTTAAATAGTCTTCCTAAAACTGCCTTGGCACCTATTATAATTATTTGGGTTGGTGCAGGATATAGCGGTATTATAGTTACTGCAATTACAGTGTCTATAGTGGTTACAATTATGAATATGTTTGAAAGTTTTATATCAGTGGATAACGATCAAATAAAGCTATTAAATACCTTTGGTGCTACTAAGTTGCAAATATTACAAAAAATAATAATTCCATCATCTATTCCTACACTTATAAATACATTAAAAATCAATATTGGATTATCATGGGTAGGAGTAATCGTAGGGGAGTTTCTAGTATCTAAAGCTGGTATAGGATATTTAATAGTCTATGGTGGTCAAGTGTTTAAATTGGATATAGTTATGATGAGCATATTTATTTTAGCTGTTATATCAGTATTTATGTACAAAGCAATTTCCATATTGGAAAATAAATTTAGAAAATGGTAAGGTTAAAAAGTTAAAATAAAAACCTCATTTACAGTAATCACTTTTTACTGTAAATGAGGTTCTTTTATTATTTATATTTTACAATTTCTACTTTTTCCATTATAACTGGTTCCACTGGCTTATCATTAGCTCCAACTTTTACATTAGCAATCTTATCTACTATATCCATCCCTTCATATACTTGACCGAATACAGTATGTTTAAAGTCTAACCATGGAGTACCACCTAACTCTTCATAAGCCTTTACTACATCTTCTGAAAAACCTGATTTTTCTCCTAGCTCTTTCATTTGGTTCATTAGATTCTTATCTACAGCTGAGTTTTGAACTATAAAGAATTGACTTCCATTTGTACCTGGTCCTGCATTCGCCATGGATAATGCTCCCCTAAAGTTATGATAGTTTGAATCAAACTCATCTTCAAAAGGTGCTCCCCATATACTTTCCCCACCTGCACCTGTACCTTGTGGGTCTCCCCCTTGGATCATAAAATCTTTGATTACTCTATGGAACATAATTCCATTATAGTATCCATTTTCAATATGAGTTTTAAAGTTTTCTACTGCCTTTGGTGCTACATCTGGAAATAATCTTATTTTAATATCTCCAAAATTTGTACTAATAATAGCTACCTCTTCTCCATCCTTAGGCATCTTTAATTGTTCTAAATTCATCACATTTCCTCCTTGATTTTGATCAATATCTTCTACTTCAGTATCTCCATTACCTTTACATCCTACTGCAAATAATACAACAAAAGAAATAAACAATATTAGCATAATTCTTTTATTAAGCTTATACATCTTTCCATCTCCTAGTTAATAATATAGCATAATTTTATGGTTTTATATAGTCGTATTAGTTCATCTAATTATTATCTGATACAATATTTCCCTCAAAATTTGCACTTATAACTCCATGTATTTGATAAATTTCTTTATATAGATTGCTAATGTTAAAATTATTAGGTGTTTTAACTATAAAACGAATCTCCATTATTCCACTTTCTTCATCATATCCACTATTGTTTAATATAATAATATCTTTAATGGATAAATAATACTTGCCAAAAAGGACTCCTATCTGACCGATAATACCTGGTCTATTTGTGGCTATTACTTCAATAGTTTTATATTTCTTTACCAATATTCTATTTTCAAAAATTCCTACACTGGTTAAAGTAGTTAAAACTATGACTGTAGTAACAACTGCACCTAAATAATAGCCAGAACCTATGGCTAATCCAATACCAGCACAAACCCAAAGACTGGCAGCAGTCGTAAGTCCGCTAATATTGTTTCCTGTTCTCATAATAGTTCCTGCACCAAGAAAACCTATACCACTAACAACTTGAGCCGCCAGTCTGGCTGGGTCTCCTCTAGGCACACTATCATTAAGTTTTAAAAAACCATCTATAGAAATAAGCATAATTAAGGTAGACCCCAATGTTACTAAAATATGGGTTCTAAGTCCTGCAGGTCTATTATTTGCTTCTCTCTCAACACCTATTAATCCACCTACTATGGCAGATAGTAAAAGCCTTCCAATTATCTCAACTTTTGAAATCATGAAAGCAGCTCCTTTAAAGTATATATACTCTTACCATTTATCATAATGAATTTTGCCGTCATGGTAGTTATTAGATGGTTCTTTTTCTTCATCTTTATTTCCTACTACTACCATTCCTATGGGAATTATATTACTTGGTAGCCCTAAAACCTCTTTCATAGAATTTACTAAATCAGATGAATCATATAATCCACACCATACTGCTCCTAATCCAATTCCATGAGATGCTAAAAGAATATTTTGTATAGCTGCAGCACAGTCTTCTACTAAAAATCCTCTAGCAGGTTGTTTTTCTTCATCTCCACAAACAACTATTCCACATCCAGCATTAGGCAACATCTGTGCATACTTATGAAATTCAGATACTTCTTGAAGTAATTCTTTATTTTTTAGTACTACAAAATGCCAAGGCTGCATATTGTGGGCAGATGGAGCTTGAAATCCTGCTCTAAGTAATGTATCTATCTGTTCATTAGTAATTACTTCCCCAGTAAATCGTCTTATACTTCTCCTAGTCATAATAGCTTTTAATACATCCATTTTACCACTCCTTTTATTTTATTATATTATATTTATTCTTATTTTTATATTGTGTTATAATAATTATGTAAATAATAATGGAGGTTATACCTATGAATATAATTGAAAAACAATGTAAAGTCTGTCCAGTAGGATGTAATCTTAAAATCACCAATGACAATAATGAATACTTCGTTGAAGGCAATCGATGTAATAGAGGTGAAGAATATGGCATAAAAGAAATTATAGAACCTTCACGCATCCTTACATCTAGAGTACTCTTAAAAAATGGTCCTATGAGCAGACTTCCAGTAAAGACCACTGACATTATTGCTGAAAGACTAGTAGAACAATGTATGGAAATAATTAAAATAGCTGAAGTATCTGCTCCTGTAGAAAAGGGAGATATTATTATAAAGAATATATTAAATACTGGCGTAGATGTAGTAGCAGCTCGAAAAGTAAATAGTCTATGATAACTCCAATTTTTGGTGCTAAGTACCAAAAATTGGAGTTATTCTTTATGAAGCCCTTTCTTTAAAGTATATATAAATAATCCTGTTAAAATTATTCCCTTAAATACAGTACTAATACTCATACTCCACCAAACTCCTGCCATTCCCAATGCAGTAGCTGATAATACCAATGCTCCAGGAATTCTAAGTAAATTCAAGATAATTCCTGTAGTAGCTGGAATATATGTCTTTCCAATTCCATTAAATCCTCCTGTAGAAGCTATTTCAATAGTTATAAAGAATTGTGATAATCCTAATATCCACAAGTATTTTTTTCCCATTTCTATTGCCACCACATCGTTTGGAGTAAATATTTTAAATATTGGTCCTCCTGCAAATATCAATAAGAATGTAGCAAACATACCTATAATACTTACTATTCTAAGTCCCTTATAATAACCTTCTTCTACTCTATCATAATTCTTTGCCCCATAGTTTTGCCCTACAAAAGCTGCTATGGCAGTGGAAAAACCTTCTGCAGTCATCCATGATATTGATTCTATCTGTGAACCTACGGAGGATACTGCAACTGGAGTTGGACCCCAATTTGCTAATATTTTTGTCAGTACCATAGATATTAAGGCATGAGCCCCTGATTGTAGAGAAGATGGAAATCCTAACTTAAATATTCTTTGAATATAATTCATATTAGGCAACTTAAATAGGTTTAAATGTGAAAATAAAACTCTATTTTTCCTTGAAACAACTATATATATCAATGTAACTATAAATTGTGCAGTTATAGTAGCCAATGCTGCCCCTTTTATTCCCATGGCTGGAATTGGCCCAAATCCAAAGATTAAAGCTGGGTCTAAAACCATATTCGCCACCAATCCAATACTTGAAATAATAAAAGGTGTTACACTGTTTCCTGAAGCATTGAATATAGCAGAATATACTGGATTTACAAAATTAAATATAAATCCACAAGCCACAATTACTAAATAATCAGTAGCCATTTGAATAGCTTCTGCATCTCCTAAATTAAAAAATCCAATGGCTTGATTTCTAAATACCAATAGAATTAAAGAATACATAAGTCCTACAAATATATCTAGTTTTAATCCATTTGATATATATTCCCTTGCATCAGCCATATCATCCCTTCCATGGGCTTGAGCAACCCCTACACTTACTCCTATTGAGGATATAAGTACAAGAGACATACCAAACCACATAAAGAATCCTGCTGTTCCCGCTCCAGCTACAGCATTGGTACTAAGTCTGCCTAGCCACATCATATCTGTTAAATTATACATCATCTGTATAAAAGATGTACCCATAATAGGCAAAGCCAATTTAGTAAGGGTACTGGATATATTTCCTTCTGTTAAGTTAATATTTTTTTGCATATAAATCTCCCTTTGCTAATTAATAAATTTATGTTTAGTAACTCTAAATAATTGTATAGTAAAAAATAAAATTAATCAAGATATTTGAAAGCTATAATAGAACTTTATTCGCTTCTAACTTCCTGTTGAAGTATAATGTTTGACTCCTATTTGCCATACTAGTAAAGATAATAAAAAGAACATTGTTCCAACTAAAGGTGAAATCCATCCCAACCATATGGGATAATTATATAGTTCTGTCTTTCCCAATATACTCATGGCAGGAAAATAATTGACTGTAGCCAGTGGAATAATATATATAAGTATTTTTCTAAACCAAGGCTTATATATAGATATGGGATACTGTGCCGCCTGAACTCCTCCATAAGTAAAAGAATTTACTATTTCCAAACTTTGAACAGACCAAAAGGATAAAGTAGCTTGAAGTACAATAAGCCCTGAAAACAAGAAATTTCCCCCTATAATTGATCCAAATAATAATAATGTCTTACCTATTGTCCATTTTATATTTAATCTAATTGCAGCCCATATAAGGACAACGAGACCTTGACAAAGTCT
Source organism: Tissierella pigra (assembly GCF_009695605.1). Lineage (GTDB taxonomy): Bacteria > Bacillota > Clostridia > Tissierellales > Tissierellaceae > Tissierella > Tissierella pigra. Next base: position 37,901 of record NZ_VUNQ01000016.1, read on the forward strand.
GCCTATTCTCATTATCTGAAAATCATATCCTAAAATTTGCAACACTGTTGTTCTAGGTCTAAGTAGTATTCTATCAAAATCACCCAGCCTAACTAATCTAGGAAAAATATCAAATCCTCTAGTCCATCCTTCCGTAATAGCAAATGCAATATGAACTATTCCATAGAATAAAGCTGCTTCCTCAAAAGTAAAACCTTGTATATTCCCAAATCGCTGAAACAATGCCCATATACCTAGAAATTCAATAAATGTTATTAAAAAATGACCTATGACCATCATAATAAAGGAAGCCTTATATTGAAGCTGAGATTCTATACTTAATTTAACATATTTAAAATATAATCTAATACTTTCCATATCTTTAGCCTCCTTGTACTATTAAATCTTTTATTTTTCTATTTAGTATCCATTGTCCTAATATATAGATTATCAATGCCCAAATACATTGAAATAAGAAGTATTTAAACAGTTGATAAAAGGGAATTTCACCAGTAAAAAATCTAGCGGGAATATCTACTAAACCGCTAAAAGGTAAATAATTTAATATTTGTTTCAATTTATCTGGGAAAAGTGGTAATGGTACTATCATTCCTGAAAATAAGGTGACAATAGATGATAGTAATCTTTGAATACCATCTCCTGAAATAGAGTAAAGAGTAGTTATATTTATAATATTTGTTATGGTACAAGAAATAAGAAGTGCTCCAAAGGTAGTCACTATCCATCCTATGAAAGATAACATATTTAATGGCAATTCCATACTATAATCTTTGGGCAGTAATAAAACTACTATAAATAGAGGAATGGATTTAAGCAAAGTTGGAGCAGTTCTCAAAGCAAATGCCCTTGCAAACCAATAGTTATACAAATTCATAGGTCTTACAAGTTCGTATGTTACATTTCCTGTTCTAATTAAATCCTGAATTTCCCTATCTCCATTCCAAGGCAACATACCAAGCATAGCTTGACCAATCCATATATAAGTAACTGCCACTTTATAATCAATAGGAATTTCTCCACTTGAAGAATTGTAAAATCCATATAGAACCATTATCATAACCATTCCAAAGAAAAATTGAGTGACTCCCCCTGCAAAAGCAGCCACTCTATATTGTAACATCAAATTAAATCTAATTTTTATAATAGATATAAATGGCTTCATATATTTAATTCTCCATATAATTTAGCAATTATTTCTTCAATAGGAGTGTTTTCTATTAATATATCTTTTATTTTATATTTAGTTGATAAAATATTTATTAATTCTGCAGGAGTTATTATATCAGGATTGAAATCTATCATAAGCCTATTTTTTTCTTCTTCAATTAGAGTTGCTCCATTTATGGAAAAGCCGTTTGTACCTTCATAAGTTTCTAAAATCATTCTTCTATCTTTAGATACTGTATTTCTAAGGGTTTCTAAGGAACCATCTAAAAGAATTTGTCCCTTTCCTATTACCATTACTCTATTACATAGAGTTTCTATATCATCCATATCATGAGTTGTGAGAATTACCGTAACTCCTTTTTCTTTATTAAGCTTTTTTATAAATTCTCTAACTGCTAATTTAGATATGGCGTCTAAGCCTATGGTAGGTTCATCAAGAAAAAGTACTTGAGGAGAATGAAGTAATGATGCAGCAAGTTCACATCTCATTTTTTGGCCTAAACTCAATTGTCTTACTGGAGTGTTTATAAAGGATTCTAAGTTTAGCCATTCTATAAGTTCCTTTTTTACTTTTATGTAATCCCCCTTTGGAATCTTATAAATATCCTTTAAAAGCTCAAAAGAATCGATTACAGGTAAATCCCACCAAAGCTGAGTTCTTTGTCCAAATACTACTCCTATATCTTTTACATAATTTATTCTTTCCTTGTATGGAACTTTCCCTAATACTTTGCACTCCCCTGAATCTGGTGTTAATATTCCAGATAATATTTTTATAGTAGTAGATTTTCCAGCCCCATTAGGTCCAATATATCCTACTAGTTCCCCTTCACCTATTTCAAAGGATATATTTTCCAAAGCTTTTACTATTTTATATTCCTTGTGTATAATATTTTGTAATCCACCTACTATGCCTGACTTTCTCTGTCCTATTTTATACTCCTTAGACAACTGATTTGCTACAATAACCATGACTAAACCCCCTCTCCATTTTTAAAGCGTAAGGTTGATTTTATCAAAGTAAGCAGGTAAAGTCAATAAAAAAACTCCTATGTAACATATTTGTTATATAAGAGTTTTTAAGCTATAATAATTATTTATTCCATCGTTTTAAATGTGGAAGTGAATTGTTTAGTATTGCTCTAGCATCTTCCTCGGCCATTCCATTTTCTTTCATAAAAGGTACACAAGTTTCTATCATTTCTTCCATTGTTTCCTCTGGCTTTCTAAAACTTCCATCTTCATAACAATAAGTGCAGTAATCCAGACTTTTACTTCCATCTTTCTCTGTACCATAAAGACTAGTATCTTCCATTGGCATCCCACAGCTTTGACAATATTCTTGTTTCATAAGATTTCCCCCTTATTTCTATTATTTATCTTATGATACCATTATGTTTTGTCAACAGTATGTCATATTTAATATTTTTCATAAATTTTTCGTGATTTTTTCTTAATTATATCTTTAATATAAAACGGCTCAATGACTTCTATATATTCACCATAGCTTAATATCATGGAATAAACCCATTCATCCTCTGGAAATGAAGTTCTAACTATTATAGATCCATCTTTATCTATGGTAATATCTTCTTCATAAAAAAATTCTTCTACTCTTTGCCGTACCTTAGAAGAAAACTTTAGAACTAAATCTACCATATTATTTTTAGGAATACTTTTATACTTAAATTCCTCATAACTCATTTCTCTTCTATTAAAGCCTTCCTCTAATAAATGAATCCTATGTATCCTAGAAAGCTTAAAAAACCTATATCCATTTCTCAAAAGACAATATGAAAAAACATACCAATTAAGTCCTTTCAATACAAGACTCATAGGTTCTATTCTTCTTTCTGTTATATTTCCATCACGATTTCTATAGCCTATATGTAATAATTTTTCTTTGCTTATTCCTTCATATATAATATTATATTTCTTTTTATCTTCAGAATCAATTCTATATCCCCAAGGCAAGTCACATATTATCAACTCATTAAAATAATAATCGAATTCCTCTCTTTTATCTTTTGGTACAATATTACTTATTTTGTCAATTGTTAAGTCAATGTCTTTATTATGTGAAAAATTCTCTATATTTTTTAGCGCAATTACAATTGAAGCCATATCATCCAGTGTCAGTAGCTGATGGCTCATTTTATAGTTGTCTAAAATTCTAAATCCTCCATCTCTGCCTTGGTTAGATACTATAGGGATACCTGCTAAGTTAATAGTTTCTATATCTCTATATATAGTCCTTAATGAAACTTCAAATCTATTAGCCAATTCTTTAGCAGTTATATTATTTTTATTAAGTAATATAACTATAATAGAAAGCAGCCTATCTATTTTCATTATTTATTTCCCCTTTTGTTGTTATTATGTTTTACCTACTTCCTGTGTATACAGTCCTTCCTCTTTAATAATAAGACAAGGAAGTACCCATTCTAGACCTCTAAATTTTATTATTTTGTTTTCAATAATCATATAACAATCTCACTTTAATATATTGTTTTTGGTTCTTCTATATATTTCCTTAACTTAAAATATAGAGTATAATTATTATTATATAAAAATAGATTATAAAATTAATATAAACTGTTATACATAAGGAGTGGGTTATTCATGATTTTTTCAAAAACTGCAATTGTAACTGGTGCTTCTAAAGGCATCGGACAATCTATAGCAGAATTATTTGCCAATGAAGGTTATAATGTTTTAATTAACTTTAATAAATCCGAAGAAAATGTCTTTAATTTATATAATAAGCTTAAAAACAAAGGTCTATCTGTAAGATTATTTAAAGCAGATGTTTCCAAAAGAGATGAAGTAAATTCAATGATAGATTTTTGCATTAAAGAGTTTCATAATGTTGATGTACTTATTAACAATTCAGGAATAAGTCAATCAAAATTATTTACAGATATTACTGATGAGGATTTAGATAATATGATAGATGTCAATCTTAAAAGTGTTTTTTACTGTACACAAGAAGTTTTAAAGTATATGATTCCCAATAAAAAAGGAAAAATCATCAATATTTCTTCTATATGGGGTATCATAGGTGCTTCTTGCGAAGTTCACTATTCTGCTACTAAAGCAGGTATAATAGGATTAACAAAAGCCTTAGCAAAAGAACTAGGTCCTTCAAATATTCAAGTAAATTCTGTTGCACCTGGTGTTATTCAAACTGATATGCTTTCTTCTTATAGTGAAGATGAATTAAATGTCCTTAAAGAAAATACTCCTTTAATGAGATTAGGAACTCCTTATGACATTGCTAATTGTGTACTTTTCTTGGCATCTCATCATGCTGATTTTATAACTGGACAAATAATTAGTCCCAATGGTGGATTTGTGATTTAGTTTGTTTTTATCTACTTTATTCCTTAATTACAACTCCCAATAATCCTGCTAATTGAATTACCTGCATATTTGAGACTATTACTCCATTTAAATCCTCTATCCTTATTCCTATTCCCTCTATATTGCAGGTTCTTAAATCTATGCCTTTTAATGCTACTCCAACCATTTGTATTCTTTTCATATCAATATCTGTAAAACCTATCTTCGAAAACTTAGAATTTTGAAAATCTACATTATTTAATAGAGATTCTATAAATTTTACTTGTTTTAAATCAGAAAATCTAAAAATAGAATAATTAAGATTACAATTAGTAAATAGTACATTTCTCAATGTTCCATTAGTTAATTTTACTCCAATCATTTTACAATCCACAAATTCTACTCTATGTATAATTCCTCCGCTTAAATCTATATTGGATAAATCACAATTAATAAACTTTACATCTGTTAGCTCAAGAGCATTTAAAAATACATCTTCAAATATTACATTTTTAAATATTACCTTTTCAAATATTACCTTATCTGCCCTTTGTTCTTCTATATAACAATCACTAATAATACCCATACTAAAAAAATCTTCATCTTCTATGGTTTTATTTCCTATATCCAACTGCTCCAATTTCTCTGGAATTTCAGGTGATAGAATCTTTATTTCATCTTTTACTTTTGACACTTTATTTCCCCCTAATGATCAACAATAAAATTTCCAATCTCTCCTTGTACCAATTGAACCAATTTTACTACTTGTAACTCCACTTGAACACCGATCTTTCCTGCACTTACAATAATATTGTCTATTTCTAAAGCACTTTCATCAATGAAAGTCTTATAGCTTTTCTTCATTCCTATGGGAGAACATCCGCCTCTTATATATCCTGTAAATTTAAATACATCTTTTACCGGTATCATATCTATATTTTTTTCTCCTGCTAATTTTGCAGCTTTTTTAAAATCTAGTTCCTTATGTACAGGTAAAAGAAAAACATAAATATTTTTACTATGACCTTGAGTTACTAATGTTTTGTAAACAAATTTTGGTTCTCTCCCAATTTTTTCTGAAACCGAAATTCCATCTATTCTATCATCACTTTTATCATAAGTAATAGTATTATAATCTATTTTCATCTGGTCTAAAATTCTCATTGCATTAGTTTTTATATTGGACACATTATTCACCACCTAATTGATTATATATTTGGCAACACTAATTCAATTTTAAATCCCTTGCTTATACTATTATCATAATTAATTTTACCTCTGTAATCCAAAATTCTTTTTTCAATTCCCAACAATCCGTTTCCTTTAATGAACTCATTACATCCTACTCCATTATCAGATACTATAATCTTTATTTCTTCGATATAAGCCTTGACACTTATATTTATTTCACTACATTTACCATGTTTTACACTATTAGTTATGATTTCCTTTATGGAAGTATATATTATATCTTTATATTCAGGTAAAATCTCCTCTATACTTTCCTCCACATCTAATATTATTTTAACCTTTCCTGTATCCTCTATATTAGCAACTATTTCTTTTAAGGAATCTATAAATGTTTTAGTGACTTTCTCTTTCAAGGCATAAACCGCTTTTCTCAAATCATCCATACTTCTCTTGGTCAATATATGGGATTTATTAATTAGCTCTTTAGCTTTATCTATGTCTCTATCTATAATCTTCTCTGTCACATCTAGATTCATATTTAAAGCTATAAGATTATGTCCTAAATTATCGTGAATTTCTTCTGCCACCCTGCTTCTTTCTTTACTTATAGTTAATTCTTCTATTTTCTCTGATTGCTCCTTTAGCTTTTCATAGGATAATGCCAATTCTTTATTTAGCCTATCTACTTCTTTTTTTTCTTTTCTTAAAGCTTTATATCCAAATAAACTTACTAAATAGAAACATATTCCAGTTGATACCATAATAATACCTAATATATTATCATAATCTATATTATCATAATCCGATATTATTCTAAATGAAATTAGACCTAGAAGAGATATTACTTCTAATGATATGAATAATCTTGAAATTTTTCCTTCTCCATATAAAATTAATTCATACAAAATCAGATAAAAATATATATCGATATATCCCTCTACATGCAATGATAATATTAAGTTTATTATCATTGCTAAAGATATAGATGAATAATATTCTTTTATAGTTTTATAAAAATATTTTGTTCTTAGATAATCATTTATTACTATTACTAAAAATAATACAAAGCAAATTAATGCCTTAATATTATTGTCTCTACAACGATAAATAACATCCATCCCTATAAGAATCTGTACTGCCTTATACAAATAACGATTGTACTTGTAAATTTTATTCATCTATATTACCTCATTGTTCTAGTTATCTCTATTTCTGTTTTCACTCTTATATTCTTAATATAAAGATAGCAGATAAATAAAGTCATTACAAGTAAAAGTACTCCTTTAGTATAAAACACTATATCATTTCCTATATTTTCGTATATATAAGAACCAGCTGTATACCCTATTGCTCCACCTATACCACTGGCAAAACTATATAATCCATAGGATCTTCCTCTTTTATCTTCTCCCACAAAATCAATTATCAATGAAGAAAATGCAGGACTATAGAACATTACTATAGTAGAAATCAAAGTATATAAAATCATAAAACTATAATACCCTTTATTAAAAGGTATCAATATTTGAAGTATGGCATTTATAAACATTCCAACTATAACTATCTTTTCTCTCCCATATTTATCTGAGAAACTTCCAAATCTCTTTGGTAAAAAAAGAGCTAAAATAGATGCTGGAATAAATAAGAAAGTTATTAGACTAAGGTCATATGTAATATGTTCCTGTAAATATAATAAATATATTGGTGCTGTTAAACTGATTATCAATGAAATAACTCCTATTATTCCCAGGAAATATTTCAACTCTTTCTTATTTTTAATATTACCCTCTTCATACCCCTTTTTAATATTAACAGTCTCTGGAAGATTTTTAATCGTATAATAAACAGATGCTAAGCTAGTAACCATAAAAATAATAAATATTAATCTAAATGGATTATCAGTAAAATTGTTGTATAGAATAGTAAATCCAATAATGCTGCCTATCCATTCACCTTTAGCCATCCACTGATCTAATAATCCAAAATTTTGTCCTCTATTGGTTTTATCACTAATATCGGAAATAAATGTGTCTACACTTATCCATAAAAAGGAGGCTCCTAAGGACTGAATTATTCTTCCTATTAATAAATACTTAAAATCTCTAGCCATTATAAAAAACACATTAACTACTGTATACAGAATAGTACCTATTAATATTCCTGTCTTTCTTCCCCTTTTATCTATTAGGTTTCCTACTATTGGTCTTATGATAATGCTTATTATTGAAAAAATAGAATAAAGATACCCTATTTGGATAACATTTGCCCCTATAGATGAGGCATATATTGGAAATATAAATCCTATAAAGGATAATGGAAAAGATATAAAATAGATGGTGTTGTATAATCCTCTCATAATAAAAAACCTCCTATATATTCTTATTTTAAGTGTATAGGAAATTTGAAAATAAAAAATCTATCTAATGTCATTATCATGGTCATGTTTTTCTATGACTATAGTAATATGTTAGATTTCACTTTTTCCAAATAATTTTCATCAAAAAAATACAGATTAGTTATATTGTTTTTTAGTTCCAACAGTTCCATATATTCTTCACAACTTTTTATCAGTTCTTCCTCAATACCATCACCTACTAAAGAAAATACCTCTTTGAATTCTATTTCTTTTATTTTTATTATCCTATTCTCATTAGCCTTTATTTCCAAATCTAATAATTTATAAAATTGTTCTACTTATAAAATATCATTATAAATTTGTGATACACTATTTAAAAAACTAGCTACATTTGACTGTATAGCACTTAAACTTTCTATATAAGCTACTATACCTCCTACTAAATCCTTTCCTATTGCCACCATCTTTACAACTTTAAAAAATGACAAATTGGAGAGATTTCGTAAATATATTGTATTATTGGTTTTATGGATTTTTTAGTTTTTTTATATGTATTCTCTTTCATATTATTTTCTCCTCATGAGATTATTCCCTTAATAAGATACAAGTTCCACCTTTTCTATGACTATTGATTTAATAGGTTGGCCTACTACTGTATCTATTTCTGTATTAGCTATGGCATCAACTACATCCATTCCCTCAAATACTTGACCAAAAACAGTATGTTTATTATCTAAATCATAAACACCACCCAATGTCTCATAGGCCTTAATCACTTCATCAGTATATCCACCTTCTTCTCCTATTTCTTTCATAAGCTCTATTATATCATTATCAACATCGTTTCCCTGAACAATAAAGAAGTTACTAGTATTTGTATTAGGTCCACTGTTTGCCATGGATAAGGCTCCATAGAAATGTCGATAATTTAAGCTAAATTCATCTTCAAATTCATCTCCCCAAATGCTTTCCCCATACTTACCTTCTCCAGTAGGATCTCCTGATTGGATAAAATAATCTTTTCTGACTCTATAAAAACTTTGACCATCAAAATATCCTTTCTTTGTTAAGCCTTTGAAGTTTTCCACAGCCTTTGGTGCTACATTAGGAAATAGTCTGATCCTAATAATACCTAAATCTGTTTTCATCACAATCACTTCTTCGCCTTTTTCTGGAAGCTTTAACTGATCTAAATCTATGGATTTTCTTTTTGAACAGGAACACAATAGTAGAAATAATATTAATAAAATCACAGCCAATATAATTCTTTTCTTTTTCATTGCCCTTGTCCTCCTATTGACAGTATTGATATTTTCCTATCCATTAGTTTTTTGCTCCTTATAAGTCATCCGTTATAAATTTACCATAGCTAATGGCAGTTAGTATTATGGATAAAAAGACAGTAATTGTTATTCCCAATAAATAAGATGCGTTAACTTCACCCTTTATTACTTGCTCTATATTTAGATATGATAATGGTAACCAAAATCGTAACATAGATTTATTATCTAAAAAAGATTCAAATACATAATTTAGCATAATTAGACCTGTGATTAATCCTAAAGTCCTTGAAATAGAATTAATCAAAATTGAAAAAGCTACAGTTAATAGTATGGACATTATCACACTGAAAAGTAACAAAACATATCCTAATATTAAATATCCACTTGTAGATATGACTTGAAAATTTCCAAGATTATCTACGTTACTAGTTAAAGAAATTAGGATCTTTGTAGAACCTATTACTTGTGGAAAGTCTCCCTTTCCTATTCCATAAATCATACTTATTATTATAAAAAAGATTAATATCAATGATACCATTATTACTATTAAAAAAAGTAGAATACTCAATAACTTTGACCAATATATTTTCTTTCTAGAATAAGGTTGGGTAAAATATAATTTATAACTTCCTTCTTCAATCTCTCCCATAAAAACATCTATTGATAATATAATAGAAAATATAATTAATATCATTGGATTATGTCTTTTTAATAAAAAGGTTAAAAACTGTACCCCATTCAATTTATATGGTGATAAATAAGGCTCCATACTATTTTCTAGTAAAAATTCATTCATCATTATCTGCTGTTTTAACTTAGTTGGATGTTGATTCCTAGCTTTTAAAATGGTTTCTTGTATAAATTCATTTTTTTCTCCGAAAATTAAATTTTTAAATTTGCTATTTTCAAGTTCAAGGTTGTGTCGCCAATCATTAACTTTCGGAGCTTTATAGTAATCTTCTAACAATGTAGATGTACGACCTTCTATGGCTAAAAATGCTACTTCGTTTGGGTTCTTTTCATAATCTTCTACATGTTCTTCAAGTATAGAAATTATATTTGATTTCTGATTAGCTTCAAAGCTTTGAATTCTCATATTTTGTTCCATTATACTAAAAAACTCTCTATCTAGTTTTACATAATAAAATACTAGACCTATTAAATAACCAATTAATAATAACAAAACAATTCTATTTTTCCTACTTTCTACAAATTTACTCCATTCACTTTTTATTAATTTAATCATTTTTATCACCATAAACCTGTTGATAGACTGATTCAATATCTATTTCTGCTTTATTAATATCTAATATTAATATTCCTTTTTCTAATAATTCAGACAACAATTCTGATAATAATTTTTGATTTTCCAAGGAAACCTTTACATTATCTAGTGAAATATATTGTATTTTTTCTTTATCAATTATAGATTCTATAATTGGTCTTGCTTTTTCTAAGTCTGAGAGTTGTAAGATGTAACTAAATCGTTCGGAAATAACTTCTGGAGTTTCTATGATTTTTCCATTATTTATACATATTATTCTATCAGCTAATTTTTCTACCTCTCCTAATTGATGGGAAGAAAATAAAATTGAAATATCTTCATCTTTAATTAACTGTTGTAGTGTATTTCTCAAATCAATAATTCCATTAGGATCCAATCCGTTGGTAGGTTCATCTAAAATCAAAAACTTAGGTTTACTAAGAAGTGCAATTCCTAACCCTAACCTTTGTTTCATTCCCATAGAATATTGAGATACCTTAATATCTAATTTATCCCTTAATCCAATAAAGTCTTCAATTTCTTTAACTCTTTCTTTTGTGATATCTCTCATTTTTGATATGAGGTGAATATTTTTTCTCCCAGTCATATCTAAGTAAAGTCCTGGAGTTTCAATTAAAGAAGCTTGATAACTTAAAGCCTTTTCCTTTTCTTTGAATAAGTCTACATCACAGATTTGAATTTTCCCACTATCAGGAATTACTAAATTACACAAACATTTCATTGTTGTTGATTTGCCTGCTCCATTTGGTCCAATAAAACCTACAATTTCATTATGAGAAATTTTAAAGGATACATCTTTTAATATATGTCTTTTTCCATAGGTTTTGTTTAAGTTTTCAACAACTACTACATATTTATTATTCATTATAAAATCACCTACTATAATTAATCTAAACTATAAATCTTTTCCTCGATAGTATATAACATTACATAAAAATATGAATAAGGCTGTAATTAATAATACTGACAATGCAGCTAAAGCTGTCACTCTATATGTTCCATTTAATATCCTCACAGGATTATTCATATAAAATGGACTTAAATTGTATCCACCTTTTATTGTCCATTTTTTGCTTAAAATAGTTCCAACTAAGGTTATTAATCCAGAAAAAACAAAACCTATTACTGGATTTTTTGCTATGGATGATATAAATAAGTTTAAAGTAACATAAAATATTACAGAAGATACTAATAGCACTAAGGCCAACAATAGTAATTTATATAGGGAAATAAAGTCTAACTTTTTATTTATATCTCTATCTCCACCTTCTGCACTGGCATATAAACTAATTCCCAAGGAGTCATTATATCCTCTAGTTTCTATATCTTTCTCTAAGTAGTCAGGTAATGATTTAAAAGTTATCATAGTATCTTTCATAAACAATACTGGATAATTATAGTTTTCAAACCCATCTATAACTCCATATCCTATAGAAATAATTGATGCTGGAATAATGATTATAAACAAAGAAATCAATATACCTACAATAGTTTTAGAACCCAAATACTTATTTCTAGAAAAAGGTTGTGTGAGAATAAGCTTTAGACTCCCAGTATTCCACTCATCATTAATGCTATTAAAAATAATTGCAAGTATAATAAAACCTATTACGATTGGTATTATATGGTTAAAATAATGATATAAAAACATCATGCTATCCATATGATACTTTTCAACTGGCTGAAGATTGTTTTTGTATAAAATATTATAATATTTAGCTGTAATTAAATAAGTATCTACTTTTTCTCTTGTAGAACCTAGTACTCCAAATTTAAAATCTATATCTTCATACTCTATTCCACCATTTACTTCATCCCAAAATTTCATGGATTTTATACGAAAGCTTTCCTCTCTTAAACCACCAAACCTTTGTACTGCAGCTTTACCTCTTATTAAATATCCAAATGATGCTAATCGCTCCCACTCCGTATAATCTTCCTCTTTTGCAGCAATTCTCATCTGTGTTCCTATATCAATAAGAACATTAGAAGCATTCTGAGATTCTTTTGGTCCATCTTTATATTCATCTAACAATCTACTACCAGCGTTTTCCATATATCTCCCAAGCGAATCAAAGTTGATTGCAGAAGTCTCTGTTAATGACTTGGTTTTATAGTCTAATATTTTCTGAAAAGATAAAATAAAAATTAATAAAATTAAAAACCATGTTCTAGCTTGACCAATTTGTCTCTTAAATTCAAACCATATGTATTTTCCCATTCTCTACCTCCTAGAAATAGGCTTTAATCAGATAAAAAAATTTATTAATTAACTAGCACATAGACGATAACGTATTTATTTATACTACATCAGCGAATCACATTAAATTTATATCTTATTAATAGACGTAGGCTCTACTCCCCTTACTGACATATTTCTTGAAGCTGCATATAAACTCTCACTACTATCAATATGAGCATCGAAGGTAGGATAACAATGACAAGGATGCCTACTACATGCACATGCATTTGCAATTTCTCTCGCACTACTTAGGCTTTGTTTTCTCTTATTAAGTGATTTCATATTATTTTCCCCTTTCTAAAATAACAAAGTAATAGCTACTTAAAACAACATCTATGTGCAAGTTAATAACTTAGTTATTGATGTGATTACTTACGTTGTTTGCAATACTTCTTATACTGATAAATGAAAAATCAAACACATCCTTTTCATCAAAGTGAATATTATATTTTTCTTCTAGATAGAAAAATATAAACAATAGTTCCGTAGGTCTAAAATAAAAAGGTTGGCTAAATAAACATCTTTCTTCATTGTTTTTTACATCATCTAACGATATATTAAATAAATTTGACACTATCTTACAAACATCATTTAATATAGTCTCCATAAAATCCCCCTATCCCAATTGTTCTATTATATCCTGAAATAAATTTTCTAAATCTTTTTCCATAAAAACATTAAATACTTTAAAGTTTAAATCTTTATTCAGATTACCAATTATATCATTTATCTTTGATTCATTACTAAAAATAACCTCTACCTTACTTGCCCTATTAATCATTGGTATATCTAGTTCACAATTTGATATATGTAAAGCATCTATTGCGCTGTTAAATTGTCTGTCAAAAATAGACGACAATTCCTTAAAATATCTACTATCTATTAATTCTGGAGTTGAAGCACATATAAAGTAATCACTTTTTATTGCCTGAGATATCATAAATGCATAACTACCAAATGAGTTTTCAAAATACTTATTATATCTAATCATACCAAATGGTATTTGAATTATTATTACATGTGGTTTTATTAACTCTACACATGCTCTAATATAATTATTAAGCTCCATTATTCTATCCTCAATGGATAACCCATTATTTATGAAGTTTTTAGGAAACGTAAGACAATCAAATAATTTTCCAGAATTATCTGCCATGATACAACATGCTCTATATCCATTTTCTTTAAATTTTTGCTTTAAAGAAATAGTAATGTAATTATTATCGACAATATCGAAAACCCCACCTACATATATCACTGGAATATTTGGTATAAAGAAAGATAATCTATTTTCTTTTATCCTTGTTAGATATGAATCTATCTTTAAATTTTTTGTAGTTAACAAGTCAATATATTTGCTATACTCTAAAAGGTGTTTATTTTCTTCATCTAACTTTAGTGATGAAATTATTCTTTTGTTTGTTTTAATTGCTTTTTGCAGAACATCTTTTGTTCCTTCATTTATTGGATCACCAATATATCCCTCGGGTATAAATAAAAGATCAACTTCTTCTAATAGTTCATCTGAGTATTTTAATACTGATACATCAGATTTCTTTCTGTTTACTGAAAAAGCTATGTCTTTTCCTATTAGACCAGTTCCATCTTCTGTTGCTACTATAATATTAAATTTATTTTCAACTAATAGTTTTACTATTGAAAAAGCCTTATAAGAAAATGGATAAATTAAAATTTTATCATCCTTTGTCAACATATAATCACCTTCTCTAAGAATATTTTTTCTATAATAGATTATCATACCTAATTTCATTTAATATTTCCATATCTACCAATTTATCATGGAAAGAATCTCTACACCTATTACATGATTCCTTAAGAATATCTTTGCTTATTGAAGCACATTCATATGCCTTAGCACACAATGAACAATGTCTAAATGCAAAACAATTTTTACATGTATCTTCATTAGATTTGGCAACATTTAAAATTCTTAGTGCCCTTTCCAAATCTATTCCGTTCTGAATATTTCCAAGATGGTTTTTTTCTATTATTTCACTAACACGTTCGCACGGAAGCATCTTTCCCTCTGCATTTACCATCAGCCTTTGTTTTCCAGGCAGACAAGGGCCACTTGGAGCATATACTTTACCTAATCTTACACTATTAGTAAGACCTTCTAAAACCTCCGTACATTGCATTAGATAATTGCTTAGTAAATAGAATTTATCTTTCAAATTTACTCTTCCCAGCATATGTAAATAACTAAGAAATGAATAGTAATCGTACGACTCAATAAATTCAAGTGACACTTGATTTTTATTCACTAATGAACTATCATCAACAATGCTACTCATAACCCGAACACTTTTAAGAAACTCAAATTCATCAAAAACCTTAATGTAATTCTCAAATGTAGCACTTGGGTCTAAAACCATGTTAATACATAAATTAGAAAATAAATTTTGATAATATTTACTAATATTTTCAATATTTGTTATGACAGATTCAAAAACACTTCCTTTCCCATTAGCAAATTTCCTATTTCTATCATTTATTGTCTTGGTTCCATCAAGGCTAATAACTAAATTAAAATTATTATCATTTAAATATCTTGCCTTTTCATCATCCAACAACGTTGCATTTGTTGTCATATGAAAGTTTCGACCTTTACCTTTAAATACTTGATTTACATAGTCAACACATTTTTTTAGTAACTCGAACTCCAATAATGGCTCACCACCATAAAAATTAATCGTAATTTGTTGTGAATCTACAGATTTCTCTATATAATAGTCTATACTTTGTTTCGCTAAATCCCATGACATTTTATTTGCACTGTTGTGCACTCTCTCTGTACCATTATTAGAAGTATAGTTGCAATAACTACAACGTAAATTACAAGACTGTGTTAATTGTAATATTAGCATATCAGTTTGACGTTCTAAGTATAAACCCAAACTATCAGTAGTTGGATGTTTTATTTCTTTTACCCTATTATCTGATAAGTACCCCCCTTCTTTTAAATCCTTTAGTTTGTCCTCTAATTCATTATTAATATCAATCTTATTAGAACCAGACATCATATTGTTTAAATATTGATATAAGCTGTGTTCAATTCTTACATTTTCATTTTTATTTACATCGTAAAAATAATAATTTTTAGGTGTTTTAAAAAGATGAATAAATGGTTTCATACACACTCTCCTCCAAAATGCTCATAATTGTATAACAAAAACACATTATATTTGATTTATAAATATAATGTTATATTACTTTCTAAAATAGCTATTAATGTTTTTTCCTATGATTTGAATGATTTGAAAAGTTTTATATCTTTTTGAAATTATATAAGCTTTTTAGATTGTTGTTCATGAACTGTTTATCCTAATTGTAACACATATCAGATGGTAATTTAAAAACTTTTTCCACTATTTTTGCCCATATTTCTACATATTCTTACACCATTACCTATAAAGGATAATGAAAAAGATATAAAATAGATGGTTTTTCTCAGCTCTTTCATAGTATTACCTCCATTATAATTATTATTTTCTGTTGCTACTATACATGTCTATATACCCTATTTTCTTAATATATTTATTAATGCTAATAATAAATTTGAATACTAAGCTATAAAATTTATTTATATTTTTCTTAGAAACAACCTAAGATTTAATTACATAATTCTTAACGGGGTATATATTATCAAATATTATTGGAATACTTTCTCCTAACCAATAATCACTGTCTTCAGAGTATACAACCTGAATATGAAGATGGGGTATTATTGAGTAACCTGAGTTACCCACCTCCCCAAGATAATCACCTATTTCTAGATTTTGACCAAGATTTACTACAATAGTATCTTTTTTAAAATGATATAAAGATATATAATAATTGTTGCTTCTAATAATAATTTGATTTCCTGTATTATTAGGGAATCTACTATGTGGAATATTATCATCTAGATTTCCCATTACTTTTACTACCTGACCTGCTATGGGACTATATACTTTTTCTCCATAAATATTGTAAGCCTTATTATAAGATGACAGTAGATTACCTTTTTGAAAGCCACATTTGTTTAACTTAATCAAATCTACAGCAAATCGCATAGAATAGTAATTTTTTATGTTTTTTCTTTTCCATCCATAATAATGATAATTAGTAAAATATGACTTTTTACCGTCTCCACCATCAATAACTAAAAATCTACCATTTTTAAAAGGGAATGTTAAATCAAAACAATTTTTCTTTTTCCTTTTACTTAAAATAATATTAATATCAATTATGGTAAAAACTATAATAAAAATAATCCTTCTGAAACTATTTATCAAATCACTTAATTGCCCAAATGTAATATCTTGAATAAATATAATTCTATAGATAATTAAAAAAGTACCAATTATTATAAAAAAGCTATATACATATCTCAAATAAAAACTAGTATATCCCCAATAGAAAAATGAAAAATGAAAAAAGAACATTACTAGTACATATATAACCAATAAAATATATTCACTTACTGTGTCATACCTTACAGTAAAAATCATATATATTAATTCACATGGTAATATTATCTGACAATATAGGTTAGCCAAAAAAATAATTACTTTATTAGATACCATAGTATCACCCCATAGCCTATTTATATTTAGGAAACAGAAGGTTCCAATACTTTAATTATATAATAATATTGAATATTCTAAATCTAACTAAGGTCATATTTTTATATTACTAAAGTAATATAAAAGCTATGATTAATTAATCATAGCTTTTTCCGTCCTTAATAAGTAATGCCAATTGAGTTCTATCTCTTAAATCTAATTTATCTAATATTTTAGTTATATGATTTTTCACAGTTCCTTCTGCTATATACAAAGTTTTTGCTATTTCCTTATTGGATTTTCCTTCTCCAATTAATAGAGATATTTCATATTCCTTCTTAGTCAGGTCTTTAAATATATCTTCATTTCTATTATTTTGTATGGTTCTATTATTTCCTATAGACCCTAATATTCTCTTAGCAACATCAGGCTGTAAAAGTACATTTCCTTTATAAACTGTTTCTATTGAGCCAACCAACTCTTGGGAGGATATATCCTTTAACAAGTATCCGTCTGCACCATTTTTTAGTCCTTCAAATATGTACTCATCTTCATTAAAAGTAGTTAGTATTAATATTTTTATATCTGGATAATTTTCTTTTATTATCTTTGTAGCCTCTACTCCATTCATTATAGGCATTCGTATATCCATTAAAATTAAGTCTACTTCTTTATATTTTAATGCTTCTATGGCTTCCTTTCCATTAATAGCCTCGTCTACTACAAATATATTATCATAAATCCCTAGCATCATTCTAAGACCTTCTCGTATTAGACTTTGATCATCTACGATTAAAACTCTGATCATGGTGATTCTCTCCTTTCAGAATATTCAATACCTCCGATTTTGGGTCAACAAAATCGGAGGTATTATTATGCTAAATATATTACAATACCTACAAAATGTAACACAGAAGCCGCCAATACAAATAGATGCCATATTGCATGATTATAGGGAATTTTTTTTGTACTATAGAATATAGTTCCCAGTGTATAAAGTAGTCCTCCTCCCAATATCCACATGAAAAATCCTAAAGAAGCCATTCTAATAATTGGCTTTATTGTAAATACTGCTATCCATCCCATACCTATATACATAATTAGAGATACTGCTTTAAACTTATCAAATTTTCCAAAGGTAAATATTTTAAATACAACTCCTAGTATAGCTATGGACCATACTGAAATCAATATTCCAACTCTCAATGCTCCTGTCATAGTAAGAAGTGCTATTGGGGTATATGTTCCTGCTATAAATAAAAATATAGATGAATGGTCAAATACACGAAGTATTTGTTTTGCCTTTTCATAAGGAATACTATGGTACAATGTAGATGCCAGATACATTAAAATTAAGCATGAACCATAAATACTAAATGCAACTATAGAAATCGTTTGTCTTTTTTGTATAGATAACATCAATAATACAACTAAAGATACTATACCAAACAACACCCCTAATCCATGGGTTATACCATTGGCTATTTCCTCTTTCACTGTATACTTCTTGCTTAACAATTGAACTAGATTTTCATTTTTCATACTTTCACCTATCCTTTCTTAAAAGCCTTATTTTTTATTCTCCTTGGTCTGTTAAAATTATTGGTCCATCTTTTGTAATTCCTAAGGTATGTTCATATTGGGCTGATAGTTTTCCGTCCACTGTTCTTGCTGTCCACTCATTATCATCTATTTTCATATGGTATGTTCCCATATTAATCATTGGCTCTATGGTTATAACCATACCTTCTACAAGTCTTTGCCCTCTACCTGGTACTCCATAATGAGGTACTTGAGGGTCTTCGTGCATATTTTTCCCAATTCCATGACCTACAAAATCCCTAACTACAGAGTAACCCTGGGATTCTACAAAAGATTGTATAGCATGGCCTATATCTCCTAGTCGATTTCCTACTACAGCTTTTTCTATTCCTTTATATAGGGCTTCTTTCGTTATATCCAACAACTTCCTTGCTTCATCAGATATATCGCCTACAGCATAGGACCAAGCAGAATCTGCAAGCCATCCATTTAAGTTCACTACCATATCAATAGTTACTATATCCCCATCCTTCAATGGCTCTACCCTAGGATACCCGTGGCAGATTTCATCATTTATAGATGCACAAGTTGCATAAGGATAACCATGATAGCCCTTTTGCTCTGGATATGCTCCACGTTCTTCTAAATACTTTTCTACAAATTTATCGATTTCCATAGTAGATATTCCAGGTTTTATCATCTTAGCTATTTCTTTATGTAGATTGGCTAATATCTCTCCTGCTTTTTTCATATTTTCCATTTGTTCCTGTGTTTTTAATATAATCATATAATCTCCCTTTCTTTTCTATATAAATTATTATTTCACCTATTTATTAATTTTATAAAATCTTTATTCTCATGCAGATTTATAAAATCTTTATCTGTCTTTATATATTCTATTATACTTGGTAATAAAACTACAGCTTTTCTTAAATCACTAATAGCTTTTCTATCATTATTCAATAAAGAATAACAACAAGCTCTATTATAGTATAAATCATGTGCATCTGGATTATGATTTATTCCTTCTGTCAATATATCTATTGTTTCTCTATATTTATTTTCCTCTATATAAATTGCAGATACGTTTAAAAATGAATAGGAGTATTCAGGATTAATATCTATAACCTTATAATAATACTCTAAAGCTTTTTTATTATCTCCCAATGCCTTTGAAACAACTCCCATATTAAATAATGCCTTATAATATTCAGGCTCTAAATCTAAACTTTTTTGTATAAATTCCAATGCCTTGTTATATTGTCCTAATTCTTCATATATAGACCCTATATTATTATAACTTATATAGTCATTAGGTGCCAATTCAATTACCTTGTTATAATACTCAATGGCTTTATCCTTATTACCTTTTTCATCAAATATATTTGCAGAATAATAGTATGCTCTATCATAATTCGGGTCTATATCTATAGCTTTATGATAGTATACTAATGCCTTATCAAAATCATTCATCTTTTCATATATCATCGCCATACCATAATAAGCTCCTGCTTCCTTTGGATTAATTTTTATTATGTTTGCATAAGTATATAAAGACTTTTCCATATAATCCAGTTCATCGTATATTTCAGCAATATTATATAATATTGACGTATATTCTCCTATTTCCTCTGTAAATTCTAATGCTCTTCTATAAAAACTAATTGCCTTTTCTTTATCATTGTTTAAATAAAAGTTTTCTGCCAATAAAATATAATTATATTGTTTATTATTGTTGGTTATTTTACTCAATAAACCCACCTCTCAAGTTATATACTACTTATAGTCTACCACATTTTATACTAAAAAAAATAGAGGAATTATTATTCCTCTATTTTTAATGCCCTTATTGAGTTTAATATGGCTATAATAGATACACCAACATCTGCAAATACAGCCTCCCACATAGTAGCCATTCCCATAGCCCCCAGTACTAAAACTACTATTTTCAATCCCAATGCTAATACAATATTTTGAGTAACTATTTTTTTAGTGTTTCTGGCTATTTTAATTCCTGTGGCAATTTTTCCTACTTCATCTGTCATAATAACTATATCTGAGGCTTCTATGGCAGCATCTGAGCCTAGACCTCCCATGGCTATACCTACATCTGCTCTAGCAAGAACTGGTGCATCATTTACTCCATCACCTACAAAAACTACTTTCCCCTTGCTATCTCTAACTATGTCTTCAAATTTGTTTACTTTATCTTGTGGAAGAAGATTTCCATATACTTTATTTAAGCCCACTAGCTCTCCTACTTTTTCAGCAGTACTTTCATTGTCTCCTGAAAGCATAATAGTTCTTTTGATTCCTAAAGACTTTAATTTTTTAATATCTTCCACTACATTATCTTTTAATTCATCAGATACAATAATTGTTCCTATATGCTTATTACTCTTTCCTATATATACTACAGTACCTATGGAATCACTTTCTTTTACCTTTATACCCTTTTCATCAAAGATTTTTTTATTTCCCAGTATAATTTCTTTTCCATCTATAGATACTTCTATACCTTTTCCAGCTATTTCTTTATATGATTTTATATATTCCTTGTTTATCTCTTTATTATATGCTTCTAATATTGATTTACCAATAGGATGATTTGAATGGCTTTCTCCATAAGCTGCTAATTCCAATATTTCTTCCTTTGAATATTCTCCATAAGAAATTATTTCTGTCACTTTAAATGTCCCTTTAGTAATAGTTCCTGTTTTATCAAATACTATTGTATCTACTCCAGTTAAAGCCTCTAAATAATTTCCACCTTTTACAAGTATTCCAGCCTTAGATGAGCCACCTATTCCTCCAAAGAAACCTAGTGGAATAGATATAACCAAAGCACAAGGACAGGATATAACTAAGAATACACAAGCGCTATATGCCCACTCCCTTAAATCTCCACCCATAAATACAGTAGGTATTATGGCTATGGCTAATGCTGCAAACACCACTATAGGTGTATAATATCTAGCAAACTTTGTAATAAATTTTTCTGTTGGTGCCTTCTTACTTGAGGCATTTTCCACTAAATCAAGTATCTTGGATACTGTAGACTCTCCAAATTTCTTTGTTACTTTAATTTTTAATAATCCATGATTATTTACAGTTCCAGATAAAACATTATCATTAATTCCTACATTTCTTGGAACAGATTCTCCAGTTATATTTGAAGTATCTAAGGAAGATTCTCCTTCTACTACAATTCCATCTAGAGGAACTTTCTCACCTGGTCTTACGATCACAATATCACCAATATTTACTTCATTAGGATCTACTACTATTATCTTTCCATTTCTCTCTAAATTAGCTGAATCTGGACGTATATCCAATAATGAAGATATGGACTTTCTTGAATGATTAACTGCCATTCCTTGAAACATTTCTCCAACTTGATAGAATAACATAACTGCAACGCCTTCTGGATATTCTCCTATTACAAAGGCACCTATGGTAGCTATGGTCGTTAAAAAATTTTCGTCAAAAGGTATTCCTGCCAATATGTTTTTAACTGCAATTAAAATAACTTCATGACCTACTATAATATAAGAAAGAACATAAACCATCAGCCTTGGTGTTCCCTCTAATTTTAAAAGATAAGGAAGTATAAATAATAATCCACCTATAGCTAACTTTATGATTTCCTTTTTACTTGTTTCCCCACCATGGTCATGGCCACAACAGCCATCACTATGTTCATGATTGTGATCATGGCTTTCTGCCTTATCTATTACTTTCACATGAGGTTCCAGTTTATTTACTATTCTTTTTATTTCCTCTGTTATTATGGCTGCTTTTTCATCTTCCCTTACATTTACCTTTAATTTTTTAGACACAAAATCTAAGTTGGCAGTTTCAACTCCGTCTAATTCATTAGACAATTTTTCTATTTTTCCTGCACAACCAGCACAATTTAGACCGTTTAATTCCAATTCAATCTGCTTCATATTTCCTGTCCCCCTATATTACATATTAACATATGAACAATCATTCATATGTTAATATAATTATATGACGGGATTTAATTTTTGTCAATAGAAAAAAGCACTTTTCAGTGCTTTTATTATAGCTTAAATTCTCCTATATATTTGTAGTGCGTATTTTCGTCTTCTACTGTCATATCCTTAATTAACTCCCATTTGCTATTTATTCCAATGGAATTAGCCAAGTATTCAAAATAATACATTACTATTCCTGCATCCATAAGACTTGGTTTTTCTTTATCATTATATTTAATTAATAAACTTACTCTGTCTTTTTTAAGTAAAAATCTCCATGGTTGATTATTAAAAGCTGATGGTGCAAATCTTATATAATAAAACAAGTCATCTAATCCTCTATTTTCCAATTCGTCTGCTTTTGGAGAATTTCCTATTTTATCAACAAAAACTAAGTCTTCCACACCGATTCTATGGCTAATAGACTCATTTATAAAAGGATTTCTTGGTTTTCCATATCCTATGGCTAAGATATAGTTAATTTTACCTATTATTTCTCCAAATATCTTCTCTTTTTGTCCTTCATCTGCATCTCCTATACTAACCCAGCAAGTATCAATACCTAAAGAGTTTAGTTTAGTTATTATCTTCTCCATATAATATGCACCATATATAATGGTATCCTCTTGATTATTTATTAGTTCCAGACCTATATAATGGGGACTTTCAATCATAACTCCTGAATATCCGCCAATCCCCTTTAGCTCCTTATATAAATTTTCACCATATTCATATAATCTAAATCTTATATATCCACTGCCATCATCATTTTCTATTGAGTTTAAATAGGATTTAAGTTCAGCTAATACATCTACATCTATTTTTTTGTTTTTAAATTCTCTTATAGATTTCCTTTCCCTTAAAAAATTAGTCATTAACATATAAAAAACCCCCTTAGATAATATAAATCTATGAAATATATACCACTTTTATAGTTTTTTAATCTATCATTTTAGCCCTAGAGCTTCTGCTATATTATATACAAATTCTAATAAATAAAAATGTACTAGAATAGATGTAAAACAACCAACAAACATACCTGCCGCTACATCTGTAGGATAATGAACTCCTAAATATATTCTAGAAACTCCAACCACTATGGCAATGATAAAGACTAATATGGATAATCTAGGTATATTTAGAGCTATGGTTACCGCCATGGAAAAACTTGCAGTAGTATGACCTGATGGGAAGGAATAGTCTTTTAAATCTATACCAAAGGTATTTAAATGTTCTATAATATTATATGGTCTTTCTCTACTTAGAAGCATCTTTAAAGTATGAACTATAATTTGGCTAATAGCCAAAACTCCTAAAAGTTCAAAACCCATAAGCTTTATATGACTGCTTCCTATTAGTATTAAAATTATTACTAAAAGAGAAGAAAATATTACTCCCCCTAGGTTTGTAGCTCTAGACATTATAGTATCTAAGTATTTGTGGCTCATTTTTGTATTAATTAAATTTATAAGAAAATCATCAAACTTTTTCAATTTATCTTTCATATCTTCACCTCTGTGAACTTTACTAAATTTACTATATTAAATTATTATTACCCAGATGTTTATAATTTTATAGACTTATATAATTATACTACTTATATATTTTTTATGTTAGAATATAAATGATTATTAAAAAAGTAGGTGTAGAGATGAATTTAAGTATGGAACAGCAAAATGCAGTAAAACATTTAGACGGTCCTGCTTTAGTATTAGCAGTACCAGGTGCAGGTAAGACTACAGTTCTAATACATAGAACTGCTAATTTAATTTTAAATCATAAAATAAATCCGAAACGAATCTTATCCATAACCTTTAGTAAGGCATCAGCTAGGGATATGAAGTCAAGATTTGATAGTTTTTTTGGCTCTACCTCTATTCCCATTGAGTTTTCCACGATTCATAGCTTTTGTTTTAGCTTAATTAGAGAATATGCTTATATTAATAAAATTAAATATACTTTAATTGAAGGTGAAAAGGAAGAATTAAATAAATTTAATTTAATAAAAAAAATATATCTTGATATAAATCACCAATATATTACTGAAGAAAAATTAGAATCTTTACTAAATGCCATAGGGTATATTAAAAATATGATGATTACAGTAGATGAGTTCTTAAAAAACAATAAAACTGATATTGAAAATTTAAAAACCATATACAATACATATGAAAAACATAAAAGAGACAATAACTTAATCGATTTCGATGATATGCTAACTTTATCTTTAGAAATCCTTACAGAAAACAAACATATATTAAACAATTATCGTAGTAAATATGACTTTTTACAAGTAGATGAAGGGCAAGATACTTCAAAGGTTCAAATGGAAATAATAAAGTTAATATCAAAGCCTAAAGATAATTTATTTATAGTAGCAGATGATGACCAGTCCATATATGGATTTAGAGGCGCATATCCAAAGGGTTTGCTTAATTTCAATAATATTTACCCTAAGGGTAAATTATTTTTTATGGAGGATAATTATAGATCTTCCCAAAATATTGTATCAGTATGTAATGAATTTATTAAGAAAAACAAATTACGGTATAATAAAAATATTAAAACCTATAATAAATTTATTGAACCTATTAATATAGTAAAAGTTAATTCTATTAGCCAACAATATAAATATATAATAGATGATTTAAAGGACAGAGAACTATCTAAATGCTGCATTTTGTATAGGAATAATCTGTCTTCCATAGGACTCATAGAATTTTTTGAAAGAAATCAAATTCCATTTTATATGCGTGATATTAAAGTTAAGTTTTTTAACCACTGGCTTATACAAGATATAATAAACTTTATTATATTTTCTGGTGATACAAGTAATATGAATATATATGAAAATATTTATTATAAAAAGAGAGGATATATATCTAAAAAACAAATTAACTATGCTAAGACTCTTAATTATAACCTTTCAGTATTTGATAGAATAATGGATTTTCCTGGTCTATCAAATTTTTATAAATCAACTCTTATGGATTTAAAATTAGACTTTAAAAAGCTTTCCAAACTAAGTCCACCTGAAGCAATTAGATTCATAGAGTATGATTTAGAGTATGAAAGGTATCTGAAGGAAAATTCCATGAGGTTTGGATATACTTATGATTCCTTAAAAACTATATTATACTATTTAAAACTTATAGCAAATAATACTGAAAATCTAAATGAGTTATTAAATAGACTAAGATATTTAGACAATTTGTGCAGAAGTTCTCCTAATACAAAAAATTCAGTAACACTATCCACAGTTCATTCTGCCAAAGGTTTAGAGTTTGACAGAGTGTATATGATAGATCTTGTAGACGGTGATTTTCCTTCTTCTTCAAGTGTTGATGCTTCTGAAAAAGGAAAATATGAATTAATAGAAGAGGAGAGAAGATTGTTCTATGTGGGAATGAGCAGAGCAAAACATCATCTATCTTTAATTACCCCCCATAATATAGGAGATAAATCTGTTTCTCCATCACGATTTTTATTAGAATTACAGAACAAAAAAGCTTAATATAGCCATTTAAAACTTTTTCCTAAATTTATGAGTAAAATTTAATTTATTTGTAATACTATATATGAAAAAGTAAATTTTATATAAGGAGGGAATTTACAATGGCTAAAAATAAGAACAATTCAAAAAGAAATCAAGACAAAAACCAAGATAGAAACCAAGAACAAAATCAAAACAATAATGATAACAGAGAACAAAACAAAAACGATGATAGATAATGTCACTAATAAATAAAGATCCCTTTTAAAGGGATCTTTATTTACTCATTTAATTCTTTTATATCTAAAGTTTCAACTTCAAACGCTTCATCTTTTTTTATACCAAAATGACCTGATTCATAAGGTTTATCTTCAACAGTTATATATACCTTTTCCACATCATAAAACTTACCCAATGTATTTACTACAGATTTTAAAATCTCCATTTCAAAAGAAGAACCTACATTCATTTCTTCTATCAATTCTTTAGAAAAATCTACTTCTAAAGTCCAAGCATCTCTATTTAAGTGAATCTTATTTATATTAGTATTTTTTGAAATTGGAGATATTAATTTATTACTTGGTGGATTTTTCATTATATTTTCTAAAATGTTTTCAATATTATCATTTGTACCAAATTCTATATTTTCTTTAACATATTCAGTAGAAATATCATCAGATGTTGGATAATAAGCTAATATTTCCATTTCTTGTTTTTTAGTATTTACCTCTTCCAATAAGGTTTTTACTTCCATCTCTCCATCTATATAAATTCTTGCAACCAATCCAACACCTTTTGCATAATAGTCTTTATTAGTTCTGCCTTCTCCAAAATCTGTAGTTACTTCTAAAGTATTATAGGTTCCTGCAGGGGTTTCCATTTGCTTATCTAGACTAGTAATCTTAACTGTATTACCCTGATCATCTTTCCAGGCGTTATTAAGTTCTAAGGGCTCTTTTAATATGATGTTTTGGCTATTTGTATTGGCATTTAACATATTTTCAATATGATAAAATTCTCCTTCTCCAAATACCTCTGTTAGTTCACCATTTTTGTATTCCAAAACCTTTACAAATACTGTTCCAGGATTCATAATTTTTATTTGCATTTTGTTATTCTCAATGAATTCTACAAATACCTGCTGTTCTGCATATTCATTTCCTATGCCTTCATAACTCATAACAAGGTTTTCTTTGAAAGGATAATAGTCCTCTATTGTTAAAATATCCTTATTTAATTTGTCATCTTCTTTAGATACATTTGCATTATTTTGTTCTTTAGATATAACCCTTTTACATCCGAATAAAGAAATTGTCATTACTAATGCTAATAATAAATAAAAAGTCCTTTTCATATTATCACTCCTATATTTAAATTATTCATTCTTAATTCATATAGATTATATCCCCTTTTATTTTTATTATAATATATTTTATTAAAAAAGTCGTTACGATAGAGTTACAAAATTTCTTTAAGTCTGTAGATAACTAACATTGACCATAATAAAAACATGATTCTACTGTTTAAAATATAAATAACTCCTAAAATTAAAGTATGTCTACATCTGGATTTAGTTTGTATATTACATTTTTTCTCTCTACTATTATGGATATTTTTTGTGATAATTCTTTATCTTCTCTTATGGCAAGAAATAAAGGCTTATTTGGGTTTATTGCTATTGGATTTCCTACCATCCTAAGCATTGATAAATCCCCTGTAGTATCTCCATAGGCATAGCTTCTATCTAATTCTACATTATATTTTTCAATAAGGTCCCTTAAGACTTTTTGCTTACTTTCTGAATCCCACATTCTAATTATTTCACCTGTAAATTTATTTTCTTCATCTACCTTATATACTGTTCCTTTATATTCAGTAGCACCGTATTTTTCTGCCATCTTTGATACTAAAAAATCGGGACTTCCAGAAATAAAAAACACCTTATGCCCTTGTTCTTTATGCCATTCTATTTGGTCTCTAGAATATTTATATACCATATCACCGTTAACATTGATTACCTGGCTTGCTATAAATTCTATATAAGTTTTATTTACTCCTCTTAATTCTTGAATATATACATCTGCCAATGTTTCTAAATAAAGCTCAAAGTCTCCAAATCTTTTTTCCCATTCTTCATAGACTTTCTTTACTTTTGTATACCAAATAGCAGGGTCTATAACTTCATATTTATTGAGTTTCTTAAAATGTTCAATCATCAAAGAATTTCTAAATATTGTACCATCAATATCAAAAAATGCAGCTATATTTTTCATAATATCATCCTTACTTTTTTTATTATTATATAAGTTATACCCAATTAGCATTAAATCATTCCATAAAAAAATCGGTACTTAATCAGTACCGATTTCTTTCTTTTGATTTTATATTATTTAATTAAATCACCGTTTTTGTTACATTACCCATAATCTAAATATAATAACAATTACTGCAAAAGAAAGAGCTAATATGGCTACAAAGGGAAATATTACTTGATATGCAGCAATAATCATAGCCAATATGTCTTTCCAAGATACCTCAACAT
Organism: Tissierella pigra; assembly: GCF_009695605.1. Classification (GTDB taxonomy): domain Bacteria; phylum Bacillota; class Clostridia; order Tissierellales; family Tissierellaceae; genus Tissierella; species Tissierella pigra. The sequence goes on from NZ_VUNQ01000016.1 coordinate 66,913, forward strand.
CGTCTACAGTATTCTTGTTTGTTGGAGCTTCAGTTCTATTGCTATATGGATCAGTAAACATAATATCCCTCCAATAACCTTATTATATCTTAAATTAAACCAAATGACAAGCCACAAAATGTCCTGGTTTAGCTTCCTTAAACTCTGGTACTTCAGTCTTACATTTATCCATAGCATAAGGACATCTTGTATGGAAACGACATCCTAATGGTGGATTTGCAGGACTTGGTATATCTCCCTTTAATATAATTCTTTTTTTCTTATATGTTGGATCTGCAATTGGTATAGCAGATAAAAGAGCCTGTGTATATGGATGTAGTGGCTCTGCATATAAGTCATCCTTTGGTGCTAACTCAACTAAGCTACCTAAGTACATTACACCTATACGGTCACTAATATGTTTTACTACAGATAAGTCATGGGATATAAATAGATATGTTAAACCCATTTCCTCCTGTAAATCCATAAGTAAGTTTATTACCTGTGATTGGATTGAAACGTCAAGAGCAGATACTGGTTCATCACATACTATAAATTCTGGATTTAAAGCTAACGCACGAGCAATACCTATTCTTTGTCTTTGTCCTCCACTAAACTCATGTGGATACCTTCTTATATGATATGGTGCTAATCCACATTTTTGTATAACATCACTTACTATTTCATTAACTTCTTTACCTTTCTTCGCAAGACCATGCTCCACTAAAGCCTCACCACATATTTGTGATACTGTTTTACGTGGATTTAATGAACTGTATGGGTCTTGGAATACTATTTGCATTTTAGTACGTAATTTTATCATTTCATCTTTTGGTAATCCATATATTTCACGACCATCATAATATACTTCACCATCAGTTTTTTCTAATAATCTAAGTAAAGTACGTCCTGTAGTTGATTTACCACAGCCTGACTCTCCAACTATACCCAAGGTTTCCCCTTTTTTAATGGTGAATGAAACATCTTCTACAGCTTTAACATGTCCTATGGTTTTCTTTAAAAATCCACCTTTTATAGGGAAGTATTTCTTCAGATTTTTAACTTCTAACAAGTCATTAGTTTCTATAAGTTTTTCTGCCATCTATTTCTCCCCTCCCTCTTTTTCATGCAGCCAGCAACGTATCTTTCGGTTGTCACCAAATTTATTTAACTCTGGCATTTTCTCCTTACAGATATCCATTGCATGTGAGCATCTTGGGTGGAAAGCACATCCTTTAGGCATTGCCAATGGATTAGGTACTGCCCCAGGAATAACATCTAATCTCTTTGCATTACCATCTAAGCTAGGTTTTGATTTCATAAGACCTATGGTATAAGGATGTTTTGGGTCTTTAAATAAATCTATTACATCTGCCTCTTCAACAACTCTACCTGCATACATTACTATAACATGGTCTGCCATTTCCGCTACAACTCCAAGGTCGTGAGTAATTAGCATTATAGCTGTATTTAGTTTTTCCTTTAAATCTTTCATAAGTTCAATGATTTGTGCTTGAATAGTTACATCTAAAGCTGTAGTAGGTTCGTCAGCTATTAATAGCTTTGGATTACAGGACAGTGCCATGGCAATCATAGCACGTTGCCTCATACCCCCAGAAAATTGGTGAGGATATTCATCTACTGCTTGTTCTGCTCTAGGTATACCTACTAATTTTAACATTTGGACACATCTTTCCTTTGCTGCCTTTTTGTCCAATTTTTGATGAAGCATTATTGCCTCAGAAATCTGTTTTCCTATGGTGAAAACAGGATTTAATGAAGTCATAGGCTCTTGGAAAATCATTGCTATATCATTTCCTCTTATACTCTGCATTTCCGATTCTGTAGCCTTAACTAAATCCTTGCCTTCAAATAATATTTCTCCACCTACAATTCTGCCAGGAGGATTTGGAACTAATCGTAAAATAGATACGGACGTAACAGACTTACCACATCCAGATTCTCCTACTATACCTAGAGTTTGTCCAGGTTCTAATTCAAAGTCAACTCCATCTACAGCTGGTACTATTCCGTCCTCTGTAAAGAAATGAGTCTGTAAATTTTTCACTTCTAATAAGTATTTCATATAATCACCCCTAGCTTATTGTTTTAGTCTTGGATCTAGAGCATCTCTTAGTCCATCACCTAGTAAGTTCAAGCTTATTACTGCAAGGAAAATTATTATTCCAGGTGGAACCCATTGCCACCAACGATTCTTAAGTACATATTGACTCTGTGCATCATACATCATATTTCCCCATGTTGGTGTAGGAGGCGCAACTCCTAACCCTAAGAAACTTAAAGCCGATTCAGTAAGTATAGCAGATGCTATACCAGTTGTTGCTGATACTATAATTGAAGCCATTGTATTTGGTATTAAGTGAGAAACAATTTTTTTAAAGTCACCAATTCCTAATGCTGTGGCAGCTTCCATAAATTCTCTTTCCCTTAAAGATAATATCTCTGCCCTTACAATCCTAGCAATTCCAGGCCATCCTAAAATCGCCAATACAATCATTATATTGTATATACTTGGTCCTAATACGGCTACGAAAGTAATAGCTATAGGTAAAAATGGTAAACAGGAGAAAATATCTGCTATTCTCATTATAACATTGTCTATGCCTTTACCATAATATCCAGCTATACCTCCAAGTATAACCCCTATTAATATTCTTAGTGATGTTGATACAAATCCTACAGTTAAAGATATTCTACCACCATAGGCTAACCTCGTTAACATATCTCTTCCCAGTGAATCTGTACCTAAAAGATGCTCGCTACTAGGAGGAGCATTTGTATTGGCTAAATTAGTAATATCTCTCGGAATGCCTGTTATAAAAGGTGCAAATATTGCTGCTAAAGATAAAATTGTAATTACAACTAAACCTATCATAGCAAGTTTATTTTTTCTAAGACGTCTCCCTACAATTGTCCAGGGACTCTCCACTTTACTGCTGGTGGCTAGATTTTCTTCTTGATTTTCATTTATTTGTCCTTTTTCTTTTATCATCAAATCTCACCCCTAATCTAATCTAATTCTTGGGTCTACTAAGGCATAAGAAATATCTGCCAATAAGTTCCCTAATAGAGTAAATATAGCTAAGAATAAGTTTGTCCCCATCAACACTGGATAATCCCTTTGCATAACTGCTTGATGTTGTAATTTACCCATTCCTGGCAATGCAAACATGATTTCAGTAATTACTGCTCCTGAAAATAGAGTTGGTAAAGTAAATCCTAATAAAGTAATAACTGGTATTAAAGCGTTTCTTAAAGCATGTTTATATATAACAACTCTTTCTTTTAAACCTTTTGCTCTTGCAGTTCTTATATAGTCTTGTCTAACTACTTCTAGCATACTGGAACGAGTATATCTCATAAGTCCACCTGCTCCAGTTAATCCGAGAACAATCAATGGTATAAATGTATGTCTTAAATAGTCCATCATCCTAGCAAACCCAGTATACATTGCCCCTGGTGTTTCTATTCCAGATAGTGGAAATAGTCTGAGATCTATAGCAAGCCATTTTTTAAGTAATAGGGCTAAGAAGAAAGCTGGTATTGAAATTCCTGCTAAAGCAAATACTGTACCTGCATAATCAAAAACTGAATATTGTTTAGTCGCCGAAATAACACCAATAGGTATTGCAATAATAATACTAATAATTAGTGAACCAAAAGCTATGTAAAATGTTGGCCATAATCTTTCAGCTATTAATTTTTCTACAGGTTGTTTTAATTGAAATGAAAATCCAAAGTTCCCTTGTAAAGCATTTTTAACATAATCTATATATTGTAATACGGGACTCTTGTTCAATCCATGAGCCTCTTTAAGAGCCTCTAGTGTCTCTTTAGTCATATTAGGGTCCTGAGTGTAACTAGCAAGTGGATCTCCTGGTGCAAGTTGTATTATGGAGAATACCAATATACTTACACCTATAAGTATGGGAATTTGCTGTAACAAACGTCTGGTAATGAATCTACCCATTTATATTCCTCCTTATCAAAATAGTTTTAACTTAATATAGCCTAGTCGAGCTAGGCTATATTAAGTTTGTTATTTTTATGACTTTGAAAACTTATATTATTGTGCTATTTCTATTAAATGACCGTCTCTTGACCAGTAAATAAATTCTGATGGGTTAAAGTTTTTAACTCTCTTATTTACTAACCATGGACTCATTCTTATATAAATATATAGGTATGGAAGTTCTTCATTAAACTCTCTTGCTAACTCTTGATAAATTTCTTTACGCTTAGTTTCATCAAACTCAACTACTCCATCTTTCATTAACTGCTCTATCTTTTCATTGTCAAAGTATCCTCTATTGTTTCCTGGAGGGAATAAAGTTTTAGAGTATACACCTGACATATCTGGGTCTGCTCCTAATCCCCAAGCCATGTTCCACATATCATATTTGTCTTTATTTCCTGGATCAGAAATCAATGTTGATAAGGAGTTGAAGTCCATTAGTACGATTTCACAATCAACACCAATTTGTTTCCATTGTTCAGCTGCTAAAGCAGTTATCTTAGTTGACCAAAGAGCTTCTTGGTATGAGTGCCATTTAAATGCTAATTTCTTACCATCTTTTTCTCTTATACCGTCTGCTCCAAGCTTCCAGCCTGATGCTTCAAGTAATTCAATAGCTTTATCTTTATTATATTCATATAAATTAAGTTGGCTTTCATCTGGATAAGCCCATGATACTGGAGAAATAGGTGTATGAGCTACGAAACCACCTTTATCACCAAAGAAGGATTCAATAAATCCTTTTCTATCAAGACCATATGCTAGTGCTTGTCTAACGTTTTTATCTTGGAATATTGGATTAGTAAAGTTAAATCCAGCATATGCGTAACCATTGTTCATATTGTTAATTAATGTACCATGTTTGTAAGCATCACCTTCGATTGTTTCATAGTTTTCTATAGAACCTTCGAAGTTAACAGCATCAATTGCACCTATTTCAAATTCTGATAATTCGTCAACATTAGCTATAACTTTCCAAATTATACCGTCAAGCTTTGGAGCGCCTTGCCAGTAATCTGGGTTTGCCTCTAACTCTACATATTGCTCAGCTTCATATTTTTTAAGTTTGAAAGCTCCGTTTCCTATAGGGTCACGATTTAGAGCTGCCATTTCATCTGCAGTCTTATCACCGTAGTAGTGCTTTGGTATTGGCATTATAGCCAAACCTCTAAGGGTAGTAGCTTTAGCTTGTTCTACAGTAATTTCTACTGTATATTTATCTAATGCTTTAACACCTTCAGCTGTTTCAGCATTACCTGCTTTAACATCTTTAGCACCAACGATGTCTTGCATTACTAGAGTATATCCTCTACCTTTGTAATCTGGTGCAAATATAGCATTGAAAGTAAATACAACGTCATCAGCTGTAACTTCAACGCCATCATGCCATTTTATCCCTTCTCTTAGATTAAAAGTATATTTTAATCCATCATCTGATACAGTATAATCTTTAACCAATGCACCTTCAGTTGTAAGTGCACCATTTTTTTCAACGTTTAGTAGTGAATTGAACATTAACTCAATCATATAATAGTCATAAGTAGCTGAGTATGTAATTGGGTTAAATATTCCGTCTGGACTTGTTCCACCAACTGTTAACACATTTCCTCTTTCAGAACCTGGATAAACTTCCTTTGGTTCATCTTTGTTACTATCATCAGCTACATCAGGTGGAGTATCCACTGCTGTATCTTTAGGTTTACAACCAGCTAGGAATGCTGATAGTACTAAAGTCAAAACTAATAGAAAAATAATACTTTTTTTCATCATTGTTTTCATTCCCCCTTGTAATTATTATATTTTAAAAAGCTAATATGGTTTCCCATATTACTTTTCAAAAACAACGTAGCGTAATACTTTGAAATGTAATCATTAAAATAATTATTTATATTTTAATACATTTTACAGATAATTTCAATAGTTTTTTAAAATCTAACTTTTTTGTTTAGAATCTATATTCTATATACTCTTTATATACTTGAAATTTATATACTTACTAAATGTTTTTTCAAAATATAAGCTTAATAAATAATATGCTTTACAATGAAATTTATTAATACAAGTTCAATAGAATTTTTTAATTTGTATTAATATATAGTATATATTCTTTCACGGAATAGTCAAGCAATTCTTTATAAATTTAAAATTTAAAATATAGAATATAGTAAATAATTGAATCAAAAATTAAAAAAGATTGTTTCAAAATGGTTAATTTAAGGGTATTAATATTTTCCTATTTATATTCCTTTTTTGGAATATTTAAACTAGATAAAAAAGGGGATGTTTCATAACTGATAAATCAGTTATGAAACTCCTCTTTCCCTATATCAAAGTTGATAACTAAGTTATATAAATCTCTATAAATATAAAATATACTCTCTCTAGATTAATTTATGGTACAAGAAATAAAGCTTAGATCTTTCTAAACTTTTTTATTTATATTATTTTTCCTTCCTAAATTATTTCTTTATATCTAACAAAACCTAATTTGTCTGCCTTTATTTTACTACTTAGTTTTCTTATATTTATTGCAACACTTAGTAGCTTTATTTCTGAAACAACTTTTTCCATACCTCTATGTTTAAATCTTAAATATTGCATTCTTGATTTTATATATGAAAATACTCCTTCTGCCTGAATTGAACGATTAAGCCTTTCTGTAATTCCTTCTTCTGTTATTATATTTTTTTCTGACTCTTTTCTTAATTCTTCAAATCTTTCAGAAACATATATGCGTTTCAATCCAGTCTTGTTTTTCATATCTATGCAATCACTAGAATATGTACAATTTAGACAGTCATTGCATAGATAAACCTTAGACTCACTTTTAAATCCATATTTATTTTTTCTATATATTATCTTTTCAAATTTAAGCTTTTTATTATTATGACAAAGATAATGTTCTTCTGCTTTACAGTAAGTCATATTCTCTTTTCTTGATATGTCATTTCTATATTTTCTTGTCTTTTTCACTTCATAATTTAAGGGTTTTATGAATGGGTTTATTTTCTTTTCTCTTAGGTAAAGATAATTTTCTTCACTTTCATAGCCTGAGTCTGCTACAATTCTATTTATTTTTGTATCATATTTTTTTAAAAGTTTATCCATAAAAGGAGTTAAGGTTCTAACATCTGTAGGATTACTAAATCCCTCTATGTCTACAATATACCCACCATTCGTTGCACATTGAATATTGTAAGCAGGTTTTAACTGACCATTTTTCATATGATCATCTTTTAATCTCATGAAAGTTGCATCTTTATCTGTTTTTGAATAGCTATTTCTTTCACCAAGTATATTCAAATGTTTTTCATATATATTTAGCTTATCAAGCCACTCTTCCAACATTTCATATTTCTTTTGTTCTTCTGATTTCCTCTTTCCACTCCCATAATTAAATACTATATTCTTCGATTTACAGATATTCCTTGTATTATTGAACTCAATTAAAACAAGTTTCTTACAATCATCACTGGATAAGTTTTCATCGATTTTAAAGTATTCTAGTATTTTCTGCATTAGTTTCTCTTGATATTTAAGTATAGATTTTTTCCACACAAATGTGTATTTATTAGCATTTGCTTCAATTTTCGTTCCGTCTATGTATATACTTTTTAAATCTATTTCTCCTTGTTATACTAGCAGATTTACTAGTTGATGTAATATTTCATCCATGAAGGAATATATCTTATTCCTAAATCTATTGATGGTTACATGATCAGGGGGGTTTCCATTATCTAAAAGCCATCTGAATCTAAGATCATACTTACAAGCATCTTCAACATCTCTAGCTGAATATTTTCTATTTATGTATGCAAAAACTAGAATTTTCAACATAGCCTTTGATTCTATAACTGGCTTTCTACCTTTATTAGAGTAGGCACTATCTAAAAACTTTAAATTCATCTCCTCAATAATATTGTGCACCAGGAAAACCTCATCATCCATATCAAAATTATTAGTCAAATCAAAACTAAAAGTTAGTTGTATTTTTTTGATTTTTGCTTTATGATTGACTTTAGTATGTATATTCATAGCAGATAAATCATACTAAAAAAGAGTTCAGAGAGCAATCGCTTTCTGAACTCTTTTTCTTTTATTAAGGGTTATTTATTTTGAAACAGCCCCTTTTTTAGATGGAAAAAGTAGTTTCAGAAGTAAAGTTATTAAGTGTTTCAATAAGTATAAGAAAACTAAGTAGTAAAATAAAGGCAGATAAATTAGATTTTGTTAGATATAAAGAAGCAATTTAGGAAGCAAAATAATATAAATAAAAAAACTTTAGAAAAATCTAATCTTTATTTCATACACCCTAAATTAATCTAGAAAAAATATATTTAATATTTATATAAATTTATATAACTTAGTTCTCAACTTTGATATATAAAAAAAGAGTTATTTCATAACTGATAAATCAGTTATGAAATAACTCTTTTTTTATATAATGCACCTTCAGGGACTCGAACCCTGGGCCCACTGATTAAGAGTCAGTTGCTCTACCATCTGAGCTAAAGGTGCAAATCTAATTAACATTATCATTATACTACTATAGTTTATATTTGTCTATAGTAGTATAAAAAGAGCGTCTACGACGCGTTAAATATTTGCGTACTATACTTCGATTTGAAAATTAAATTTTTCTGCTCATGTTAATATTCTATTTATTTTTGGTATAAATAAATTGGTGATAATATGAGCAG
>NZ_VUNQ01000017.1 GCF_009695605.1 Tissierella pigra
ATACAGATTAAAAGATAGAAAAGAGTATATGTCTTCTAGAAAAGAAATCACAAATACTCTTTTAAATAAATAAATTCTCTGCACTTTTTAAATGACTTTTTTATGTAGAATTAGATTGTCGTTGACAATGCTTGAAACTATTGAAAAATACGTGATTTCATGCATCTTTTTTCTTGTTTTTGACTGCTGAAAATGGTATAATATACTTAAATAAAAGCTCGAAAGAAAGGCTAAATTCCAATGACTGAAAACTCTTTAATACGAACTCTACAAGATACAATTGAATCTCAGAATAAAACCATAGAAGCTCTTAGAGAAGAGTTGAAAAGATCTAATGAAAATATGGAATATCTAATACAAAAACTCTATGGTAGAAAAACAGAAAAAACCTTTGCCATAGATGGTCAGCTAGTAATTAATGATATAGAACTAGGTTTATTCAATGAAGCAGAAAGCGAAATGGATCCAGCTGTTCTAGAACCAGTTCCATTTGAAGAGCCAATTAAAAGAACTAGAAAAGGATACAAGAGAAAAGATCTATTTAAAGATTTACCTAGCCACGACCAAGTATTTAAAATAGAAGAATCGAAACAAATATGCCCAACAGATGGCAATAGACTTTCCGTTGTAGGTAATAAATTCGTAAGATCAGAAATCAGATATGTACCAGCAGAAGTATCTGTAGTTAATATATACCAAGAAACATATGAATGCAGAACATGTAAGAAAGAAAACAGACCTGGGATGTTTAGTCCATCTACACCAGAGCCTGTACTTCAACATTCCTATGCTACTGATTCAAGCGTAGCATGGACAATGTATCAGAAATTTGTCCAAGCAGTACCACTGTATCGTCAAGAAAAAGATTGGAAGCAGATGGGATTTCCATTAAGCCGTGCAACCTTATCTAACTGGATCATAAAAACATCAGAAGAATGGCTAAATCCAGTAGTAGAAAAACTACATGAAGAACTCCTAAAGGAGAAATACTTACATGCCGATGAAACCCCAGTCCAAGTATTTAGAGAAGAAGGTAAAAAGAATACCACAAAATCCTACATGTGGGTCTACTCTACCTCAACTGATTCTAAACATGGAATCAGAATATTTAAATATGCTAAAGGTAGAACAGGCGACAATGCCAAGGACTTCCTGAAAGGTTTCAATGGATATCTACATACAGACGGCTATACTGGTTATGGTAAAGTGAAAGATATTCACCATTGTCTATGCTGGGCACATGTCAGAAGATATTTCAAGGATGCTCTTCCTAAGGATATGGAAAGTCCTGAAGCCACCTTACCTGCAACAGGAATAGCATATTGCAACCAGTTATTCGACTGGGAAAGAAAATTTAAAAGTCTATCACCAGAAGATAGGAAAAAGATGCGTCTGGAAAAGGAAAAACCAGTTTTAGATGCCTTTTGGTCATGGGTAGAAAGTTCAAATGAAAAAGTACTTCCTAAATCCAATATTGGGAAGGCTCTTCAATATGCCCTAAATCACAAAGAAAAATTAGAAACCTATTTAGAAGATGGAAACTGTGTAATCTCCAACAATATTGCAGAAAACAGCATACGCCCATTTACCATAGGTAGAAAGAATTGGACCTTCTGTGGTAGTCCTGAAGGAGCCAATGCAAGTGCATGTGTATATACACTAGTAGAAACAGCAAAAGCCAATGGACTAAACCCCTATAAATACTTAGAATTTGTATTATCAAGATTGCCAGGATCTGATTTCAAAACAAATCCCAAAATCTTAGATTTAATGATGCCTTGGGCTGAACTTATTCAAAAAACATGTAAAGCTTAATAAAAGACTCTATGGGAAGATGATACATTATCTTCCCATAGCTATCAATACATCTTTTATTGTACGCTTACATTGTTTCCCAAATTTATCATTAATTTTGTTTATTAATATTTTAATTTTTTCTTGTAATTTTGTTTCAAATTTGTTAGTTGATTTTTTCCAAACAAAGCTATATTTATTAGCATTTGCTTCGATTTTTGTTCCATCAATAAATATATTTTTATATTCTATTTCTCCTAATTCTCCTAGTTTTTTAACGAACTGATAGAATAAATCTTCTATAACTTCTGTAAGTTTTCCGCTCCTAAATCTAGCTATTGTATTATGATCAGGAGCCTTCTGGCCTTCTAATAGCCACATGAAGTTAATATCTCTTTTGCAAGCTATTTCAATTTTTCTTGTAGAATAGATATTATTCATATATGCATAAACTAAAATTTTAAAAAGAGTCTTTGGTGAAACTACTGGATTTCTCCCGAGATGAGAGTACGCTTTTTCTAAATTTCTATAATCTATTTCCTCCAGTATTTGGCTTAGTAGTCTCACAGAATCATTTTGTGGTATTAATATTTCTGTATTTACAGGAAGTACTAATTGATAAACATTACAATTTTTGCTATAATCTTTTTGTGTATTTGTTTTTTCCATAAAAAAATTATACACAAAAAACGGATTCTTTGGAATCCGTTTTTACTATTTTTTGATATCTTTTAGCTGTCTCATTTTATTTGTTATTTTTTATTTTGAGACAGCCCCTTTTTTATGTCAAAGGTAACCACTAAGTTATCTAATTACACTGCCTCTTCATTATAATATTGAGATTGAAAATTCTATAATTTGGTTAGAAGTTTTAAGATATTCAATTTATTAATAATCTTAAGTTTATTTATTTTAGTATGGGTATTTATAAAATACTAGATCAAATTTAATCCTTATTTATACAAAATTAGAAAAATAAAAGGAATGGAAGCTACCAAGGAAATCGTAGAAAAGCTATCTCTAAGGGATAGAACACAACTTGCCATTTATTATTATAAATTGTAAAGTAGATAATTATAATTAAACTCTATACTTTATAATCCATTAATATTTCACTAAAGGTTTATGTCGAAAAACAGGAGATAATATCGGAAAAAGTACATTGATATATACTTGTACATATAATACAATGTACTTAAATTAGTTTGTTATGTACTTGTCAATGTTATAGTAATTAAGAAAATCATAATATCCTGTAAATCTAAAATTACTCTAATTATAAGTTTTATTCCATAACAAATTATACTAATTTAATGGATATTAATCGGGAGGTGAATAGAGTGTCACTTAATCGAAGAAATATCATTAGATGTTTAATGGGTGTTTTGTCAATTATTTTTATCTTCAGTATTACTTCTGATGCAAGGTCACTTGATCCAGAAGTTCAAAGAAACCCTTCAGTAAAATCCACGAATAATCTGTTTCAAAATCTAAAAGCAAGATTTTCTACGGGGATAATTTGTGAGCATTGTTATGATGATATTTATCAGGGTATAGAAACAATATATGGTCGAACTGATAAGTCTGGTGAAATGTGTTCCCATTGTAATATTCAAGACTTTCATTTAACTAACGTATATGCCCGTAGAAAATCTTCAATGTGTCCTAATGGATGTACCTATAAGGATGTAGAATATTTACCAACTTTATATGAATGTACTCGTTTAAATGAAAGAAATAAATAGACAGACTTATTTATAAGATAAATTTAAAAAATTAATATATAGTTAATCTAAAATTCTAATACAATATTATTTTTAATATGGTATTGGAATTTTTTAATTGACAATCTGTACAAATCATATAAATCAAATTTATTTTTTACCAAATTACCTTTTATTTCCATCCCTATAGATATAATAAATAATCAAATAATCATTATAGAATAATATTATCATAGATATTACAATTAATATGCTATAATTATTATTGGTAAAAAATTTGTCAAATAAGGGGAGGAAAACATGAATAAGAGAAAATTATCATCATTTCTAGCAATTATTATGGTCTTATTTCTAATTGCAGGTTGTAGTGGAAATAAAGAACATCCAAATATAGTAAAAGATAGTGACTCAAATGTAACACCTAAGACAGAGGTATTTGACCCAAATATGAGCTTTGATAAAATACTTGAAGAAGCCAAAGGAGATACTGTTAGTTTCTATGGTTGGGGTGGAGATGAAGATAGAAATAAATGGTTAAGCCAAACTGTTGCTCCAATACTAAAGGAAAGATATGATATTACATTAGAAGTAGTTGGCATGGATATTGACAATATATTGGCTAAATTAGCCGGAGAAAAACAAGCTGGTTTAGAAGAAGGGTCAATAGATATGATATGGATTAATGGGGAAAATTTTTATTCTGCTAAAGAGAATGATTTACTATTTGGTCCCTTTGCAGAACAATTACCTAATTTTGAAAAATATATAGATACTGAAGATGAAGAAGTTAAAAATGATTTTGGCTTTACCATAGATGGCTATGAAGCACCATATGGTAAGGCACAAATGGTATTTATAAATGATAGTGCAACAACTTCAGAAACTCCAAAGAATGCTGAAGAATTCATGGAGTATTGTAAAAAATATGAAGGCAAAGTAACTTACCCTGCTTTGCCTGATTTTACAGGAAGTGCCTTTGTAAGAACTTTAATTTATGATGTAGTTGGACACGAGCAATTCTTAAATATGGAGGCAGATAAAGAAATAGTTAAAGCTGCAATAGAGCCTGCCTTAGAGTATTTAAAAGAATTGAATAAATACTTATGGAATCAAGGCAAAACTTTCCCTGCAACTTCAGGAGAAGTCAATAATATGTTTGAAGATGGTGAATTAGTTATGACTATGTCCTATGGTCCTTATTCAGTAGCCACAGGAATCGAAAAGGGTATATACAATGAAACTGTAAGAACATTTTTATTTGACAAAGGTACAGTAGGAAATACTAACTATATGGCTATTGCTAAAAACTCACCTAATAAGGCTGCTGCAATGGTGGCTATTAATGAAATCATTTCAGCTGAGATACAAGCAACTCAATTTGAAGAGTTAAGGTCCTTGCCTGTAGTCTCCTATGATAAATTAACCGACGCAGAAAAAGAAAGCTTTGATAAAATCAATATAGGCAAAGGAGTACTGCCACAAGATGAACTTCTTAGTAAACGTTTACCAGAAATGCCAGCTAATATTGTTCCTATAATAGAAGAAATCTGGTTAGAAGAAATAATAGGTAAATAGTAGCAAATAGTTAGGAGTGAATATTATGAATAAAAAAACACCCTATATACTTATAATGCCCATAGTATTGTTGGGTGTTCTTTTTATATTTGGAGTTATAAATGGAATTGTTCAAAGCTTTGGATATATTCCAGCTTTTGATCTTACAGACATCACTTTGGATTATTATATTGAGATACTTAATAGCCCTACTTTCCTTGATTCATTAAAAACAAGTTTGCAAATATCAATTATTTCTTCTATATTGGCAGTAATTTTAGGTACTATACTTACAGCTGCACTAGTATATACTGGACATACAGAAGGTAAAATCCTTCAAATAATTAAGCTTGCCATAATTATTCCCCATACTATAGTAGCATTATTTCTAATAAGTATACTTTCACAAAATGGTTTAATCGCTAGACTTTTTTACAAATTAGGATGGATTAGTTCACAGGGGGATTTTCCACTGTTACTATATACAAAAAATAACTTTGGAATTATATTAGGATATATATGGAAGGAGATACCCTTTGTTGCATACTTTAGCTTGGCTTTAATGTCCAGTATAAATAAAACTCTGGGAGAGGCTTCAGAAAACTTAGGTGCTTCTAAATTAAAGTCATTCTTTTATATAACTCTACCTTTAAGTATGCCTGCCATTGGAAAAGCCTTCTTGATTATTTTAACCTTTTCCTTTGGAGCTTATGATTTGCCATTTTTATTAGGTGCAACTATGCCAAAAGCACTACCTGTACAGGCACATATTGAATATATTCATCCAGATTTACGTCATAGGCCCTATGCTATGGCAATGAACGGATTAATATTAATAATAACTTGGACTATGGCAGGAATGTATTATTTAATAACTACAAAAAAGAATAAAAGGTGATATTGATGAAAAGTACTAATTCCAATAAACTATTAAAGATTTTTTTATACATTACTTTGTTTACAATATTAGCACCTATGGCAATACTTATTCTTTGGATTTTTGTAGGAAGATGGCCTTGGCCTAATTTATTACCAGCAACTTATTCCCTTAGAGCTATTAAAGAAATATTTGCACCTTATTCAAACGTATTTTCAATATTATTTTCAAGTATATTACTGTCTTTATCTGTAGCAATTTTATCAGCAATAATTGCTACGATCACTGCTCGAGCATTGGTATTATACGATTTCATAGGAAAAACAGTAATAGAATTTTTAACCATTGCCCCGATCTTAGTCCCAGGAGCTGTATTTGCCATGGGCATACATATAGTATTTATAAAACTGTCTTTAGCTGATACTGTATTAGGAGTAATAATAATACATTTAATATATACACTGCCTTATACTATAAATATTATGAAAGATTTAACAGAATCTGTAGGTAAGCAAATGGAGGTACAGGCTTATGTATTAGGGGCATCACCTTTAAAATCATTTATATATATTACATTTCCACTGCTTACACCAGGAATAATGGCAAGTATTAGTATGGCTTATATTACTTCATTCAGTCAGTATTTCATTACTTTACTAATAGGTGGAGGGACAGTAAAATCCTTTAATGTACTTATGGTACCATTTATAGCAAAGGGAGACCGTTCCCTGAGTTCTGCCTATGCTTTAGTATTTATTATATCTACACTTTTAGTTTTCCTAATTATAGATAAAATCATAAAAAAATTACCTTATCAAGATAATAAGGAGGAGATATAATTGGAATTAGAATTAAAAAACATATCTGTAACATTATCCAATAAAGAGATATTAAAATCTATAAATTTAAAAGTTGAAAACGGCGAATTCATATCTTTACTAGGTCCTTCTGGATGCGGAAAAAGCACTATGTTAAAAACAATAGCAGGTATAATAAATCAACATGAAGGTTCTGTTATATTAGGTGGAAATATAATAGACAATATACCACCTTACAAAAGAAAGACTGTTATTGTTTTTCAAGACTTTAGATTATTTCCCCATATGACAGTAGCTGAAAATATAGGTTTTCCGTTGAAAATACTTGGTGTTAATAAAAACAAATGCAGGGAAAGAGCTATAGAATTACTTAAAAAGGTTAAATTAGTTGGATATGAAAATAGACGAGTCCACGAAATGTCTGGAGGACAGATACAAAGAGTTGCTCTAGCACGTGCAATTGCAGCTGAGCCAACAGTATTATTATTAGACGAACCTTTCTCTAGTCTTGATACTAATTTAAGAAAGGACATGAGAGAATTAGTTTTGGAGCTGCAAAAAGAATATAAAATAACTACTATACTAGTTACCCATGATAAAGAAGAAGCTTTAATTATGTCAGATAAAATAGCTTTTATGTATAATGGACAAATAGAACAGTATACTACACCTAAAAATATTTTTAACAATCCTGCAAACACCATAGTAGCAGATTATTTCTTAGAAGGAACATATATTGATGGAGAAATAATGGATAATAGATTTCTTAGTGAACTATTTAATATAGATGTAAATAAAAATAATGGAAAATATAAATGCCTTATTAGACCTTTAGCTGTAAGGCCGTTTAAATCCCATGTTGGTGAATTCTTAGTAATCAATAAAATATATCAAGGAGATAATTATTTACTTAAATTAAATAGTACTATTAAAGACTTAACGCTAGAAAGTATTGTACCAGATTTTACAGATATTATGGAAGGTGATAAAGTCAATGTAGAAATTGTAAAGGATAAACTTATTTTCATACCAATGTAGAATTTTTCTATTGGTTATAAGTTTATCCTTAGGTTAAAATTAAAATTTTTCTCCAAAAATCCTATATTGATTATATACATGTTCTATATATTCATCTACATCCTTTATCTTTGGTATAATGACTTCTCGTGTTTTACCTTTTCCTATTAATAAGCCTTTTTTCATACTTTCCTCATCTGGTGAAATATTTATAGTATTTTTTATAAACAAATTAGGATTCAAAAGAGCTGCTGCTGACAATATATCCCAGATATATATTCCTTCGTTTTTAAATACATTCTTCTCTCTGTCAAACCAATATTCGCACTGAACATATAGCCATTTTTCAAAATCATTACCTTCTTTTAATGTTTCAAATCTTTCCCTTGTAAAAAATCCATCCAAACAAGTATTTCCTGTGGCTATAGTGATATTTTTTCCATGTTCCAAAACATTTAGACTCGCCTCAGCATTACAGGAAAAATTCAATTCGTTTAAAATCTTGTTGTTTATAACCAATGGTGCAGTTATTCCTCCCATTAGGGAAATGGATTTTATCTTTTCATAAAATTTATTATCTATTTTCCAGGCATCATATAAATTGGTCAATGAGCCTGTTGCTAATATACATAAATCTCCATTATATTTATTTACCATCTCTACTAAAAACTTTGCTGCTTTATTATTTTCATAGGAATCTTCTGACCCTTTATAGACTGGAATTTCTGGATAGCCAATATTTTTCATAAAGGAAATAGTATTGGGATATACAATATCTAAACTATTGTTGCCAAAGGTTGTACTTATACCTAATACTTCCACCTCCCTTTGGGCTAAAGCATATATAATCGCAAGACCATCATCTACATCACAACCATCTATGCCAAAGGTATTATCACAATCTATTATTATCTTTCTACCCATTAGTATCACTCCTGTTCTTTAAGAGAAAACAATGCTACTATTCACAAACCCTTTAAAATATAATAGAAATACACATTTACGGTTTCGGTCATGAATAATTCTATAGAGAATTCCAGCTAAAAATCCTACAACTTGCAAACTCGCTACGCTCAAACAGTGCAAGTTGCTTAACAGCTTTTCAGCTTACATTCTCTAAGAATTATAGTCATGCCCTGCAAATGTTCATTTAGTATTTTTATTATATTTATCTTATTTATCCTGAATAGTAACAAAACAATGCTCTGTTTTTTACGGAATTTATTCCTACTGATATTGTTTCCTTTGTACCAATTAGTTTACATAGGATATGCTCCACATTTGTATTGGACTTTGTTATCATACCTGCACAGGTAGCACAGTATACATATATCTTCTCATCATAGGCTTTAAACTTGTCCTGCATATTCTTAGTAAGTTCTTTTTCTTTTATAGATGCACATCCTCCTGCACCACAGCACTGAATTTCTCTTATTTCTTGGGTATCTCTTATATATTTTTCTATCATTTTATAGATTTGTCTGCTATCTTTATCTGGACAAGGTAAAAATAATGGTCCTTCTATTTTATTAGGATTCTCCTTAGAAATTAGACTCTCCATTATGTCCTTATGTTCATATATCATAGATACTTCAATATCCAAATTATTTTTAAAATAATAATAACAATTTGGACATAGTAATATAAGCCTTTTAATTCCTAATTCTTTAAATCTATTGTTTAATCTCTCTTTTACAATTTCTTTTTCCTTTGCCATATTCAAATCAGCTATAGGTTTACCACAACAATCAAATACAGTTGAAATTCCAAAGTCTTCCTTTAATTTTTTTGAGATAACCTTAGTTGTACTAGGATAATATGCTGAAAAATTACATCCTGGAAAAAAGGCAACTGTACTATTTACATCTTTATAATTTTTAAAGATATAGTTTCTTTTTTCTAAGAGTAATGCTCCATATCCATTTAAATATAGATTATATCCCTTTTCTATTTTACTTTTCCTTAAATCCAAGGATATTTGCCTACCATCTATATCAACTGGGCAAACTCTTTTACATTCTCCGCAAAGATAACAATTATAGGCGAGATTTGGTAAATTGGCATAATCCTTTAAATTTATATTATATTTTTTTAAAAACAAACAGCAATTTGTACATTTGCCACAGTCAATACATTTTTCATAGCTTGATTTCAAATCCTTCACCTTCTCATTTGTATAAATTCGCAATCTTTTTAATATCTTCTCCATTTCTATACATGTATTGTAGCCTTTGCATTCTTATCATAGTTTTTAATCTACCATTTTTTATAAAGCGTCTTTCTGAAGTTTCTATTTTTGCTTTTCCTAATGCTATTTTTTCACCACTATCTTTTATATCCATTGAAAGTTGATAATCTTCCATAATAGGTATGTCTCGAAACTCACCTAATTCATAAAAATAATCTCTAACTATGAATATTCCTTGATCTCCAAAAGCTATATTTCTTAATCTAACCCTTAAATTTGACATAAAGCCACATATTTTCATAAGAAAGTTTTTGCTATTAAATTTTATTTTAAAACATCCAACCTTATATCCTTGGGAAATTATTTTATGGATTTCATTGAGAAAATCATGGGGAAGCAAACTATCTGCATGTAGAAATAAAAGTATCTCTCCTTTTGATAATTTTGCTCCATAGTTCATTTGATTAGATCGACCTTTTTTCGGAGAATAGACAAGGCTATATTTTTCTTGGATTATTTTATCTGTGCCATCATTGCTGCCACCATCTACAAATATAATTTCACAACAATCTTTAAATTGTGCTAAATTATCCATTAATTCATTTATATTAGAAGCTTCATTATATACAGGAATTATAATTGAAACCTTATTATCCGATTTAATACTCATTTAGATATTCCTCTTTTATCATACTTAAAAACTCCTTAGACAAATAAGATTTAATCTTCTTATATGTGGAGTCATTGGATATAAGCTTATTTGGTTCTTGATATTCTACATAAGCCATTGCACACCATGTTATCCCTCTTAGACAATTCATAGATAGATAATTTTTTACAGAGTTCCAAAGTTCCTTTTCATCTTTGTATTGATTAGAGTTTTTACAATATTCTTTTATAAAGAAATCAATCTCTTCTTTAGATAGAATAATATCCGTTTTCCAAAATGTGGTTGTAGGTGCTAAAAAATGTCCTAAATCCTGTGCTGGATAGCCATATAATGGTTTTTCCCAGTCCACTATATAGTTATTGTCTCCTTCTCCATTTATAAGGAAATTTCCAGAATTTAGCTCTGTATTTATTATAGTTCTATTTCCTATATCTGTAGTTTTTATATTTCTTCCTTTTTCCAGTAAGTAATCTATACTATCTTTAATTTCCATATCCATATATTCTGATACTCTATATATTTCAAACATTTTCAGACATTCTTCATATATTGCTTCTATTGGATTTTCTGGTTTTATCAGATGATTAGTTTTTGAGATGGGATGGTTATGAATATCTGCTAAGGCTTTTGATGCAAGTTTTAAATCTTTTTTATAATCCAAATGTTTTCCTGAGAGATACTCCATAACTAAAAACCCATAAGGTATTAATTCCTTACTATCATCACAATATATAGGTTTTGGAGTTCTCTTAGTCATACTTAATAACTTTAAAGCATTATATTCATATCTAATTTGATTTTCTAATTTCATCTGACTAGCTGTGGCTATTCTCAGAATCAGCTTTTTATTATAAACTTTTGAATTAAAAATATAGTTAATATTATATTCTCCTTGTCCCAGTAAGATAAATTCTTCTTTCTGTTCTAATCCAAATCTTTCTATGAAGTCTTTATTTCTTCTTATATTATCTAAATTAATTTTATTCATATTTATCACACTTTTCCATTATTTCATTAACTAATTTCCTTGTATTTTCACAGGAAATACTCTTATCTTTATTTAATATTTCATAAAGTTTTAAAAAATCATTTTTGTCATCTATATCTAATTGAATATTTCCTTCCCCAAAGGATTTCTGTAAGTTTGTGATTTTATCTATGGTTTCCCTAAATACTGAGCTTGTACTATATCTTATATTGAATATATCCTTATTTTCATCCTTCATACCAATTAAATAATATCCTCCGTCATAGGTTGGAGAAATGACTATATCCTTAGTTTCTAGAATCTTAAAAGCTATTTCTATATCATTCTTATTTATTAAAGGAAGATCACTTCCTATAAGCACTGCATTATTATACCTTTTTAAAGAAAAAGATATAGCATTATACATCTTTTCTCCTAAATCTTTTCCTCTTTGTTTTAAGAAACATATATCTTCACCTATTATATCCCTTAAAACCTTTAGCTCACCATGATCTGAATAACTTATGATTATTTCTATTCCCATATCCTTTATATTGTTATAAATATCTTTTATAAATGCTGTCTGAAGCTTTACACATAAATCTTTATTTAAAAAAGATTCCAGTCTTGTTTTTGTCTTGCCTAATGTAGGTATTCTTGTAAAAAAAATAATTACTTTATTCTTCATCTTGCTCCTTTATGGTTAATAATTTGTATTTTTTATATAAATATGTTCCCAAAACCATCATTAAAAATATTATTAATAAGGCCATTAAAAACATTTTACTTCTATCTTCTGCATTTATAACTCCTTCTGTACCTATACTAAAGATAACAACTCCTGGAATCATAAACAAAAAAGTTCCTATAGTATATTTTACTATAGAAATATTTGTTATTCCATAAGCAAAGTTTTGAAGGTTAAATGGAAATATAGGAAGTAGTCTAGTTATCATTAAAATTAACAATTCCTTTTCAGAATCTGTTTGAAATATTATATTGTATAGTTTATCATTTTTCTTAACTAACTCCTCTATAGAATCCTTTAATAAATATCTGCTTAGAAGAAATGATAAAACTGCTCCTAAGGTTGCTCCTATTAAGCAATATAAACTCCCAATCCATGGACCAAATAGTCCACTGGCTATAACAGCAAAGGTAACTCCTGGCAAAGCTAAAACCGAAGATCCTATTATGGTAAATACTAAATATAAAGCTATTGAATACACATAATTATTATCTACAAAGTCAGAAACTTCTTTCAAATTCTTAGAATCTATTAAGGAACTCAATTGAAATTTTGTATTTAAAAATAATCCTAAAGCTACTATGAGCATAAAAATCAAAACTTTTTTATATTTGTTCATTATCCTTTTTCCTAGCCTTTGGCTCTCTTGAATTAAATATATTTCTTATTAGTACAATAAATATTGATAATGCAAATAAAATAAGAAGCCCTGTCACTAATAATTGTACTCCACCTGATAGCATACCTCCAACGTAAGAATAAATTATGGTTGCTGGTAATTGTCCTATTCCTGTTGCTATAAAGAAGGGTATAAAAGCCATGGAAGTTAGACCTGCTGCATAGCTTACAAGATCAAAAGACATAAATGGAAGTAATCTAGCTATTAATATAGAATATTTTCCATACTTTTCAAAGAAATTATCAATGCTTTCTAATCCTGCCTTACTTGTCAATTTTTCTACTATATCTCTACCTAGTACACGGGATATATAAAAACATAATGCTGCTCCTAACATTGCACTTACCCAAGATAATATAGCCCCTTGCCACCATCCAAATAAATTTGCATTGGCAAATGTAATTAAAAATGCTGGTAACGGTGCCATTACTGATTGAAATATCATTAATCCCGCTGATACTAACATTGCATAGGTACCATATTCATCAATAAAGTCCCTAACAACTGTAAAGTCTCCTGTTGCAAACATTGCAGATATATTATTTACTAATTGATTTACATTATGGTTGAAAAAATATAATAAAACTAATATTAAGATTATACCTACAAGAATTACTTTTGATTTATGTTTCAATAGGTTTTCCTTCATTGTTCACCTCAACTAAAAGTATTTTTTTTGTTAAATGGCTATTTATTTAAAAATATTTTTAAATAAATAGCCATTTATATTAATTATTCTAAAAGACCTTTATAATCGTCTCCGCCTTCTTCCCAGGCTTTCATTCCACCTTCTAATGTATAAATTTGATCTGCTGATATTCCCATTTCCAGCATTAAATCTGTAGCTTTTTGTGCATAGGATTTTCCTGAGTAACACACTAATGCGTATTTGCTGTCAGAATTTCCAAGTTCATTTCCTGTTGCTTCCTTAAGAGCTACTTTTAAATTTTCTGTTCCTTTAGCATCGTCTCCGCCTTTATTAGCAGCATCCACATCTCCTGAAATAGAACCTACTATATGACTTGTATTAAAGTCCTCTACTTTTCTTACATCTAAAATAATGTATTCCCCAGCGTCTGATTCTATAGATGTTTTTAAATCTTCTTTTGCAACATACTGCATTGGATTTGCTTCTGCATTTCCCTGCTCTGCTTTTTGTCCACAAGCTACTAATAATAATGATAAAATTAATAGAACTGACATTAATTTTAATGATTTGTTTTTCATAATATCTATACCTCCAAAATATTTTTTATCCATCTTACATTGTACAGTAAGGCATACTTAAAAACAAATAGATATTATTTATAAATTTTATTCTCACTATTGATATTTTAAATAGTATTTACTATATTTACATTACTAATTTTTAGTCTCTCTACATTGCCTCTTCATTATAATACTGTGCTTGGGAGTTCCATAGTTCATAGTATTTTCCATCTATATCCTTCAATAAACTTTCATGGTTTCCCTTTTGAACTATCCTCCCCTCATGGAATACTGCTATTTCATCACAGAACCTGCAGGATGATAATCTATGGGATATATAAAAGGCTGTCTTGGTGCCTACTAATTCGTTGAACTTAGAATATATTTCAAATTCTGCTATAGGGTCCAAGGCTGATGTTGGTTCATCTAATATAATAATAGGTGCATTACGATATAAGGCCCTAGCCAAAGCTATTTTTTGCGCCTCTCCACCTGAAATCTCCACGCCATCTTCATCAAAATCTTTATATAATGGGGTCTCAACTCCTTTAGACAAAGTAGCTAATCTTTCCTTTAATCCTGCTTTAATTAATATATCTTCTACCTTGCTAATATTATAATCTACAGATGCAGCCACATTTTGTCCCAAGGAAAATGAAAATAACTTAAAATCTTGAAATACTATGGAAAATAAATTCAAATATTCATCATAATCATATTTCTTTATATCTATTCCATTTAAAAGTATTTCTCCTTCGTCTGGGTCATAGAGCCTACACAACAACTTGATAAAAGTAGTTTTTCCTGAGCCATTCATACCTACTATGGCAAGTCGTTCCCCTATATTTAATTTCATAGAAATATTCTTTAGTACATAATTATTCGTCTTTGGATATTTGAAAGATACATTTCTAAATTCTATTTCATATTCATCATCATCTCTTTTTTCTACTGGCAATGTTCCCTTATATTTCTCTCCCTCTATATTTAAAAAATCCATATATAACTGTAGATATTGATTATTAGCCTTTAATCCTACTATAGCCATTAGCACCATACCGCTTCCTGCCATAAATTGATTTATACTTCCTGTATATTTGACTATATTTCCTATGGTAATGGAACCACTCATGGCTTTTAACCCTACAAATATATATACTAAACCGGATAATAATGATGAAATAAATCCGTTGGCTGCACCATATTTAATATTATCAGAAATAATTTCATTTAATATCTGATGGAATCCATTGCACATATTTTCAGATTTTTTATTGAGTAAAGGCTGTTGATGATATAACCTTACACTCTTACCCGAGTTATAGTCTGAAATTTGATCATAGTAAAAGAAAAACATTCTATTATAGCTGATCATTCTATTGAAAGAATTAAAAAATTTATTCTGTGAGTTTTCTTTTAGCTTTAGATTGTAAATTGTACATATAACCAATATAGCTATAAAAATCATATTGAATATTGTAGAATTTATAAATCCAATAGATTCTCCCACATTTGAATTCACTTTGAAAATCTCCATTATCAATATAATACTTGTGAATAACGTAACTAAACCTGTGATTAATTCATCAAAATAATTAACAAGAGCATATACTCCTCCACCATTCATGCTTTCTCCTTCTGTTATTTTTGTTCTTAGAATATGGGTTTCTGGGTTTTCCACATGTTGATAATCCATACTTATTATTTTTTCATTTATCCTCATGTCTTGATTTTGCCACATTATTCTAGCCAATAATCCCTTTAGATGTCCAAACCCTGTGGATAAAAGATGAATAATAAGATTTAACCCAATTGTAATACCTACAAGGAAAATAAGTCTATCCACATCTTTTGTTCTTAGTAATTCGTCTATTATTTTTGAGGACATATAGATATTTATAAAAGGCATTATAGATTTAAAAAATGAATTAATAATAGTAACTGGAATCACCCAAGGCTGTAGTATATGAATTTCTTTTAATCCAAATTTAAGAATCTGTATATCTTTTTTCATTCTCTGCACCCCCTATATTATCTTTATAATAATGAGCCTGCATATCATACATTTCCTTATATATTCCGCCCTTATTCATTAGACTATTATGATCGCCTTCTTCTACTATCTCACCATCTTTAAGAAAAACTATTCTATCACAAAATCTAGTAGAAGATAATCTATGAGATATAAATATGGAGGTTTTTTCCTTCGTCAATTCATTGTATTTCTGGTATATTTCATTTTCAGCTATAGGATCTAAAGCCGCAGTTGGCTCATCTAGTATAATAATAGGTCCATCCTTATATAATGCAGCAGCTAAAGCTAATTTCTGTTTTTCTCCCCCCGATAAATCTATGGCATCATCATAGACAGATTTTAACATTAGAGTCTTTTTACCTTTTTCTAAAGATTTTACCTTCTCCATTAATCCAGACATATTAAGGACTTTATCCATCATTTCCTCATCAATATCTTCCTCTAACTGGGATGCAATATTTTCTTCTATGGACATAGGAAGTAAATATATATCTTGAAATACTACAGAAAATAGCTTGTAATACTCATCTCTATTATATAAGGTGGATTTCTTATCATTTATATATATTTCGCCTTTAGTAGGAGCATATAATCCACAGAGTAATTTAACTAAGGTAGTTTTTCCTGCACCATTTATTCCTACTAATGCTAACTTCTCTCCTTTTCTTATATGAAGATTAATATTTTTAATAGTATAGTCTTCTGCTTCTGGATATTTGTAGAAAACATTTCTTAGTTCTATATCACAGGGTAATTCATATTCTTTTGGTAACTCTACTCCAGTACCTCTATTCATCTTATCTTCCATCTCTAGAAATTCTCTTAAATCCATGGTTTCTAAATGAACTCTATTTAATTCATTTATACTTTTTACTATGGCTGATAACCAAGTAGAAAATCCAGCAGTTGCTCCAAAGTATAATACAAAATTGCCTATACTCATATTTTTATATAATACAGAATAAATCAAAATTCCATAGGCTATGCCATCTCTTAAAAAACCTAATAATCCATCTATAATATTAGCAAGATATTTTCTAGATATATTTTGCTTTTGTAGCTTTATTCTTTTATATAAAAATATATTATACATCTCTTTAAACCATAAAGACATATTATATAATCTTAAATCCTTAGCAGCCTTAAAATCTCCTGACTTTTCCCTTATATATCTAAGCTTCTTTTCTATTGGTGCTAAATTAGATTTATTTTTATATTCAAATTTATTTGCGTAGTCTCCCATAAAATAATTAGTTAAAGAAGAAATAACAATAAATAGCGCAAACAATGGATGGATAGTAAATATTATGCTTCCATATAAAACTAAACCTACTATATTTGATATTAATTCTACAGAAACTTTAATTATAGCTTCTGTAGCAGAACCATTATTTTCTGTTGCCATAAATGCCTTCATAAATTTGTTTTGTCCTTGTGATCCATCTATATTTTCAAAATCTGTATCATTAGCCTTATGGATTAGTATTTGGATGTATCTAAATCTATAGATTACTCCTCCAAATAATGTCTTAAAGTATGAGCCTTTCAACATTGTTTCCACTATTATAATACCAATTATAGGTATTCCAATATTTATTAGGAGTTTAGTTATGCCTACATTTTCTACAATAGAATCTATCAGTACTTTAGGCAGGTAAATGCTAAGTAAAGGTCCAAGTACTAATAAAGGAATTTGTATAATGAAAAATCCGAATAATCCCTTATCCCAATTCCACATATTTTTCATTAAATATCTTAGATTTTCAAATAAAGAATATTTTTTCTTAAATATCTTTTCTTCCATAATCTCCATCACCTCAACTATATCATAGCATTACATCTATATTTATGTAAAAAAAAGCACCAATGGTTCAATTTACGACACCAATGGTACTATAGGGGTAAAATTATCTCTGTTGCAAAAACACCTTCTTCATTTTGTCTATTTATAAATCCATTATATTTTTTTACTATACTATCTACCCTTTTTAAGCCAAATCCATGGTTTATCCCTAGTTTTGTACTTAAATATTCTAAGTTAATTTTCTTTACTTCTCCACCTATAGAGTTAGTTATGGATATATATAGCTGACTTTTCATTTCTCTTATATAGATTCTTATGAATCTTTCATCTAAATTCTCCAATTTCATAGTAGCTTCCATGGCATTATCCATTAGATTTCCAATAATCACACAAAGATCCATATCTAAAATCTTCAAATCCTTTGGAACTGTTGCTTTGGCATTGATTTTTATATCATTGCTAATAGCTATAGATAATTTACTGTTTAAAATTGCATCTACCATTATATTTCCTGTTTTAATAACTGTATCTATATTGGTTAAGTCCTTATGTAATTCACTAAGATATTTATCCATGTCTTCATACTTTCCCAAGGAAAGATATGCCTTCATCACCTGTATATGATTATGATAGTCATGTCTCCAACCTCTCATTTGTTTATAAACATTTTCCACTTCATTAAAATGTTTAGATATAAGTTCATTTTGATAATTATTAATTCTTCTATCTACTAACCTATTGAATACATATCTACATATCAAAAATATAGCTCCTATTAATAGAGATATACCTATGGGCAAAAATAAAATCTTGCTATTCATCTACCTCACCCCTAAAGTATCTAATAAACTCCTTATTAACTTTAGAATATAGTCTCCTACTGACAGGAATGGTCTCTTTATTATCTAACTCTATATCTGTTTTTCCTATTCTCTTTATATGTTTCAAGCCTACTATATAGGACCTATGGCATCTTATAAAGAGTTTCGCATCTAACTCCTTTTCTATAACACCGATGTTCTTTCGGGTAGTATATATTCCATCTATTGTATGAATATCTATAGAATGAGAAAAAGCCTCTATATATATTATGTCCTTCTCCTTTATTCTAGTAATTTTCCCTTCTACATCTATAAGAAGTATCTTTTCTTCCATATGAATCTTTTTCACTGATTTATCTAAACATTCATATAGTTTAGTTTCTATTATAGGTTTTATTAGATAATTTATGGCATCTACTTCATAGCCTTCTCCTATATAATCTGAAATAGCAGTAATAAAAACTATATTTAATAGATTATCTTCTGTTCTTATTTTTTTCGCCAAATCTACTCCATTTATTCCAGACATTTCTATATCTAAAAGGAGTATATTATATTTCTTGTCCATACTCCAACTAAATTCAAAGGACTCACCACTATAAAAACATTCTATATTTACTTTTAGATTGTTTTTAGTCTCCCAGTTCTTTACATATTTTTTCAATAATTCTACCTGTACCTTTTCATCATCACATATGGCTATATTAACTATCTGAGACATTTTAATTATCCCCTCTCCCAAATAATCTTTCAATATATCTCATAAGAACTATGTACCATTTAGCTTTAATTACATCTTCCTTAATTAAAACATTAGTTTCAAAGATAATCTCTCCATTTTCTAATACTTCAGCCCTTCCTATGACAGCACCACTTTTTATAGGTAATTTCATATTTTCATTTATATGTAGATTTACTGTTATATCTTCATCATTTTTTATTAGCCTTGAAAATTCTTTTTCTGGAAACACATCTACTTTTGTAATATGCCCTTTAGGAAAATCTAAGGTCTTTAATGGAATAGTTTTATCTAAAAATACTTTATGGGAATAGTTATCAATTCCATATTGTACTAGAATTTTAGCCATTATATTTCTTTTCTCTAAATCCTTAGCCCCCATTACTATGGCTATAAGCCTTTGGTCTTTACTTTCTCCAGCCTTCCCTTCTATTGTAAAGGTAGATACATAGCTATATCCTGCTTTATTTGTAAATCCTGTTTTTAAACCATCTACACCTTTTATTTCATTTAACAAAGGATTAGTATTTAGCTCAAAATAATTTCTATCTATTTGTTCTATTGATTTTATTGAACAAATATTCAATATTTCAGGATATTTTTTAATTATATATTGAGACAAAAGAAATATTTCCTTTGTAGTCATTTTATTTTGTACATCTTTTTCTGGTATGGGAAGTCCTGTAGAATTGTAGAATACTGCACTTTCTATACCTATTTCTTTTGCCTTTTCATTCATCATCTTCACAAAGTTTTCTTCAGTTCCTCCCACATATTTTGATAGTGCATATGCGGCATCATTTCCAGATATAACTATGGCAGCTTCCAGTAGTTCCTTTACTGTAAATACTTCTCCAACCTTTAGTTTAAAACTAGAACCCTTTATTTTAGTAGTATCCTTATCTATGGTAATAATATCATCTAAGGAAACATTTCCCTTTGACACTTGCTCCATTACTACTAAATAAGACATTAGCTTAGATATACTTGCTATTTCCACTACTTCATTTATATTATGTTCTTCTAATATTTCTCCAGTTTCAAAATCAGCTAAAATATATGTTCGCAAATTTTCTCTTAAAACAACTGGAATATATGTATTTATACTATCTCCATAGGATATAGTACCTGTTATTACAATCATAAATATTAGTAAAATTGATAATAGCCTCTTCATAAAATCCCTCCATACTTATTGTAACAAAAATATATCTATATTTATATAATGTATTATATATTTCTCATATACTTGCTAGAAATATATAATAAATAGATAAGGCAGAGAATATGGATATTCTCTGCCTTATCTATTTATTTCCATTTAGATATTCCTTTACTAATGGTTCAAAGGAAGTTTTTGTTACTTCTTCACAGACCTTAATAAAATCTTCAGTAGTTGCTATATGAAATTTATGTCTTTCATAATATTTATTAAGTATCTCGTATAGAGCTTCTTCTCCAAAATCATTTTTTATTCTATCTATGAACATTGCTCCCCTTAGATATACTAAAATAGAATAATCATCCCATCCTGCAAATTCATCTAAAGGTTTATTCACTACTTCATTTCCTATGTTCCTATATTGAGCTCCATATTCATAACCTAATCTAATATTTTCATTATAATAATTTCTAGCTTCTTCTTCTCCCCTAGTTTCATTTACATATATCAGTTCTGAATATGTGGCTAAACTTTCATCTAACCAAGCTTCTTTAACTTGATTGTTTCCCACTAAACCGTACCACCACTGATGTGCAGTTTCATGGACTATGACCTTTTCCAATATATTTGTTAAATGTTTATAAAAATAGTCATTAGATATAAAAACTATACCTGGATACTCCATACCAGAAGGAAACTCAGTATTTACTATGGAATATACACCATAAGGATATTCACCAAAGATTCTATTAAAAGTCAATAAAGATTGTTCCCCTATTTCTAAGGTTTTATCTATCATATGTGAATTATTATTTATTGAGTAAACCTTAACGATTGTACCTTCTACTTTCTTTTCCTTCACTACAAAGTCTTTGCTTGCAGCCCAGGCAAAATCTCTTATTAATTTCCCTTCTATTTTGTAAGTCTTTTTATTTTTATTTACCTTCTCTGATAAGATTTTCCCACTGGAAGCAACTACTACTTCTTTAGGTACTGTTATAGTCACATCATAATCAGATACCTCACTATAGAAAGGGTCTCCTACTTTATAGTATAAGTCTAGGTTCCATCCATTTTCATCATATACACATACTATGGGATACCAGTTTCCAAGATTTATTCCCTTATCATGGTATCCAAATCTATCCTTTGTAGTAGGCAATTTTACATTATATTCTAAATAAATTTCAGTCGATTCACCTTTCTTTAATGTTTCGTTGAGTTTTACATGGAGAATAGTATCTATACTATGTATATTCCATTCTAAATCCTTATTTCCTGAGCTTACTTTCTTTATATCTATCAAGCCTTCCCTATAATCTAAGGAGTTAGTATTTTGTCCTAAATTAAATAAAATTGGTGCATTTTCCAATGTCTTAAAGGCATTAGGATATAGGTGAAAATAAACTTCCTCTAAATCTACATCTGTATTATTTGTATACATAAGGGTTTGTTTCCCTTTGTATGTCATGGACTCAGTATCTAAATCCACATCTATTTTATATTTATTTATGGTAGATTCTTTTACTCCATTTAAGTTCTTAATAACTATTGTGTCTTGATTTAATTTACCGCTTTCCTGCCTACATCCTGATACCAATAATATAAATACTAAAAGTATAACGAATAATCTAAATTTTTTCATAATACACCTCCATATATTAATATTAACTATATGGAGAAATTTTATCAATAATAATTTCAAAACCACTGAAAAGTATAGAATTTCCAGTGGTTTTAAAATTATTTTCTTTTAAACAAAGAATTAAAAAACTCTTTTATAGCATCTAGTATTTTCTGAAGCAATGATTTCACTTCTTCATTATTTTTTAATGTTTCATCAAGTTTTTGACCAATACCTTTTAATTGTTCTTTAATTTGTTCTGTATTTAAATCTAGTTTACTTATTTTTTCCATTAACTTTGCAATATCTTTTATTTGATTAGTATTTAGATTTATATCTAATTTTCCAGCAATTTCAATAATAATCTTTTTTATTTCTTCTGGAGTCTTTACATTTTTCTCTATAACCTTTTCTTTGACCTCTCTTATTAGTTCACTGGCTTTTTCTTTACCTATGACCTCTCCTAATTCTCCTGTTTGAATAATTTCTTCATTAGCTACTTTCTTTTGTTCTTCACTTATTTCTATACCTGCTGCCTGTTCAAAGGCTTTTAGTATACCAGTCAAAGCTCCTGTTCCTGAAACTGGATAAGGAGCCGCAGCTATAACCTTTGCATCTTTTACACCTGCTGTAATAAGTGCACTGCGGTACATTTCTTCTGTTGCCCAAGAGATATTATATGTTTGTACATCTATACCAGAACCTTCTTCCAATAATTCTACATAGGAGGATGATATGGTTATCTTTCCCAGTTGTCCTTCACTTGCTACTCCTTCTAAGTATTTTCTTTCTTCTTCATTATTAACTTCTATTATAGTAGCTTCATTTTTATTTACATTAAAAAGATTCAACATTTGTTTTCGTTGGTCTTCATTTAAGTTTTTCCCCAATGTAACAACCTTTGTGCTATCACCATAGGCAAAAGCATTAAATATAAAAATAAAAGATAAAATTATTGTTATATTCATTATTAATTTTTTATTTTTCATTTTACCACCTCTCTAAAATACTTTTTCTCTATTTTATCATATAATCCCCTTTTAGTCTCTTATTGTATAATAAAAAGCAATAATAAGGAACTAGAATGAGTTTCATCTAGTTCCTTATTATAGAATTTACTTCTCTATTTTCTCCAATCCTCCCATATATGGCCTTAGTGCTTCTGGAATTATTACTGTTCCATTTTCTTCTTGATAATTTTCTAAAATTGCTGCAAAGGTTCTGCCTACAGCTAACCCTGAGCCATTTAGAGTATGAACAAACTCAACTTTTCCTGTTTCTTCTTTTCTATATCTAATGTTTGCACGTCTTGCTTGAAAATCCTCAAAGTTACTACAGCTTGAAATCTCTACATATCTGCCATATGAAGGCATCCATACTTCTATATCATAAGTCTTTGCAGATGAGAAGCCTAAGTCTCCGCTACATAAAGCTACTACTCTATAAGGTATATTAAGTCTCTTTAATACTTCTTCTGCACTTAAAGTTAGCTTTTCCAATTCTTCATAGGAATTTTCTGGACTTACAAACTTAACTAATTCAACCTTATCAAATTGGTGGTTTCTAATAAGCCCTCTTGTATCCCTTCCTGCTGCCCCTGCTTCCTGTCTAAAACAAGGAGTATATGCTGTATAGTATATTGGTAAATCCTTTTCATTTAATATTTCATCCCTAAGAAGGTTTGTAAGGGGAACTTCTGCTGTTGGTATAAGGAAGTAGTCTTTAGTAGGTAGATGGAACATATCTTCTTCAAACTTTGGCAATTGACCTGTACCTGTCATACTATCTCTATTTACCATAAATGGAACAGCCATTTCAGTAAACCCATGTTCTGTTGTATGCAAATCCAACATAAATTGTGTAATGGCTCTTTCAAGTCTTGCACCTAAACCTCTAAAAACTGTAAATCTAGCTCCTGTAATCTTTGTAGCATTTTCAAAGTCCAATATATTTAAGTCTGTACCTATATCCCAATGTGCCTTTGCTTCAAATGTAAAATCCTTTGGTTCTCCAAACTTTCTTACTTCCACATTATCTGTATCATCTTTACCTTCTATTACAGCTTCATTAGGTGTATTTGGTATTTGAAGTAAAGTATTTCTTAAATCCTCATCTATTTCCTTTACTTTTACATCTAGATCCTTTATTTTCTCTGACAACTCCTTCATTTCAGCAAAAATAGGTGCTGGGTCTTTTCCTTCTTTTTTCAGTTTAGGTATTTCCTTTGATACTGAATTTTGTCTTGCCTTCATTTCTTCTACTTCTACAAGAATATTTCTTCTAGTTTCGTCTAATTCTAAAACTTTATCAATAGGAAATTCTCCTTTTCTTTTTCCTAAGGCTTTTATTACTTCTTCTGGATTTGATCTGATTCTTCGAATATCTAACATGATTCTTTCCTCCTTAAATTTTCCACAGTCCCAAAACACAAATCGGGTTAGGTCATTTGCCACGGTTTCGCAACTCAAATTCATTTACTCGCTACACTCATATAGATTTGGTTCTCATTGCCTTTTTGTCCAATGAGCGATAGCGAATTGCAGACAAAACGGACAGCGTAGGTGCGTTTGACCTACATCAGCTCACTGTCGTTCGCTGTATTAGGTCATTTGCCGCAGTTTCGAAACTCAAATCTATTCACTCGCTACGCTCATATAGATTTGGTTCTCATTGCGTTTGACCTACTAAAGCTCACTGTCGTTCGCTAAGTTAGGTCATAAAAAAACTCTCGATCCCTAATAAATATTAGGGACGAGAGTTACCCGCGTTGCCACCCTAGTTAGCCCGAAGGCTCACTCGAAATTCATAGACTCTGGGACGGATTCAATATTTTGCTTTGCCAATTCTCACCAACCATTGGCTCTCTTAAAAAGCTATATACTTACTATTTCCCTTCTTTGCCTAGTATTTAATTATAGATATTATAACACAATATTTGCAATTGTCAAGGTTTTTTTAATTTATAATAAAAATAAAATTTGACCAGATATATCTTGATAAAAATCTATAAACTTTTAACTTATTTCTATTATATATTTGTCTAAATGGAGTATAACGGTCTTTATAGAGCAGACAATCTCACAAATCTATATTAGACTATTTAGTATATGATATTATCTACTTCTATCTTATAGTTAGCCGATACTAACTTCCAAAGGATAAATACTATTTTAAAAGGACGTGATTTAATCTTTTATGGATAAACCACTTGAATTTAAGTCCACAAAACCTGATCATAGAGCAGGGAGAATTAAAAGGGAAGGGAACTATATGTAATCAAAACATAACTAGTGAATCAATAAAAGAAAGATCATATAAAGTAGGTTCTGTCTTTCAAGACCCACGTTCACAATTCTTTACCCTACATGTAAAAACAGAAATTTCCTTTCCAAGTGAAAACCATGGTGTTTCTACAGATAAAATGCAAAGAAACATTTCTGAAACAGTAGATAGACTAAAGTTTTCACCATTAATGGGAAGAAAACCTTTTGATTTATCTAGTGGCGAAAAACAAAAAGTTGCTTTAGCCTCTGTTTATTCATTAGGAGTAAAAGTCTATGTTTTAGAGGAGGATTTGTGGGAGAGCTACTTTTTAATTTAATAGGAAGAAATAAATTTATAGCAGCTGTATTTGGATTTTCTTCTATTATGCTAGGCTATGCCCTTGGTGAATATATTCCATTTGTATATATGCAAGATGTCTACATAGCATTGTATAAAAACTACAGGTACATTACCTATTGTTCAGCAATGTTTAGAAATTATGAACCCAAGTTTAATGATTATCTTATGTATTATAACAGTCATTGCTTCCATTTTAGGATGTTTATGGGTAAAAAATTACTTCATAAGCACTTTAAAAAGGCTGGAATTGTATAAAATAAGGGATAATTGCACAATAAAGATAGGATGTGAAACGGAAAGGAGTGTATAAAATGTCATGGGAAGAAAAAACCTTTTTAGGTGACAATATCACCACTTTTTCTCAAAGTGAAGATTGTACAATTTATCGAATGAAAGATAAGTCTGGTGATGGCATTATGACAGCAATAAAAGTATTTCCAGGAATTATTTTAATATATAATGATTTTCACATGGAAAGTTGTTCCTCTCAATTTCATACAAAGGCTAATTTCCTTTGCATCGATTTCTGTCGGGAGGGAAGAATGGAATGGAAATTGGACAACGATACCTATGTATACATGAAAGCTGGTGATTTACAGATAAACCATCGAGAAAACCATATTCAAAACTTTGGATTTCCTCTGAATCATTACCATGGAATATCATTAGTATTTCATATTGAAGAAGCAGAGGAAGTTGTAAAACTATATGGAGGATTTTCTATTGATCTAGCTGCTTTAAGTAAAAAGTTTTTTATGTTAAATAGACCTTTTATTATTCAAGCAGATAAGGTAATAGCACATATATTTTTGGAGCTCTATACAATACCTAATAAGATAAAAGATGATTACTTGAAAATAAAGATTTTAGAACTACTACTTCATCTAAGCATTTTAGAGATTCCCAAAAACTTTGATAAAAGACCATACTATTATAAAACTCAAGTTGAAAAGGTAAAGGCAATTCAGGAACTTATTACCACAAATTTAGAGGATCATTATACATTAGACGAGCTTTCAGAAAAGTTTAATATTCCTTTAACCTCAATGAAATTATGTTTTAAGGGAGTATACGGGACTTCAATATATTCTTATATAAGAGTATATCGTATGAACAAGGCTGCAATTATGTTAAGACAAACTAAGGAAAATATTTCTGAAATAGCACATAAAGTTGGATATGATAATTCCAGTAAATTTGCATCAGCCTTTAGATCCGTTATAGGAAAATCACCAAAGGAGTATAGAAATTCCATTGTCTAAATGGAGTATCATGGACTCATTAGAGTAGATAGGTTGCTAAATATAAAATATAATTGGGAATAGTTAAATAACTATTCCCAATTATATGAACTTTAATTTTAGAAAGGAGAGCATTATGAATAAAGAATCTTGGTTAAAAACCGTTATGAAATTCGCAGAACCATGTAAGAGAAAATTAATTTTTTCTATTTTTTTAGAAGTTATTAGTGTGGCTGGAGGTATAATCCCTTATTTTGGAGTATATCAGATAATCATTCTCTTTTTTGAAGGAAAACAGTCTGTAAATAATATATTATTTTGGACATCTATTTGTCTCTTAGGATATGTAATTAAATTGTTATTCCACGGCTTTTCAACTACATTATCACATATTTCTGCTTATACAATTTTAGAGGAAATGAGAATGTCCATGGCAGATAGATTAATGTATGCACCTCTAGGTACAGTATTAAATCAAACAGTGGGAAATTTAAAAAGTATTATAATAGACAGAGTAGAAACAATTGAACTCCCTCTAGCACATTTAATCCCAGAAGGATTTTCAAATCTTTTATTACCAATTTGCGTTTTCATTTATCTTTTTGTAATAAATTGGCGTATGGCATTAGCATCAATTATAACAGTTCCCATTTCATTTATTGCATATGGTTTTATGATGCGAAACTTCAATGAAAAATATAATGATTATATGGAAGCTAGCGCCTATGTCAATGGAGTCATTGTAGAGTATGTAGAAGGAATAGAGGTTATTAAAACATTTAATCAGTCTACAACTTCATATGAAAAGTTTGAAAAAGCCATACACTCTTTCAAAGAGTACACCTTGGACTGGTTTAGGAGTACATGGAAATTAATGAATTTTGGCGGAGCTGTTCTACCCTCCACTTTACTCGGCACATTACCTATAGGAATGTTTCTTTACAAACAGGGAAGTTTAAGCCCGGCAGAGCTTACTATGTGTATGATTTTATCTCTAGGAATTATAGGACCACTAACAAGTTTTACAGTATTCATTAATGACTTAAAATCTATTGAATATGCTGTAAGAGATGCCAATAGTCTACTTAATCTAACAAAACTGGAAAATGCAGATAAGTTAGTTTCTATTAAAGAATATGATATTGAATTAAATAATGTTTCGTTTTCCTATGACAGTACAGATAACAACGAGGTGTTATCAAATCTAAGTTTAAAGATTCCACAAGGAAGCTTTACAGCATTAGTAGGCCCATCTGGTAGTGGTAAATCTACCATAGCAAGATTGATTGCTCGTTTTTGGGATGTAAATGAAGGTGAAATAAAAATAGGTAATACAAATATAAAAGAAATACCTCTAAGTCAACTATGTGATATGGTCAGTTTTGTTACACAGGATAATTTCTTGTTTAACTGTTCATTACTTGAAAATATTCGCTTAGGCAATCCAAAAGCAACTGATGAGGAAGTTTTGCAAGCAGCCAAATCTGCATGTTGTGATGAATTTATCTCCAATTTTGAAAAGGGATATAATACCAGTGCTGGTGAAGCTGGTGGAAGACTGTCTGGTGGAGAAAAGCAACGAATTGTCATAGCTCGAGCAATATTAAAAGATGCTCCAATCATAATTCTTGATGAAGCAACGGCTTTTACTGATCCGGAAAATGAAGATAAAATCCAGAAATCCATTGCAGCACTTACGAAAGGAAAAACATTGTTAGTAATTGCCCATAGATTATCTACTATAAAAAATTCAGATCAAATTATTGTTCTACAAAAAGGAAAAATCCAAAGTAAAGGCACCCATGAAGAGTTATTAAAAAAAGAAGGCCTTTATAAAGATATGTGGACAGCACATATTGGGGCGAAACTATGGGCAGTAAATCAAGAATAAGGGGGAGTGTAATATGTTTAGGTCAATAAAAAGGATAATAGCATGGACAGGTATGCGTAAAAAGAGATTATATATTGGGTTTGTTTATTCTTTTATACACACTATGTTTACTGCAATGCCTATTATGGCAACAGCTTATGGATTAAATCTGATATTAGAAGATATATCTGGAAAAAAACCATTGGCTAGTAAAGAAATTATCCTACTAACTATATATATGATATTTGCTGTCCTAGGAAGATTTTTATTTTCCTATCTTCGTGCTAAAACACAAGAAAGTGTTGGATATGAGGTCTCAGCAGAAGAAAGAACTAAAATCGGAAATAGACTGAAAAGAGTATCCCTTGGATTTTTCAGCAATAATAATACTGGAGAACTAACTTCAGCTGTTACAACAGATTTATCCTTCATTGAGATGCACGGAATGAAAATGATTGATACAGTAGTAAATGGATATATCAGTGCTTTTACCATGGTATTATGTATGGGATTTTACAATATATGGATTGCAATAACTGCTGTAATAGGAATAGTATTATCTGCAGTATTCCTGAAACTTTTAGGAAATAAAAGTAATCAGAATGCTCCTATTCATCAAAAAGCACAAGATACTATGATCAATGCAACTATTGAATATATTAGGGGAATGCCTGTAGTAAAGGCCTTTAAACAGGAAGGTGTTTCAATAGATGGGATTCGTAATGCTTATAAATCCAGTAAGGATATTAATCTTAAAATTGAAAAGAATTACGTTCCATATAATACTATGCATCATTTTGTGTTAAAAACTGCATCTGTATGTATTATAGCCATTTCTTCTATTTTTGCCATAAAGGAAACTATGGATATACCAACTATGCTAATGATGATTATCTTCTCTTTTGTTATCTTTGGCAATGTAGAAACCATCAATAATGCAGCCCATGTTCTAAAAATCATAGATGCTACTTTTAATAAATTGGAGCCCATTGAAAATGCAGAATTTATTGATTATGATGGTAAGGATATTTCTTTGAATAATTATAACATTGAATTTCAAAATGTAACCTTTGCTTACAATAACAAAAATGTCTTAAGCAATGTATCATTCCAAATTCCACAAAATACAACTACTGCTATCGTTGGTCCATCTGGCAGTGGTAAAACAACCATATGTAATTTGATTTCCAGGTTTTATGATGTAAATGAAGGAAGTATTAAA
Source organism: Tissierella pigra (assembly GCF_009695605.1). GTDB lineage: Bacteria > Bacillota > Clostridia > Tissierellales > Tissierellaceae > Tissierella > Tissierella pigra. Next base: position 30,388 of record NZ_VUNQ01000017.1, read on the forward strand.
ATAGGAAATGTAGATATTAGAGAGATGACTTGTGATAGTTTATTAAAAAATATCAGCATGGTATTCCAAAATGTATATTTATTTCATGATACTATTCTAAATAATATTAAATTTGGAAAGCCAGAAGCTAACTTCGATGAAATTGTAGAAACAGCAAAGAAAGCATGCTGTCATGAATTTATCATGAACCTTCCTCAAGGCTATAATACTATCATAGGAGATGGTGGTTCTACCCTCTCTGGCGGTGAAAAACAAAGAATATCTATTGCAAGGGCCATGTTAAAGGATGCTCCAATAGTCATATTAGATGAAGCTACAGCCAGTATTGACCCAGAAAATGAGCATTTCATTCAGCAAGCTATTAGTGCCTTAGTACATGGAAAAACTATTATCACCATAGCTCATCGTTTAGCTACTATTCAAAATGCAGATCAAATAATTGTAGTAGATAATGGACAAATTGTACAAAGAGGTACTCATATGGATTTAATAGAAGAAGCAGGTATTTATAAGCGTTTTATTGAAATTCGTGAGAAAGCAGAAGGATGGATAATTGCATAATTGATTCTTTTAGTTTTAAAACCTTGAAAATATAGTTAATAATAATATTATATCCCTATCTTGTATTTTGAGAAATAAGATAGGGGTATAATACTTTAATTAGGAAGAATAATCCTAAAACACGTGCCAGTTCCTAGCTTACTTTCTACACCAATTTCGCCTCCGTGGACTTTTATAATCTGCTTAGTTATAGCCATACCTAGACCTGTTCCTTCAACTGTATTAGAAGTATTTGTACCTCGATAATGTCTATTGAAAATATATGGTAGATCCTCTGGTGAGATTCCCTTACCATCATCATCCACATATATATAAATTTTATTTTCCTCATAAGTTAATTTCACCTTAATATTCACTGATCTATCATTATGAGTAATAGCATTGTATAGAATGTTATTTATGGCTCGTCTAAAAAGTACAGGATCAAGCTGACATAAAATCTGTGTTTCATCACAATACCAATCCAGATGAACATTAGACATATCTACACCGTTAAGCACATCAATAATAATATCTCTTAACAAAGTTACCAGATTTACTGTCTGTAAATTTAACACTAAATATCCACTTTCCAGTCTCGTACTTAGATTTAAATCATCTACTAAGTTTGAGATATAAAGTGCCTTATCCTCAATAACTTTTGCATAACGATGTATATTCTCTACTGAAATTCTTTCATCACTACGAAGCAATTCTCCATATCCACGAATAGACGCCAGTGGCGTTTTTATATCATGTGATATATTAGAAATCCAGTTTTCTCGCATAGTATCTATGGCAACACGTTCTTTTTCATTGGCTTGTAGTTGATCCGATAATTTATTGATATTAGAAAAAACCGATCCGTATAACCCCTTTGTTGGCAGAACTTGATTGTAACCTCCCTCAGTCAAATCCTCTATACTTTTAATCATTTCTCCTACTGGCTTTGTTAGGCCTCTACTAAAACCCATACCAAATAGCAATCCTAAAATTAGGTCCACAGCAAAAACCAGCAGCACAAGTCCACCTATAATACTGGCAAAGTAAGTTTTATTGAAGGTAAAAAACGTCCTTTGAATATCTTTATATGGCATACCTATTAAATAGGTATAGGTCTCTTCTCCAAAAGACACCTCACTTACAAAGATTGTATCTGGATTGGCGTATTTATAATTATGCACTAAAGTCATTGGGGTGTATATCTGCGGAAGCTCTTCATTCCCATTGAATTGAAAATTTACCTTATAATCTGTACTAAGTATCTGAATCCAAGCATGGTTTTGGATTAAAGAACGCTCTGCATTTTTATCTAAGGAAAATTGTCCTTCCTCTAAGCTAATATGCTTAAAAAACTGTCTGACATAATCTTCTGGACTAATATAGCGTTCATTGGCAATTCCATAGGAATAAGATTCCCTAGGCCCAAAATGAAATAGGCCAAAAGCCATAAGGCCGTTGACCAATCCCACTACAATAATAACCATAATAATACTTATCAAATATTTGAAGGTTAAATGTAATCTCATATTATTTGTCCTTTACTACTAGCTTATAGCCAAGCCCTTTTACCGTTATTAAATACTCTGGATTTGATGGGTCTACTTCGATTTGCTCTCTTATTCTTCGAATGTGTACCATAATCGTGTTATCAAAGCCAATATAATCCTCTCCCCAGACTGCACCACATAAATGCTCCTTACTTAAAATCAAATTAGGATGTCTTGCAAAATATTCCAATAACTTATAGGCTTTTGGCTGTAGCACAAGTTCTTCATCTTCCTTAAAAAGTTCGCCTTTTAAAGGAATCATCCTAAATGGCCCAAAATAGATAGTTTCAATATCCTGTGGATCAGATGTAGATTCTGAGCGTTTCAAATGTGCTTTTACTCGATATGCAAGTTCTTTTGGACTAAATGGCTTTGTTACATAATCATCTGCTCCTATTGCAAATCCTACAATTCGGTCCACTTCTTCTGTTTTTGCAGATACAAAAATAATGGGAATCTGTGAAGTCTCTCTTATGGTCTTACACAGATTATGTCCTTGGACATCAGGTAACATTACATCTAAAATCACCATATCTGGTTGCCAACTATGAAATTCTTCCAAAGCTTTAACACCTGTATTTGTGGTTTTAACATTAGTGAAACCTTCTAGTTTTAAGGCATGTTCAATTATCTCTAGCAACTCAACTTCATCATCTACAACAAGTATCTTTTTATTAAATAGCACATCCATAATACCGCTCCTTATTATTGATATAGGTATAGTATACCCAATTTCGTCACCACATGATAAGTGATTTACGCGAAAAAGGTAGATAAAACGTATAAAACATAAATGTGAAGTGGATAAAACACATAAAATAAATATTTCATACCCTTACCCCTTTGACCATTATAAAGTGCTAAGAAAGGTAATGCTCCTATCATCATCCATTGGAAATTATCATAGAATATCCCTTGTAAGGAGAAGTTCTGCCAAGGCATTAAAGCAATAGACACTAAAGCATATAAAATCAATTGAAGTCTTTTTTTATCACGTGTTAAATAAAACAATATTCCCAATGCTATAAATACTGGACCACCTTCAACAAACATTGGGGTTGGTAATAGAAAAATTGCATGAATCATCCCTGGCACATGAAGGTTCATCATCATAAGTATACCAATGGCAACAGGCAATACCAATCCTAAAATTCCCAGCACTACAGACATGATGCGTCTTTCTTTAATACCTTTTTTTAGGTATTCGATTATGGTTAAATAAACAGTAATTAAAAAGAGAGTTGCAAAAATATTTGTCATAAGAGCTGCGTCATCACCACGTGGAAACCATCTTGAAATCCATTGATTTCCAAGAACCATTATCAATGATCCCATATAAAGTCTACCCATATATTTAACACGACTTCGTGTATGGATAAACCCTTCCACAGTCATGAAAATAAATATTGGAGCTACCACACGCCCTGTCCATGTAAACCATAAAGGTATCTTATTAGTAAACGAAAAAAAGTAATGCACATGATCAAAAATCATTAGAAAAAGTGCAATGAGCTTTATTTGAAATCCTGTTAATCCTTTTTTAAACATATTGTTCACCTCATTTTTTTATTTTCATTATGAGTATAACAAATCAAGTTTAAACCTTATTAACAGAAACCTTAATTAAACCTTAATTCTCTAGTTTCAGTAGAACTAGTAAAAGTACTGACTTTTACTAAACTTTTATAGCAAAATGCAAATATCCATTAAAAAATCTAAATTTAGATTTTTTAATGGATATTCTTATCTTTTGTTCTGTAATTATTTTATCCTTAGTTAGGAGGTTTGTCCTCCTGCCTTTTATATACCCCATAGGAGTTTATTAAAACAATATATTCAGAAAGTTTAAAGCTTCATATCTCCAAATTTTATAAATCCTTTTTTTCTCATCCATTCTGATACTATGAAGGATATTAGTCCTGGTAAAATAAAGTGCATCATAAGAATTAGAATTAAAGTTTTAGGGTTTCCACCCATTACGTCTATAGTAGCAAATTGACCTACTAATCCACTGGTCCCCATACCTGCCCCTATACTATTTCCTTCCATTTTTAAAAATTGAGTAGATATAGGTCCAAGTATTGCCGATGATACTATGGCAGGTATCCATATTAGAGGATTTTTTACTATATTGGGAACTTGAAGCATAGAAGTGCCTAAGCCTTGAGCTATAAATCCTCCAAATCCATTTTCTCTATAGGAAGCTACTGCAAATCCTATCATATTTGCTGCACACCCTATTGTACTGGCTCCTGCTGCAAGACCTGAAAGACCTAAGGATATTGCTAAAGCTGCCGAGCTTATTGGTAGTGTTAAAACTATTCCCATAACTACTGATACTATTATTCCCATGGGAATTGGGTGCATTTCTGTTGCTGTATTTACTATATTACCAAAGAAATTCATTATTGTGGTCATATATGGACCTATATGAGTTCCTACAAACCCACCTACTATAATGGTAGACAGAGGAACTAATACTATATCTACCTTAGTTTTACCACTAATTAACTTAGAAAACTCTGCCCCTATTAAAGCTGCTACAAAGGCACCTACAGGCTCTCCTGTATTGATAATTGTTATAGCTCCATCAAAAGTAATACTTCCTGCACCTATGGCCCCTGTAACTACTGAAGCAAATATTCCCAAAGGCGGAGCACCTACACTATAGGCTACTCCTGCACCTATGGCTGGTCCCATTAATTTTTGTGCTATTGAGCCAAATAAAATAAGAGCTTCCATATTAAACAATGTACCTAACTGTTTGATTATAAGTCCAATAAGTAAAGATGAAAAAAGTCCTAAAGCCATGCCATTTAATATCTTAACAAAATAATCTCTTATACTCCCTTGTGATTTTGCTATTTTCCACACCTCCGAGTTAAGTTATATTTACAGTTGTCTTGTCAGCTATAGATATAAATATATCATCTCATTACTCTTTTATCAAGTATTTTTTCTTTGAAAGTGCTTCTTTTATCTTATGAAATATTTCTTCACTATTTACTTCTATAGTATGTAAATGAACACCGTCTGTCAGTGAGGATAAGGGCTCCGCTTTAGTTGTCTTTAAATTATCCATAAATAGCATTAAATCATGTCTAGACCCTATTTGTAGTTGGGACTTTATTTCTCCATATAAAGGATGCTCTACTATTACATCTATAACCTTTCCACCTAAATCCACTATAGTTCTTAATTCATCTTCTAATTCTTCATTATTTTTATGATTACACACTATAGTTTTTATTAGCCTATCTTTTTCATAAATTCTAGGCATCAAGTATCCTTGAGGTGTGGCAAATATATTTTCCCCTTTTGCCCGTAATATTGCAATATCTTGAACTATTACTTGTCTGCTTACTTGTAGTTTTTCAGCTAATTCTGTACCTTTTACTGGATCCTTTGATTTGTTCAATATATTAATTATTTCCTGTCTTCTTTCACCTGCATCCACTATCTCACCCCCTGATTCACTATTTATTATTTACTAAATATTATTCCCACCTTAAATCTGGTCCATAAAACTTCAATGGAATAAACTTGTCTAATATTCTAGAAAATATTCTGTCTGTATATATTTCTGATATTTCCTTTGGAGTCAAATTAGTAGATATTATAGTCTTTTTGCCTCCTATTATTCTTGTATTTACTATATTGAAAATCTCTGCATTTGTAAAAGTATTAGATACTTCAGTACCTAAATCATCAATTATTAATAAGTCTGCGTCAAATAGAGAGTTGTATTCATAGTCATTTGCTTTTGTATCCCTTTTAAATCTATGTCCTTCTATTATTTCAAGTATCGTAAATGCAGTCTGATATATAACTATTTTATTTTTATCTAAGAGAGATTTGGCTATACAGCTACAGAGAAAGGTTTTTCCTAGACCTGTAGTTCCATAGAAAAGTAAGTTATCTCCATTGTTTTCATTGAAGTTACTAATAAATCCTTCTGCAATACTTACTATATCCTGCATATTTTCTCTAGGCGTCATATTTTCATTTCCAAAAGGTTCACTGCTAAATACATTAATATTAAAGGTCTTAAAGTTTTCTGCTTCTAAGGAGTTTTCTATATTTGACATTTTATATGCCCTAGAGACTAAAGCCTGTCTTAAACAGTTACATTGACTCCCGCTATCTAAATATCCAGTATCATTGCATGTATTACATTCATATTTTATATCCATATAATCTACTGGAATATTGGATTCTGTTAATAGATATGCCTTTTCCATTTTTAGCTTTTCTATGGTTCCCTTAGCTTCTTCTACTGCTTCCATATATTTATCAGGATTACCTATTATATATTTAGACATGGAAAGTCCTGCCTTAAATATGTCCTCATCAATTCTTCTAATGGCAGGTATCTTTTTATAGACATTTTCTTTTCTCATTCTTTGTTCATATATTTGTCTATCTCTTTTTCTCTCATATTCAGTTGATAATTCCTTTAATATATCCTTATACATCTTTAGGCTTCTCCTTTTGCTCTTTGATTATATGCTTCTCTCTTTCTTCTTGCAATATTTTCTAATTCTTCAGAAGTATATTTATCTGTTCTCTGTTCAAAATTATGAAATCTAGTTTTAAGTGGCATACTTTTACTTTGCTGAGCTTTTGTTACTTTATATTCCTTTTTCTCCTTAGGCTTATCCTTTTCTTCTATATCTTCTAAGGTTTGTATTCCTTTATTATGCCAAGAGGATATTACTCCATCAATATAGTTAATACTAGGATTTGCCACCTTAGATGAAGCCTCACATCCCTTTAAAACCATTTCTAAGGAATATTTATATTTATCAAACCATTTATCTATTACAGTCATTTCTCCCTGTGAAATAGGTCTATTATCTAATCCTAAGGATTTCATTACTCTTTGGTATCTATAATACTTTTCATCTTGAGTTTTAAAATGCTCGATTATGGATTCCATATTTGTAAGTCCATTATCATACCAGTTTCTTATGATACCCTCTATATAGTTAATACTCTTAACTCCCTTTCTCTCTACTCCGTAGAAAAAGGCTTTTTCTATTACATCTGGATTCATATTATAATTTTCTATCCATGATAGTATCTTCTGTTTTTCAGTGGTTACTGTTTGTCTTCTAATTATATAATCTATTTGGTTAAACATTTTATTTATGGCTGGTATTTGGTTTGCATCTATTAACTCCTGAGGCGTAATAGTCTTTGGTTTTTGTATAATGTTTTCTTTTGTCTCAAATAGACTCAAATTATTTTTTATGTATAACTGCTTTAAATTTAGAAACTTTACTTTATAATTATATTTATTCTCTTCATTATTTTGTATCTTTTCTATGATTCCCTTACTTTCCCAAAAATCCCAAGCCCTTAATACATCTTCCAAGGGTATTTCTAAATGTTTAGCTATGGTTTGGTTAGTTACCTCTATTTTTTCATCTCTATCATGAGCATATTTATATCCCAATAAATAGACTTTTACATAAGTTCCATTGGCCATAGGCATAAAGTCATTTATAAATATATTTTCTATAGGGGTATCACCTAGGTCCATATCTGTAGTTTCAAGAGTGAAACTCATTTTATCAACTCCTACATAGTTTTCCTTAACTTAAAAAATCTTTTCTTGTTTAAGACCATTTTGTAAATATAATTATATATCTTTTTATTAGTTATTACAAAAGAAGATTTTTCTTCTAAATAATATGGATTTGTTAAATTTAAGTTAGAGTCAAAGAATTCATCAAGATAGTATCCTACAGGAAGGAATCCTACCTTTTCATATACTCTATAGGCCCTCTTATTGAATTCTGCCACTTCTAGTATCATCTTTTTCATTTTCATTTCAGTAAAATAATATTCTAGAAATGTATCTAAAATTTCAGTTCCATATCCTTTATTGACATAGTTTGGATCAAGTACTATTCCCAAAGTAGCTTCTCTTCTAATGACTTTTATATCCTTTGTACCCATATATCCTATTAGTTTATTATCTTCGTTTAATATACCATAGTATTTATTAAATAACCTATTAGTCTTCATTTTATACCATAATTTTATTTCTTTATCATTCATTGGTGGAAAATTATAATCTTCTATTAAAGGATTCTCATGAGTTCCCCAATTTTTCATATTAAAAACATCTTCCAATTGCAAATCTCTTATTATAACTCTTTCCCCTCTAATCTCCAATAAAATCACCCCTTTAATCAATATATATTAATTAAAAAGCTTTTCCAAAGAATATGTAATAGATAAAACAGGATTACAATAAATCCATTTATTGTAATCCTTGGTCCTATTATCTTTGCTAATTGTTCTGTGCTAGTTGCATTTACTATTCTCTTACCATATTGACAAACTTAGTAAACTCTTTCTTAAATACTAACTCAATACTTCCAGTTGGTCCATTTCTATGTTTTGCTATAATTACTTCTCCTATATTTTTTTTCTCTGAATCCTCATTATAATAATCATCCCTATATAGGAAAAGTACCACGTCAGCATCCTGCTCTATGGCTCCAGATTCCCTAAGGTCAGATAATATAGGTCTATGGTCAGTTCTTAGTTCTGGAGCACGGCTTAGCTGTGATAAAGCTATTACAGGACAATCCATTTCCTTAGCTAGAGCCTTTAGACCTCTAGATATTGCTGAAATCTCCTGCTGTCTGCTTTCCTGTCTGCCTTCCAATTGCATTAACTGCAAATAGTCTATCATAACAAGGTCTAGCCCTTTTTCTATTTTCAACCTTCTGCATTTAGCTTTCATTTCCATCAATGAAATACCCGGTGTATCATCTATAAAAACATTTGCCTGAGACAAAGGTCCCATAGAGTTTATAACTTGTATCCATTCATCCTCTTCAAGTCTTCCTGATATAATCTTTTGAAGATCTACGTGGGCTGTGGCAGAAATCATTCTTTGTACTAGCTGTTCCTTAGACATCTCTAAAGAGAATACTGCTACACTTGCTCCTGCCTTTATGGCAGCATTAGTTACTATATTTACAGATATTGCCGTTTTTCCCATGGAAGGTCTAGCAGCCAATAAGACTAAATCCGATTTTTGAAGTCCAGATAATTTATTATCCAAATCTATAAATCCGGTGGTAAGTCCAGTTAGAGTTCCTTTATTTGCTGCTCTTTCTTCTATTTGAGAAAAGCTGTCTAATAAGACTTCACTAATAGGAGAAAATCCTTCTCTATGTCTTCCTTGAGTAATATCAAATATAGATTTTTCAGCCTTTTCTATTATGGCATTAACTTCATCTGAATTCTCATAGGATTGTGCTATTACATTATCACAAGAATTAATCAATCTTCTAAGAATAGATTTTTCCTCTACTATTTTACAGTAATATTTTACATTGGCAGTTGTTGCTATACCACTGGAAATATCTGCAAGATAAGTAACACCACCTGTATTCTCTAAAGTACCCCGTCTTTTTAATTCTTCTGACAGAGTAATTAAATCTACTGGTTCATTTTTATTAAATAATACCAATATAGATTCAAATATTTCCTTATTAGCTTCTTTATAGAAATCATCAGGTCTAATTATTTCTATTGCCGTATTTATAGCTTCTTTATTTAAAATCATAGCACCTAAAACCGATTGTTCAGCTTCTAGGCTATGAGGTGGAACTCGTCCAATTAGTGCTGTTTCCATTTAATCACCCTACTACTGTTCTTTTACACTAACATTTAACTTTGCCAATACTTCTGCATATACCCTTACATCTACTTGAGTATTCCCAAGAGATTTAATATTATCCTTTAATTCTATTTTTCTTCTATCTATATCTATTTTATGCTGTGATTTTAAACCATCAGCTATATCCTTTGAAGTAATTGAACCAAATAACTTTCCGCCTTCTCCTGATTTACCCTTAATTACTACTGTAATAGATTCTATTTTTTCCTTTAGTTCCAATGCCTCTTTATGTTCTTCTGCCTTTTTCTTAGCCTGTTCAGCTTTTTCTTCTTCCCATTTCTTTAGATTAGCTGGAGTTGCTTCTATTGCATCACCTTTTGGCAGTAGGAAATTTCTAGCATAACCATCCTTTGCATTTACTAAATCTCCTTCTTTTCCCAAACCCTTTATATCTTTCATTAATATTACTTTCATTCTTCTTCACCTTCCCTTAAAAATTTATCTATTGTTTCAGTAAGTACGGCTTCTCCTTCATCCATATTCATATCTAGCTGAGTACCAGCACTTGTTAAGTGGCCTCCTCCTCCTAATTTTTCAAGGATCAGTTGTACAGATATATTCCCCAAGGACCTACCACTAATATGAAGCTTATTATTTACATAGGTCATTACAAAAGAAGCTTCTACACCGTTTATGTTTAAAAGCTCATTTGCAGCCTGTGCAGCTATTAAAAGGGAATCATCCATTTGAGTTTCAAGTCTACCTATGGCTATTTTATCAAATATGATTCTGGAAGATTTAATTACTTCTGCTTTATAAATAAATGTATTATAATCATCTCTAAATAATTGTCTCACAACAGTAGTATCTGCACCTGCTCTCTTTAATGTGGAAGCAGCTTCAAAGGTTCTAACTCCAGTTTGGAAGCTGAAGTTTTTCGTATCTACAGTGATTCCAGCCATTAAAGCCTCAGATTCAAACTTAGTCAAATTGATTTTATCACTCATATAAGATAATACCTCTGTAACTAATTCACAGGTAGAAGATGCGTAGGGTTCCAAATAAGTAAGCACTGGATCTTTTATAAATTCTACACCCCTTCTATGGTGATCTATTACTACTACTTTATTTGTGTTATCTAAAAGCTCTGGTGCCTCTGTAAAGCTAGGTTTATGGTTATCTACCACTACCATCAGACAATCATTATTTATTAATTCTAAAGCCACTTCTGGAGTTATAATTCTTTCTAATAATTCAGGTTGTTCTTTTTCCATCTTTTCATAAACATTTTTAATAGATGGATTTTCTCCGCTTAAAACTAAATAACCTTCTTTATCTCTGTCTTTTACACAACGTAGTATTCCTATACCTGCACCAAAGGAATCCATATCTGGATTTTTATGTCCCATTACAAATACTTTATCTGCTTGGTCTATAAGCTGTCTTAAGGCATATCCTATAACTCTTGATTTTACCTTATTTCTCTTTTCTATTGCCTTTGTCTTACCCCCATAGAAACTTAGTTGACTGCCAACTTGTACAACTGCTTGGTCTCCACCTCTACCAAGTCCAATATCTATGGCAGCTCTTGCCTTTTCATAGGAATCAAAAGGAGTATTTCCACCTGCACCAACTCCCATACTTAAAGTAATAGGAATTGTATTTCCTAAATTTAATTCTCTCAGTTGATCTAATATATCAAACTTTTTACTTTCTATATTTTTAAAACCTTGATTTTCCATTATTATAAGATATTTATCATTTTCATATTTTCTAACTACGCCGTTATCTTTAGAAAAATATGAGTTAATGTTTTTATCTATTTCTGCCATTACTAAAGGTCGATTTACTTCTGGAGTACTGTTTTTTACATCGTCATAATTATCTACATAGGCCAATGCCAATACTAATCTTTCTCTATTATATTGATCTTCTAAACTAACAAAATTGGTATTATCAACAAAATAGAGCATTACTATCATATTATTAATACTATTAGTTTTCTTTGTATCTACTATATTGGGATATACCTTATATATTCTATCCTCATATTTTACATCTAAAGGTTTTAGATCATTTTCCTTAAATATACCATCTAAATTAATTCCTGGAATTAATTCTATTAGCTTCTTATTTAATATATCGTCACCGCTTATCATCTTTAAAAATGGAGTATTATACCATGATACTCCTCTATTTTCATCTAACATGACTAAGGGAAAAGGCATATTAAATATGGCATGTTTTGTTGCAGATTCAAATTCATCTGCTAATCCCTCTACGTGTTTCTTAAAAGCTTTTTCCTGTTTATGAGTATTTTTTATACTATGAAAAATTAAATATGCCAATAAAATAATACCTATTACTGATAACATTGGCTGATAAATTGATACTATTACAACTAAAATTCCAATAATTATAAGGTAAATATTATTCTCAAACCATTCCAATATCTTTTTATTATCCATTTTAATCCCCCTAAATTAGGACTTTAATCTTCTTAATTTCCTTGTATCAAATACTGTATCTAGTATGCCTAAAAACAATATAATACTGCTCATAGGTATAAAGAGTATCATTATACCTATTATTAAAATCCTAAATACTAAGCGAACTTTAGATTTCTTTAAAAGAAAATCTACAACAGCTAAACCTTGAAGTAAAAATGCAAAGCTAACTAGAAATGTAAGGTTATATAACAGTGCATCATGATATTCTATGCCTAGTTGCTTTATTATAAATGCAGCCATAAACATTACTAGAATTCCTGGAATAATATTTTTAGGTAATTTAAATTTAGAAAATCCTATGGCTCCTACTATTCCATATCCCATTTTCCTTAGAATTATTGACGATAAAAATACATTGATAGAACTTATAATTAAAGAGATTATTCCTAACATAGATGGAATAAGAACTATTATACTTCTATAGGCAGTTTCTAGTAAATCCTTAGTCTGAAGTATCTCATGATTGGTCATTCCCATATCTCTAAACATATCTATCTGTACAGTTAATATTCTAGTAAAATCATTTTCCAACTGTTTAGTTAAATCTAAATCAGATATCTTCACTCCTAGAAACATTAACATTACAATAGAAAGAAAAAATATTAAAGTCGAAGCTGATATGATTTCCATAGTAGTCTTTCTTTTTATTATACAATAATTTATTATAAGACTTAAAGGTACGAAAATCAAAATAAGTAAAGCATTTGATGCAACTCCAAGGAGTAGCCCTGCTATTATAAAGGATATTATCATACTTATTCCATTAATATATATGTTATTTCTTACACCCAATACTACAAAGGGTAATGGAATAAACAACATCAGTAAAGGTAGGAAATGAATTCCATAAACTATGTACAAAGCCATAATAGATATTACTATTATACTTTCTGTTATACTTTTCTTTATTTTATCATTATTATCCAAAAAATTCACCTCTAATCTTTATGGTTGTCTATAAATTCTAACAATATACTTAAATCTCCATACCATCTTTCTATTTTATGTTCTTCTATTAAATTCAATTGAATATTATCCCTTAAAGTTGATTTTATACTTTCATAGGATAATCCTAATCTTTTGCCTAAAAGCAAAGATTCTAATATAAGATTAGCAATAGTGTCTTCAAGATTTTCTTTGGTGTTCTCTTCTCCATTTGCTAAGGTAGTATAAAGGTTAGCAACTGTATTAAGCAACTGTGCTTTTAGCCATTCTACAGTTTTCATATTCTTTATAATATCTATGTCTTTATTTTTCATCTATTCTCATCCTTTGATTTATATTTTAGCCTTATTAAAATAATACAAATTATAAGGACAGAAGTCAAATAAAAAAGAGAGGTTTATCCTCTCTTATTCTGCACTATATGGTAATAATGCTACTTGTCTTGATCTTTTTATAGCTGTTGTAAGCTCTCTTTGATGTTTTGAACAGTTTCCAGAAATTCTTCTAGGAAGAATTTTTCCTCTTTCTGTTATATATTTTTTAAGTTTATTTATATCTTTATAGTCTATATGACTAGTTTTATCTGCACAAAAGCTACAAACTCTTTTTCTTGGCTTAAATCTTCTTTGCATCTCTTCTTACCTCCTTCTAGAATGGAATATCATCATTATCAGTAGGATGGAAGCCCTCTATACCACCAAAATCTAAAGAAGAATCTTGGAAATCTGAGGATTTATTCTTATCTCCCCATTCTAGGAATTCAACATTGTTAGCTACAACTTCTGTAGTATAAACTCTAACTCCCTCTTTTTCATAAGAGCCAGTTTGGATTCTTCCGTGAATAGCCACTAGTCTACCTTTTACTAGGTAGTTAGCACAATTTTCAGCAGGTTTTCCCCATACTACTATATTTATAAAATCAGCTGTTGGTTGATTTCTAGATTCCATTTCTTGTTTCTTTTCCCTTGAAAGCCCTCTATCTACTGCTATTCCAAATCTTGCAACAGCAGTTCCACTTCCAGGAATATATCTTAATTCAGGATCTCTTGTAAGTCTTCCAATCAATACAACATTATTCAATATTATCACCTACCCTTAGATTATTCATCTTCTCTAATGATCATGTGTCTCATAATGCTGTCAGAAATTCTAGCAACTCTATCTAACTCTTTAATAACCTCTGGTGTACCTTCAAAGTTTATAAGTACATAATAACCTTCAGCTATATCATCTATTAGATATGCTAATTTTCTATTGCCCCACTCATCAATGTTTGCTATAGTTCCTTCAGCTTCAATTATACCTTTGAATCTTTCAAGAACTTGAACTCTTTTTTCCTCTTCATTTGGTAAAAAGATAAACACCGCTTCGTATTTTCTCATGCCTTTCACCTCCCTATGGACTATCGGCTCTATATCAATTATAGAGCAAGGATTACCAAAGTATTATACCACTTATGATAGAACTATGCAAGAAAATTTAATTTATGTAATTATGTCCAGACTTTACATTTCTTTTAATTTATAGAATAACATAATATTTAATCATATGATCAATCAATTTGTAGTAATTCTACTCCTTCCTGAGGTTCAATATATATTTCAAACGTGCCTGTTGTCTTATATCCTATTAAAGCTATTATATTCTCTCCTTTCGATAAAGAATAGATTGCTTTTTCTGTAGTAGATTCTTTCATAAGCTCAACTAATTCACCATTGGATAAAATTATAAATACTTTGAAATCATCTTTTGGAGCAGAAATTTTATAGGATATTTCTACATCACATTCATTTTCTGTGTTTATTGAAACATAATGGTGAACACCTGTAAATTTACTAAATTTAAAAGAAAACCCATTTACCTCAGGTGTAGATCCTCTAGTTAGAAAGAACCTACCAATTGAATTATTTATTATCATATTCTCATCTATATCTTCTAAATTATTTAGTTCTGACCATTTTTTTATGTTTGACTTCTCTTCCAATGTATTTACAACATTTGTATTTCCTTTAGTGATATTATCATCTTTAATAGAATTTTTCCTATATAAAAAAAATATAGTCAAAACTATGATACCAGATAAAATTAAAAAGACAAAATTTCTTTTAGACATAACAAGCATCTCCCCTTTACATTTACACAAGCTTACCATATACATAAATTTAAATAAAGAAATTTAATCCACTATTTTATATCATATTTCATCAGAATTCGATGTTTTTTACTTTCAATCACGCATTTACTATTCATAATAATATTAACTAATTAATTTTACATAGATTTTACATTACTATAACAATAGATTTAACATTCCTCCTATATACTAAAAGCAAATAGTAAAAGGGAGGAAATAAAATGAAAAAAATAGTTGCTTTAGCATTATCATTGGTTTTAGCATTATCACTTCTTGCAGGATGTAAATCAAACAATCAAGATGGGGAAAATATTGAAACAGGTAAGAATAATAAAAAAGAATTCGATTCATCAAAAGAAATCGTAGTAGTTACTAGAGAAGAAGGTTCAGGTACTAGAGGTGCTTTTGTTGAACTAACGGGAATAGAAGAAAAGGATGGTAATGGAAATAAAGTAGATAAAACTACAAAGGAAGCTATTACTCAAATGAAAACCGACACTGTTCTTACAACAGTTGCTGGGGATGAGTATGCCATAGGGTATGTATCTACAGGTTCTCTTCAAGATACAATAAAAGCATTAAGCATCGATGGAATAAAGCCTACAACTGAAAATATTAAAAATGGTAGTTATAAAATAGCAAGACCCTTCAATGTAGCAACAAAACATGACGTTTCTGAAATTACACATGATTTTATAGACTATATAATGAGTAAAGAAGGTCAAGAAGTAGTTTCACAATCCTATATAGCTATAGATGATAATGCAGAACCATATAAGGGAAGCAAACCAGCTGGAAAAATAGTTGTTGCTGGCTCTTCATCTGTTACACCAGTTATGGAAAAACTTAGAGAAGCTTATCTTGAGATCAACCCAAATGCTGAAATTGAAATACAACAGTCTGATTCATCAGCAGGTATAAAAGCTGCTACAGATGGTACTTGCGATATAGGTATGGCTTCAAGAGCCTTAAAAGATAGTGAGATAACTGGACTTCAGAATATGGAAATAGCTTTAGACGGAATTGCAGTAATTATAAATCCTAACAATACTTTAACTGATATATCTTTAGAAAATGTAAAAAAAGTATTTACGGGAGAATTTACTAACTGGAGTGACATTAAATAAAGGGTGATTAAATGAAAAGGCAATCTTTAGACAAATTTATGGAGATAATATTTTTTATCTCCGCTTGTGTTTCTATAATATCTGTAATCTTAATATGTTATTTTATGTTTGCTAACGGCATACCAGGAATTAAAAAAATTGGTGTGTTGAATTTTTTATTTGGATTGGATTGGTCTCCTTCTAATATACCTCCATCCTTTGGAATATTTCCTATGATTGTTGGAAGTATTTATATAACCTTCGGTGCCATAATAATCGGTGTTCCAATTGGAATATTAACTGCCATGTATCTAGCTAAATTTTGTTCACCTAGATTATATAAATATCTAAAACCAGCAGTTAATTTAATGGCTGGTATTCCTTCAATTATATATGGTTTCTTTGGACTTGTTGTGCTTGTACCCCTAATAAGGAATATATTTGGTGGAACAGGTTCTAGTATATTAACAGCCTCTATTCTTCTTGGAATTATGATTTTACCAACTATAATAGGTCTTTCTGAATCTGCCATCAGAGCAGTGCCTAATTCTTATTATGAAGGGGCCATAGCTCTAGGTGCTACTCATGAATATTCAATAGTCTTCGCCATGTTACCTGCAGCAAAGTCTGGTATACTTTCATCTATAGTTCTTGGAATTGGCAGGGCAATAGGTGAAACTATGGCAGTAATCATGGTGGCAGGAAATCAGGCTCGTATGCCTAATGGGATATTAAAAGGTGTACGTACTCTTACTGCCAATATTGTAATAGAAATGGGATACGCTGCAGATCTTCATAGGGAAGCTTTAATTGGAACAGGAGTAGTATTATTTGTATTTATTTTAATAATAAATGGACTATTTTCCATGTTAAAAAGGAAGGTGTTTTAATTGACTAAATTAAGTAAGCTAATTAAAACTCTTGTTATGCTTTCAGCATTTTTAACTTTTTCTATTTTATTTATTATAATCGGGTATATTTTAATGAAAGGAATTCCACATATAAAACCTTCTTTATTTGCTTTAAAATATACAACAGAAAACGTTTCTTTATTTCCAGCTATAATTACTACTTTGATAATGACATTTTTATCCTTATTAATTTCCTGTCCAATTGGTATATTTACTGGAATATTTCTTATTGAATATTCTAAAAAGGAAAGTAAGTTAGTTGAATTAATAAGACTAACAACAGAGACTCTCTCTGGTATTCCTTCTATTGTATACGGATTATTTGGGTTATTATTCTTTGTAACAAGCTTAGGTATGGGATTCTCTATTTTATCTGGTGCTCTTACTTTATCTATTATGATTCTACCCCTTATAATTAGATCAACAGAGGAGGCACTTTTAGCAGTTCCTAATAATCTTCGTGAGGCAAGTTTTGCTTTAGGTGCAGGGAAACTGAGAACTATATTTAAAATAGTCCTACCTACGGCAATACCTGGAATATTTTCTGGAATTATTCTTGCTATAGGCAGAATTGTAGGAGAAACTGCTGCTCTTGTATATACTGCGGGTACAGTACCGCAAATACCTAAAAATTTATTTTCATCAAGTAGAACTTTGGCAATTCATATGTATTCTCTTTCTAGTGAGGGTTTATATACTAATGAAGCCTATGGCACAGCTGTAGTACTTTTAGTAGTAGTCATAGGAATTAACGGTTTATCATCTTTAATAGCTAAAAAATTGAGGAAAGGTGAGTTAAATGGATAAAATAATAGTTGAAAATTTAAATCTATATTATGGGGATTTTCAAGCCTTAAAAAATATAAATATAAATATTCCTAAAAATCGTATTACTGCTTTTATAGGTCCTTCTGGATGTGGTAAGTCTACATTTCTTAAAACCCTTAATAGAATGAATGATTTAATTTCCGATTGTAGAATAGAAGGTAAAGTCTTGGTGGATAAAGAGAATATTTATGATAATTCAAACATAAATATAAACAATTTAAGAAAACGTATAGGTATGGTTTTTCAAAAACCAAACCCTTTTCCAATGAGTATATACGATAATATTGCCTTTGGTCCTCGCACTCATGGAATAAAATCAAAAATCAAATTAGATGAAATAGTTGAAAAAAGCTTAAAGAATGCTGCTATATTTAGTGAAGTAAAGGATAGGTTAAAGAAAAATGCCTTGGAGCTTTCTGGGGGGCAACAGCAAAGAATATGTATAGCAAGAGCTTTAGCTGTTGAACCAGAAGTACTATTATTGGATGAGCCTACAAGTGCCCTTGACCCAATATCCACTATTAAAATTGAAGAATTAGTAGAAGATTTAAAAGATGTATATACTATAGTAATGGTAACTCATAATATGCAGCAGGCAACTCGTATTTCAGATAAAACTGCATTCTTTTTATCAGGAGAATTAGTTGAGTTTGATGATACCCATATTATATTCTCTAATCCAAAGGATAAACGTACTGAAGACTATATTACTGGAAGATTTGGTTAAAAGGAGCTGATATAAATGAGAAGTAAATTTGATAAAGAATTAGAATTATTAAATGAAGAACTTATAGATATGGGAAATATTATCGAAAGTTCCATAGAAACTGCTGTTGCTGCCCTTATAGAGCAGGATATTTGCCTTGCAAAAAGAATTGTGGATAATGATAGTGAAGTAGACAATGCAGAGAAAAATATAGAAACAAGATGTTTAAAGCTCTTATTGCAGCAACAGCCTGTAGCCAGTGATTTAAGAATGATCTCTTCAGCATTAAAAATAATTACAGACATGGAAAGAATAGGAGATCAAGCTGCTGATATTTCTGAAATAACAATTAGACTTATTGGACAAAAATATATAAAAAAAATTACCCATATTCCACAAATGGCAACAGCTACAATTAAAATGGTACGTGATAGTATCAATGCCTTTGTAAAAAAAGATTTAGAGCTTGTAAAAAATGTTATAGATTATGACGATGTAGTAGATGACCTATTTCATGTAGTAAAAAATGAATTAATTGAACTTATTAGACAAAATGCAGACAATGGAGAACAGGCCGTAGACCTACTTATGATAGCTAAGTATTTAGAGAGAATTGGTGACCATGCAGAAAACATTTCTGAATGGGTTTATTATTCTATTACAGGAGAACACTATGTAAGGAATTATGAATCATAATTTGAAAAATAAAAACCTATCTCATAATAATCTTTCAAAATTAAAAGCAGGCTGATTTAAACCTGTTTTTATTTTTCATTTTAATATTTTAATCTCTATGCTATAATTATGATAATTTATAGGGAATATTGGGGTGATTTTATGAAAACAATTTACTGTGTTGAAGACGATGAAAGTATCAGACAATTGGTCATATATGCACTAAAAAATAATGGTTTTGAAACCAAAGGTTTTGAAAACGGTAATGATCTATATACTGAACTTCATCATACAATACCTGATTTAATTTTATTGGATATAATGTTACCTGGGGATGATGGATATAAAATATTAGATAATATAAGGAAAAATCATAATACTAAGGATATTCCTGTCATAATCCTTACTGCAAAAAATAGTGAGTTTGATAAAGTAAAAGGACTTGATATGGGAGCAGATGATTATATTTCAAAACCCTTTGGTGTAATGGAATTAATATCTAGAGTCAATGCTGTTCTTCGCCGAAGTCTTAAAACAGATAATAAAGATAGTATTTTATCTATAGATAACCTTATTGTAGATGAAAACAAACGTATTGTAACTGTAGATAATAGAGAGGTTAATTTGACCTTTAAAGAATTTGAACTTCTTCTATACCTTATTAGAAATAAAAACATGGTTCTATCCCGGGATAAAATAATGAATGAAGTATGGGAAACTGATTTTGAAGGGGAAAGTAGGACTGTAGATGTTCATGTAAGAACTTTAAGATTAAAATTAGGAGATGCTGGTAAAATTATTCAAACCATAAGAAATGTTGGGTATAAGATAGGAGGATAACCTTGGGAAGAAAAATTTATTATAATCTTGCAGCTATAGCAACTATAACAGCAGTTATAACCTCCATAGTACTAGTATTTCTATTTTTCGATTTCTATAATCCAAGAGATATTAATGATATAATTAAAGTAGATATATATGATTCTAATTCTATACCTAAGGAAATACCATCAAACTTATCTCATGATGTAAAATTAGATAATAAAATAGTGAGAGTATCTAAACCTATCCAACATATTCAACAAGCCTTTATAGGAATATTACCTGCAATGGCTGGAGTTCTTGTACTGATCTTAATGTCCTTGTATATAGTGTCTTCCATATTGACATCAAAACTACTAGAACCTATCGAATTAGCCTCTAAAAGTATTGGAAGTATATTATCAGGAGAAGAAATGATAGATACTGAAACATATGAAGAACTTCAACCCTTTATTAGAACCATAGATATACAGAAAAAGGAAATCGAATACTCCATTGATAAATTAAAGGAATCAGAAAAAATTAGAAGAGAGTTCACTGCAAATGTATCTCATGAGCTTAAAACTCCGCTGACCTCTATTATTGGCTTTGCTGAAATGATAGAAACTGGAATGGCAAAAGATGAAGACATTAAAAAATCTGCCTCTATTATTTATAAAGAAGGTAATAGACTTTTAACTTTAATAGACTCAATAATCAAATTATCACAACTAGATGATCTGTCTATTAAAAGGGATTTAACTGAAATAGACCTATTTTCAATTGGAGAATTTGTATATTCTAACCTATTAAATAATACAAAAGAAAAAGATATATCTTTAAAAATAGAAGGAAAATCTACTATGATTAATGGAAATCAAAGGATGATTGAAGACCTAATATTTAATTTAGTAGATAATGCTATTAAATATAATAAAATAAATGGTAAAGTAGATATTAAAATCTATTCTGATGATAAATGGGGTGTAGTTAAGGTAAGTGATACAGGTATTGGAATACCACAAAAACATCAAAATAGAATATTTGAAAGGTTCTATAGAGTAGATAAATCTCGTTCTAAAAAAATTAATGGTACTGGTCTAGGACTATCTATAGTTAAACATACAGTTGAATACCATAGAGGACAGTTAACTGTATCCAGTATAGAAAATGAAGGAACTACCATAGAAGTTAAACTACCAAAAGCTAATTGTTGATTTTAAATTAAGAAAAACCTTTATATTGTTTAACAATATAAAGGTTTTTCTTAATTATTTATTTAACTGCTTCTCTTATTACTTTACCAAGTCTTTTTATACCTTCTACTATTTTTTCCTCATCCATATTGGAATAGTTTAATCTAAATGTATTTTCATTTCCACCATTAGGGAAGAAAGAACCTCCTGGTACATAGGCAACATTTTCTTCTAATGCCTTTAATGCTAGTTCTCTAGCATTCATATATTCTGGTAATACTACCCAAGTAAATAGTCCTCCCTCTGGATAAGTATAAGTAACTCCTTCTGGGAACTCTTCTTCTATGGTTTTCATCATTAGGTCTCTTCTAACTCTATATAAGTCAATTATTTTTTGAATATGATTATCTATATCATAAAGCTCCAAGAATTTAGCAGTTTCCATCTGTGATATAGTACTTGATTGAAGGTCTGCTCCTTGTTTTACAAGTATAAATTTATTTAAGAATTCAGTATCAGCTGCTACCCATCCAAGTCTTAATCCAGGACAAAGTATTTTAGAAAACGTACCTAAGAAAGCTACCCTTCCCTCTGTATCAAAATGTTTAACAGCTGGTAGTATTTCTCCTTCAAATCTTAATTCTCCATAAGGATTATCCTCTATAATAGCTACATTATATTTATTAGCTAATTCTATTAACTTCATTCTTCTTTCTACTGTCCAAGTTTTACCTGATGGGTTTTGGAAGTCTGGAATAACATAGATAAACTTAACTTTATCATTGTTTTTTAGCACTTCTTCTAATTCTTCCATATTCATACCATCTTTATCAGTAGATACTTCTATGAATTTTGGCTCATAAGCCTTAAATGCGTTAATAGCTCCTAAATAAGTAGGACTTTCACAAACTATAATATCTCCAGGGTTTATAAATATTTTAGCAGCAAAGTCTAATCCCTGTTGTGAACCACTGGTTATTAGTATATTTTCAGCTTTTACATCTACTTTTACTTTTTCCATTCTCTTAGCTATGGCTTCTCTAAGTGGTCCGTAACCTTCCGTTGGACCATATTGTAATGCTTGAGTTCCTGTGTTTTCTAGAACTTCTTTTCCAATCTTAATAAATTCCTCTACTGGAAATGATTCTGGAGCTGGTAATCCACCAGCAAATGAAATTATACCTGGTTGCTGTGTTAATTTTAATAACTCTCTAATTTCTGAAGCTCTAATGTTGTCCATACGCTTTGCATAATTTAATGACATTAGACACACCTCCACTAAATTTGGATTCTCTTTGTTATATCCTTGTCTATAGTTTACTATTAAATCGCGTAATTGTCTAACATTATAATACAATTTAGCATTTAAAAATTAAAGTTCATCTATTGAGAATTTTCCATCAATTTTTCCCTTCACTATCTCCCTTGCCCTTATGATGAATTATACTGATCCATTTATCTTCCACTAAAATCTTTCTAATTCTCTTGTCAAAATCTATCCTTGGTATCCAAATTTGTCTGTCGCACCCTAAACATCTGAGCTTTATATCTGCACCAGTACGCATGATTTCCCATTTATTTTCTCCACATGGATGACCTTTTTTTAAAGTTATTATATCTCCAGCATCATATTTCAGTATCATTTTCTTTTCCTCCAAATATTACTGTTTTAGGGTAAGGTATTTTTATATTTTCTTTATCAAAAGCTTCCTTAACCTTTTTTCTTATTTGTCTTTCCACTGCCCACTGCTCCATAGGCTTGGTTTTGGCTATTATAGTAAGGGATACATTGGATTCTCCTAAATCTGTAATTCCTAATATAGTAGGTCCATCTAACACAGAATCATTATTATTTTTAATTTCTAGGCAAATACCTTCTAATATTTTAATTACCCTATCTATATCTTCTTCATAGGATATAAATATTTGTACTAATGCCCTCATGGCACCCCTAGTCTTATTTGTTACAATTTGAATCATCCCATTGGGAATTATATATAAATCACCTGAAAAGTCTCTAACTTTTGTAACCCTGAGTCCCAATTCCTCAACAGTACCTTCCATAGATTCTACATTTATATAATCTCCAACTGCATACTGATCCTCAAATAATATAAAAAATCCTGTAATAACATCTTTAACCAAGGACTGAGCACCAAATCCTATAGCTAATCCTCCAATTCCTGCTGTAGCAAGTATTGAATTAGTATTTATATTAAACATGTCTAAAACCATTACCGTTCCTATGAAGTATAGAATATATTTAACTACCTTTTTAAGAACTTCAGCAATTGTATTAGCCCTTCTACTATCTACAAAAAAATTTGCACCTCGTTTATTTTTTAGAGTCTTGTCTATAATTTTATTTATTAAAGAAATAACTAATTTTATAATTAATATTATGATAAATATATTTATTAGTTTTCCTAAAATATTAAAATCTCCATTATCTCTCTTAATATATATATCAATAATATTTTTTAGGTGATTAAACCTTTCAATAATATCTATCATAAAGTCAACTCCAAATTTAATCTATCTTCTCAGCTTCATTACCTGATTCACTTTTTGTATATTTATATATACTATCTATATTTATATCATTCCTACTTACCATATCCTTTACCTTTGGAAGATCATCTAAGGCAAAGATAATTGCTAATCCACAACTAACGGTTATTTCTCTTGGGGTAGGTATAGTTCTAAAGCTTATTCCATTCTCCTTAAATACTCCTTCAGCTTGAATTGTATGATGTGTAGACTGATAAGTAGTTACTCCATAAGTCTCTTTTCTCATTGTTATCTCCTAACCAATATTTAAAGTATTATTTGCATTTCTCATTTTTTCATATATTGCATACATATTTCCTATTTCTCCAACTTGAATTTTATCCTTCAGATTATAATAATCTAAACAGGTGCCGCAAGAAATAATTTCAACACCTGATTTTTCTAACTCCTTTAAATCTTCCAATACAGGTGAATCTTCACAGGTTAAATTGACACCTGAATTTAAAAATAAAATGGTAGTTGGAAATGGCGTAGTTTCTCTTATGGTATATATGAAGCTTTTCATTAAGATTTTACCTAGTTCTTCTTCACCAACTCCCATTTTATCTGAACCTATGGCTATGGTTAAATCTTTAGTTTTACTTGGGGTCGGAATACCAATAGTTTCTTCCACTATTCCATCCTTAGTAATATGGATATAATAATCCTCATCTTTCTTATCAATTATAAAACTACATCCAGAAGACTGAGCTAATTTTGACACATTGTCTCTAGCCACTTCATTATCTACTATTGTAGTGATTACTCCCTTTGCTAAATTATCTAATTCCTTTTTAGTCATTATAACTGGTTTAGGACAAAGCTGACCTCTTGCATCTACTTCTATTCTCATTTTTTATGCCTCCTATATATTCAATAATTATATTATACTAGTTTTAATGATTGTCAATAAAAATATTGATAAATATTATATTATTTTATTTATTATAGATTAGTTTAATAAAATAAATTCTATTTATTTAGAAATCTATAGATTTTAACTTCATCATTATTCCATATCAATATATTATTTTTACTAGTCCTTACTTCTTTTATATCATCAGTATGTTTTAATATCTCCTTATTATCCTCTACTATGGAAATACCTTTTTCTCCATAAGCTAATATATTTCCATTAAATTCTTCTATTTTCCTATAATCCTCAGTAAATCCTATTTTGTTTTTAGTTTCTCCCTTAAAATCTATGGATTCTAAATAATTACTGTACAGTATATATATATCTTTTCCTATATAAATATCTTTTATTAAATCGAATTGTCTTTTCCATAATACTTCGTTCTCTTTAATACAATATATATTGTGATCCGTTAAAGCGATTAACTCATCCTTTGATATAAAATGAAGATATACTACTATTTCTCCTTCTATATCTATAGAATTTATGTTTTTATTATTTTCTCCATATATCTCTATTTGAGATTTTAAAATATTTCCATTAAAATCTAATAATGATAATGATCTTTTTTTCCCATTTTTATTTACTTCATATGCAAGTATATTTTTATCCTCATATGAATTACTGCCAACTACAGCATTATCTCCATCCAATACCTTAATGGCTTCCTGTTCATTATTTTTTATATGATATATAATATATCCATTACTTTCTTTTAAATTAAATATTTCTCTATTTATTTGGTTTCTACTTATGGTTTGACCATTTTTATCTAGAGAATAAATATCTCCTGTTGACTTATCCATTATATAAATATAATTTTGTCCGTAATATATGAAAGGATCTGCAAAATTAAATTCTTTTTCTAAAATAATAGTACCATCAATCTTTAAAAAACTTAATTTATTTCCATCCCATTTAATCATATTATTATCATATATATTCACACTTCCTAAAGACTTATTATCTTTGAAAGAATTCACTAATTCTAAAGTATTCTTTTTACTGCCTATGGAATCAAAAAACTTAATTAACTTTTCTTGATTTTTCTCATTTAATAAAAACATACTTAAAACAAGAAATATAATAACAAATATTTTAAATCCCTTATGATTTTCTTTCTTATCCCCTTTCATTTGTAGTCCCCCTAAAGCATATTATATTTTTATTATATCATATACATAAATCATATAACAATTTAAGAATCTATATTAGATTATATTTTATTCTATCTTTTATATTCAAAGCAAAATATTAATAATATTAATTTAAAAATTAATATTATTAATATTTATGTTGACATTTCTTATTTTTAATATTATTATAGTATTAACAGTAAAAATAATATTAATTTTCAGATATATTATATAAAAGAAAGGATGAAAATATGAAAAGAGAAGTAATAGGTAAATGTCCAGTTTGTGGAGAAGAACTTTTCGTAACAAAACTTAGTTGTCACAAATGTCATACTCACATAGAAGGTAATTTTTCACTTTGTAAATTTTGTAAACTTACAGACGATCAAAAACATTTTGTAGAAATCTTCATGAAAAGCAGAGGTAATATAAAGGAAATAGAAAAAGAATTAGGTATCTCATATCCAACTGTAAGGGGAAGGCTTGAAAATGTAATTGAAGCATTAGGTTATAGTCCAAAGTATAATGAACCTACCGTTAATAAGAAAGAAGTTCTTGAGAAATTAAATAGTGGTGAAATAACATCTGAAGAAGCCCTTAAACTTCTTCAAGGTGAATAATAGGAGGGATATAGATGAAAGAGGAAAAAATGATGATTTTATCAATGCTTGAAGAAGGCAAAATAACATCTCAGGAAGCCATTAAGTTAATGGAAGCATTAGAAGATATAGAATTTCCCAAAGAAACTGAAGTTATTAAAGAAGAAAAGAATGAAAAACATAAAGAAAAAGAAACATCTAAACCTATCTTCAACAGTCTAGAAGATATTGGGTCTGATATAGGCAGTGCTTTATCTAGTATGTTTGAAGGTCTCAAGGGTATAGGTAATCCTTTTAACTTCATAGGCAATTATGAAACAATAGTTACAGATTTAGATATGGATTTATCAGAAATTGAAAATCCAAGTTTAGATTTTAAAGCCATTAATGGAAGTATAAAACTTAGACCAGCAGATGAAAATAAACTGATTATTAAATCTACTTGTAAGTATAAAAATGGTCTATTAAATCTAAATGAACCTTATTTCGATTTCTATGCAAATGAAAATAAAATAATATTCAGTCCAAAATATAATAGCAATATATCAATTAGCTTAGATGTATTCATACCAAAAAGGGATTATGATGAAATAATATTAACTTCCAGCAATGGAAAAATAGATATAGAGGATCTAAATACCAATATTTTAAAATGTATAACAAATAACTCCTCTATTGATATATTAGATGTAAATAGTAAAGAAATAGATTTATCAACTAAAAATAGTAGAATAGAATGCAGAGATACTAAGGCAATTTTTTTAAAGGCTACAACCTCTAACTCTAATATATATTTAATGGATGTTATTGCAACAGAAATAGAGGCTAAAACAGCAAATGCTAAAATAATAGTAAATGATATAGATGCTTTTAATGTAGTACTAAAAACTTCAAACTCTCCTATTGAAGTAGAAGATGTTACTTGCGATATTATCAATCTAACTACATCTAACAGTAAGATTAACTTAGATAATATAGATAGAGATAGGGTTAAAGAAATTGAACTGTATACTTCTAATGGCCCTATTACTTTGGAAATCAATGAAACCAATAAGGATATTTATTTTGATTTAGAAACATCTATTGGAAATATATCTCTTGATTTTCCAGATTTAATATATAAAATAAATAAACAAGCAAATTTAGGATCAAGAAAAATAGTGGCTCATAGTGTTAACTTTAGTGAGAGCCAAGATTCCACTAAAGTTATTGCATCAACATCCAATGGTTCAATAAAAATATATTAAGGAGTGGTAATATGTCAGAAAAACTGCAAATCTTAAATATGGTTCAAGAAGGTAAAATTACAGCTGAAGAAGGTGTTAAGTTACTTGAAGCTTTAGAGGATAATAAAAAAATTTCCAATAATCTAGTTTATTCTGACAACAAAGCCAAGTGGTTAAAAATTAAAGTTATTGAATCAGGCGATATAACAAAGGCAAATGTAACACTTCCTATTTCTCTTGTAAATGTTGGAGTTAAGTTGATTGGCAAATTTTCCCCCGAAATCAAAGCATCTGGCTTAACAGAAGACGATATAGGCGAAATTCTTGAAGCCATAAAGAATGGGCAAATGGGAAAAATAGTAGATGTAGATACAGAAGATGGTACCAAAGTCGAAATAACCATAGAATAATCCCCAAATGGGATTATTCTTATTTTTTGTTTATTATATCTATAAATCTGTTATAATAAATGTATCCATACATTTAAGGAGGATACTATGGAAAAGTTTAAATTAAATAAAAAAACTGATACACCCCTATATATACAATTATATGAAAATTTTAAAACCTTAATAGAAGAAGATCAATTGGAAAATGAAAAATTGCCTTCCATAAGAAATCTTGCAAATTCTCTTGGAGTAAATAATGTAACTGTAGTCAGCGCTTATAAGCTTTTAGAAAAAGAAGGATATGTTTACTCCATAAAAGGTAGTGGAACTTATATAAGAAAACTCCCTGTAGACACTATTTCTTATTTAGAGGAAGGTGATATGGATCTAATGGTATCTGGTATACTTCCCATATCAAATAATAGTATAAACTTTGCATCTATGTCACCTACACCAGATTTGTTCCCCATAGAAGAGTTTAAAAGGGTTTTAATTGAGGTTTTAGACAGGGATGCTGGTCTTGCCTTCTTGTATCCAGAAATCACTGGATATGATCCTTTAAGAGGCTCTATATCTAAATTTTTAAAAGAACATTACAATACAGTAGTCAATAAAGAACAAATACTTATTACTTCTGGAGGTCAACAAGGACTTGACATTATATCTAAAACCTTGATTAATCCTGGAGACTGTATTTTTGTTGAAAATCCTACTTATTCTGGTGCCTTAGGAACATTTAAGTCTAGAGGTGCTAAAATTATTGGAATACCCATAAATGAAAATGGTATAGATATAATAGCACTTAAATCCTATATAAAGAAATACAGACCAAAATTTTTATATATAATGACTAATTATCAAAGTCCTACCACTTATTCCTATGATTTCAGAAGCAAAGAGGAGCTTTTATTACTATCTAAAGAATATGGATTTTATATAATAGAAGATGATTTTTTAACAGATTTAACTTTTAGTGAAAATAAAAAAATGCCCTTAAAATCCATTGATAGATTTGACCAAGTGATATTTATTAAAAGTTTCTCAAAGATATTTATGCCTGGTGTTCGTATTGGATTTATTACCTTACCTAATAAATTATTTAAGGAAATTATAAAAGCAAAACATACTACAGATATTTCTTCATCAGGTTATCTCCAGAGAGCCTTCGATTTATATTTAAGACAGGGATATTGGAAAAACCATATAGAAAAAATCAAAGCTGTTTATTCTAAGAAATATAAATTAATGACCGAGGGATTGGATAGATTATCAGAGTATGGAGTATCCTATATAAAACCTGATGGTGGTCTTAGTATCTGGCTCAAACTACCTAAGAATATAGATTCTATTAATATCTATAATGAATGTGCTGAAAATGGATTGGCTATTGTACCAGGAAAAGTTTTTTTCGTAGACGATTCTATTTATTCAAACTATATAAGACTTAGTTTTGGTCAAATCTCCAATGAAGAAATCATTGAAGGACTTAGAATACTTGAAAATATAATATCTAAACCATTTAGAGATA
Organism: Tissierella pigra; assembly: GCF_009695605.1. GTDB lineage: Bacteria > Bacillota > Clostridia > Tissierellales > Tissierellaceae > Tissierella > Tissierella pigra. The sequence goes on from NZ_VUNQ01000017.1 coordinate 60,279, forward strand.
AAGAAAGTAATTATTTACCTTTTATATAAAGCTTTCTGCATAAGAGGAGGGCCCCAAATGAGGACCCTCCGTTATTTATGTTTATTTATTTTCTTCTTTTAAAGCTTTCATCAATGATACTATTGCCAATATCATTACAAATATAAATGGAAAGGCCGCTACAACTGAAGCTGTCTGCAATGCTTCCAATCCACCAGCTAATAATAGAGCAGTAGCCAATAAAGCTTGAAGTATTCCCCATATAAATTGTTTTTGCTTTGATGGGTTTAAGTCACCTTCTGATGTTAACATACCAAGTACAAATGTAGCTGAATTTGCAGATGTAATAAAGAATGTACCTAGTAACAATACGGCAATAAATGATAATACTGAACTTAATGGATATTTACTAAATACAAAGAATAATGCTGTAGAAGGATTGCTTGCTGCTGATGCTAAACCTTCTATACCTACAGTTTCCGCTAAATTTATACCCATTGAGCCAAAGGCTGCAAACCAAACAATGGATACTATAGCAGGAGCAAATATAACTCCACCTATGAATTCTCTAATGGTTCTACCCTTTGATATACGAGCAATAAATGTACCTACAAATGGTGCCCAAGCAATCCACCATGCCCAATAGAATATTGTCCATGAGTTTAGCCAACTATTATCACCAAATGCTTCTATATGAAGACTCTCAGTTATAAAACTATTTATATATTGACCTAATCCATTTACAAATGAGTTCATTATTTTTAATGTAGGTCCAAATATAAATGTAAGTAAAAGTAATCCAAATGCTAATATTAAATTTACATCTCCCAGTAATTTAATACCTTTATCTATACCACTAACAGCTGTCCATATATAAAGAATTGTAATTATTAAAATTATTGCCAATTGAACTACTGTTGTCTCTGGAATATTAAATAAGTAATTTAATCCACTGTTAATCTGTAAAGTTCCTAATCCAAGTGATGTAGCCACACCTGCTATTGTTGCAAATACAGCAAGTACGTCTATTAATTTTCCAATAGGTCCATTTACTCTATCTTCTCCTAGTAATGGAATAAAAATACTACTAATTAACCCTGGCTTATTTTTCCTAAATTGGAAATATGCTAAAGCAAGGCCTATTATACTGTAGTTAGCCCAAGGATGGAATCCCCAGTGCATAAAAGATGCTCTTAAAGCAAAGTTAGCTGATTCTAGTGTTCCTGCTTCCATTCCTGGTGCTGGATTTACAAAATGTGATATTGGTTCAGCAACACCCCAAAACACTAGACCTATACCCATACCTGCTCCAAATAGCATAGCAAACCAAGAAACTGTACTATATTCTGGTTTTGAATCATCTGGTCCTAATTTTATGTTTCCATATTTACTAAATGCTAATACAAGACAGAATAAAACGAATATGAACATGGCTATTAAATAAGACCATCCAAAATTAGTAGTTAAAAAATTTAATAGATGGTTCGCCGTATTTGCAAAACTAGTTTGTGCTAATATGGCCCATAATACTATAATTATTGTTAAAGACAAGGATATATAAAATACTTTATTATCTTTTTTCTTTACATTATTCATTATATTTCCTCCCGTTTTAAAATAGTTTAGAGGTTGATTTATAGGGGTGTGTACACACCCCTATAAAATTTTTCTAGATTTTTACCTTAAATACTGTTTGCTCCTTAACATCTTCTGTTAAAGCATCTAATGCTACTCCTACTCTATGGTATCTAAGTTTCCATTGAGCTTCTTTAGATGTTAATGGGTCTCCTAATGGATATGGAATGGATATTGTAGGTACTATTTTATTCGCACCTACAGTTGTAGCAACTGGAATTAAATTACACATTTGAACTACTGGAATACCTGCTCTTTCAATTTCTTTTACCATCGTTGCACCGCAACGTGTACAGGTACCTCATGTGGAAGTCATAATAACTCCATCTACGTTATCTTCTTTTAATTTTTCTACTATTTCTCTACCCATTCTAGCAGCTTCTGCTTGAGTAGTACCAGTTCCAACTGTACTGTAGAAATAGTCGTGTAGTTTTCCTATTTTGCCTTCTTTTACATAGGATTTCATCGCATCTATTGGCATTATTACATTTGGATCTGCATCTGCTGCTGCAGGGTCAAATCCAGCATGAATAGTTTTATATACTCCGCCTTCTAATCTTTCATCTTTAGATATATCATATCTTCCCCAACGTGTAGCTGAAGCAGATTGAATTCTATCTGGATTATCCACTGGTACAATTCCTCCAGTAGTTACCATAGCTATATTTGCCTTAGATAAATCTTTAATAGGCTCTGCAATAGGCACTCTATCTTGTTTTGGAATAGGAAGTTCTGTTATATAAGGAGCATCGTTTAATTTCTTAATTAACATTTCTACTCCTCTTTCTGCAGCTGTCTTTCCTGACTCTAACCAAGTTTGAGCTCTAATTCCTCTTGGGAAGAATCCTTCTTCATCAGCTGAACCGGTTTCTTCGCCCTTTAATATTTTATTTGCAAAATTAGCCATAACTTTCACATCATCTCTTAATTTTGCAGCTGACTTTCCACCTTCAAATACATACATATCTTTTTTAAACATTTCTACACCAGGATTTTCTACGTTCATAGATGTAATAACTGGTACATTAAATTTTTCTTTAACAGCCTTACAAATAGTTCCGCAGGCTACTCCATATCTACCTGCTTGAAATGCGGGACCTGCAACAAATATATCAAATTCCTTATCCTCTAAAAATCCCAATATGATTTCAACAGCTTCATCTGTATTGGATCCCATGAAGTTATCACCACAAATAACCGTATGTGTAACTTCTGCATCTAACATACTATTTAGAGCAAGGGATGGTCCTACTAAACCTTCTCTAATTTCTGGTTTATAATCAGCTGTATCTTCTCCACCAATACCTGCAAAAAATTGATTTATATAATGAATTGCTTTTTTCATATTTTCACCTCCTAGAATTCTTTCATAGTCTTAGTTGACCAGCCTGGTATTCTATCTCCACAGAACATTGCATTGTTTTCCATAATAATTGAACCATCTTCTCTTACAGATGCTCCTAATATTTCATCATAAGCCCATCCACCAGATAAACCATCTCTAGCTAAAGCTTGTAATTCTCCTATTACTTTATCTGCTGGTGGTAATTCTATTAATTGTGATACATTACCTGTAGATACTAAAGCATTTGCTTTTTCATCTAATGTAACAAGAGGCTGAGAAGCTCCATCTCTACCTGTACACTCATTACTTATACCTACTGTTTTTACTCCTACATCTTCTAAAGCAGCTAAGCATAAAATATAGTCAGCATCTGGATTTCCATATCCTTCTTCAGTAACTATTGCTCCATCTGCACCTAATGATTTTGCCATTTGTGCCACAAATATAGCTGATCTATGTTTTTGTTCTAAGGAAACATTTAGATTTGACATTATAACTCCTAAGAAGTTAATTGATTTTCCATGTTCCTTATATAATTCTCTAATTGTAGGGAAATTTTGGAAGTCATATGTTGACCATTTTGATGATGAAGGCATGAAACTACCTGATATTAATGCTCCATCTAATACTTCATTTGGATGCATAAACGTAGGAACATATTTATTCATATCCCATCCATATACTAAATCATTATATCCCAATTCTTCCATTTGAGATTGTGGTTGCATAACCAATACTACTGATGGAAGTTTATTTACTTCTTCAGTTCTTTTAGTTACTGGATCTAATTCAAAAGTTTCAATTTCCTCTGGTTCTAAATTCTTTACTGCAGTTCCTAGGTACTCTGCAAATCTATGGGTAGCCATTCTAATTGCTGTATTTTTCTTTTGTTGTTCAAATCTTTCAAACTCTTCATCTGTATCAGCAACTATACATATATTAATTAATTGTGAAAATAGAGTGTATTTTGCACCTTCACCACCCATATCGATTAGACCATCACCAAAACTACCATAGTGCATACCTACTCCTAAAACACTACATCCTTTTAATGCATGTACTCTTCCACTACCTGCAGATTCAACGTCTCCTGTAACTCCAGGAAATACTGGTCTATCATCTGGACGAATCCTTGGTTCTGCTGCTTCTTTAACTGGTACTATTCTTGTGTTCTCACCTGGCTTTGCAATTACTATATCTAATTCTGTAATATGCTCATCTTCTTTAATAAAGGCCATAGCTTCTTCTTTATTAATGGACAGAACACCGTTACTAAACATTGTTTTTTCTCCAAAAACAACATCTTTTACTTGAAAATTACCTATTTCTAGTCTCATCTTTTCACTCCTTTTTATTATTTTTAATGGATATTGAAAGTTTTTTGAAGCTTTGTGAAACTTTCTTTGTTAATTTATATAATATCATAATCATGATTATAATACAATCATAATTATTGATAAGTTTAATAATTATTTTGTTACTATAGAAAAATATAAGGTCATATATTCATATTTAAATTGTGGTTTTATAGTATTTATGCTAATATTAATCTAGTGAAAATAATATGAATATGGTGATTTTAAATGGTAAAAAAAGCGATACAACGAAAAAGAATGATGTCTTACTTTATTGATGCAACTGTAGAGCTAATAGATGAAGTTGGAATTAATGGAATAACCTTAAGAAAAGTAGCTGATAAGGCTGGATATAATAGTGCTACTCTTTATAATTATTTTGAAAACTTAGATCATCTAATTTTATATGCTTCCATGAAACATATAAAGGATTATTCCCATTCTTTAGAAATATATTTAAAAGATGCAGAAAATGCTATGGATAGATTTCTTAAAGTTTGGGAATGTTTCTGTGACTATGCCTATGATAAACCAGAAATTTATAATGCCATTTTCTTCCCAAATTTAGAAAAGCATTTTGAAGATTATGTGGCTGATTACTATAAACTTTTTCCAGAAGATATTATTAGCAAAGATAAAAATATTTCCACTATGCTACTGAAAACTGATATTAATGAAAGAGCGCAAACTACTGTATATGCCTGTGTAGATGAAGGTTATATTCGACCTGAAGATGCAAATAAATTAAATGATATGACCCTTTTAATCTTTGAAGGTATGTTAAAAAGAGTATTAAATAATAAAATTTCCTATGATGATTCAAGAAACAATACTATGGATTACATTAAAGCCATAGTAGAGAGATTTTTAATTAAAGATTATAATTTTTATTATTAAGAATCTTATAGAATACTTGACATTTCTAATTTTTAAGTATATGCTTAAAGATGAACTAAATAATCTCGGTAGGTGAGGTTACTATAAGGATATGGATTGCTGCCGTAAAAGAGTGGAAACACTCTGCACTGGTTAGCAGGTTTTGTCGCAAGGCTCAACCTAATGCAATTTCAGCGCCTTATAAAGCCAAAACTTGAACGAGAAGAATAAATCCTTCCCCTTCAAGTTTCGGTGGAGGATTATTATTTTTTTGGAGGTGAGTAGTTATGGATTCTGGGCCGAGTTGTATTTATATAGAGGAAGGAGGATGAAGTATATGTTAAATTAAAATCGTATAATTATAATATAATAATTATCTTTTCTTTACATATACCTTAAAAAACCTTTCTCAAAAATTTTCCAAACTTATTTTAAAAATTAAAAATTCAATACAATTTTAACTTATGGTTAGACTATTTACTGAACCATTATTTAGTATTGTCTTTTTTGGAGGTGTAATTTATGAGAAAGAAAAAAATTTATGATAATGAAAATATTAATAAAAACCTACGCGATATGAGTTCAAAAAATATTGATACTATTTTTAGAGAATTAGATTCCTCCATCAGTGGTTTATCTGAATTAGAGGCTGATAAAAGATTAGCTTTTTATGGACACAATGAAATAATATCCGAAAAAAGGAAACCTTGGTATATTTACCTTTTAAGCTCCTTTATAGATCCTTTTATTTTAATATTATTAGTTATAGTTTTAGTATCTTATTTTACTGACATTGCTTTTGCTCCTACTGGTGAGAAATCTTGGATGACTATAATAATTATTTCTACTATGATATTGATCAGTGTAATCCTTAAATTTTCTCAAGAGTATAAATCTCAAATGACAGCAGATAATTTAAAAGACCTTGTTCCTACAACTACATCTATAAAAAGAGAAGATATGAATAAAAGAGAAATTAATATATCTGATGTAGTTCCAGGAGATATTATTCATTTAGCAGCTGGAGATTTAATACCTGCAGATTTAAGAATTATTACTTGTAAAGATTTATTTATCAGTCAATCTTCCTTAACAGGTGAATCAGAACCTGTGGAGAAATTTTCAGATATTAAAGATAAGAATGTAAATAAGAATATAGCAGATCTAGAAAATATTGCCTTAATGGGAACCATAGTTGTTAGCGGTTCTGCAGTAGGTATAGTTTTGCAGACAGGAAACCAAACATACTTTGGTACTATTGCAGAGTCTCTTACTAAAGATAGAGGCCAAACTAGCTTTGAAGAAGGTGTTAAAAGTGTTAGTTTTCTTCTAATAAGATTTATGTTAGTAATGGTCCCTATAGTTTTCTTAATAAACGGATTAACAAAAAAAGATTGGATAAATGCCTTTTTATTTGCTATTTCAGTAGCTGTAGGCTTGACTCCTGAAATGCTTCCGACTTTGGTTTCTACTAATCTTGCAAAAGGAGCAATATCTTTATCTAAACGTAAAATTGTAGTCAAAAGATTAAGTTCTATTCAAAATTTTGGTGCTATGGATATTTTATGTACAGATAAAACTGGTACTCTAACATTAGATAAAATTATACTGGAAACACACTTAGATGTGCTAGGCAATGAAAATGATAGAGTCCTAAGACATGGTTATTTAAATAGTTATTATCAAACAGGATTAAAAAACTTATTGGATATTGCTGTAATAGAATATGGTAATGAAAAAGGATTTAGGGAAGTAACAGAAATATATGAAAGAGTAGATGAAATTCCATTTGACTTTACAAGACGTAGAATGTCAGTAGTAGTTGAAAGTGAAAATGGCAAAAGACAACTTATAACTAAAGGTGCCGTTGAAGAAATGATTTCTATATGTTCTTTTGTAGAAATCAATGGAGAAGTTTTACCTTTAAATGAAGAATTAATAAAAACAGTTATGAATATGGTAACTAAACTTAATGAAGATGGAATGAGAGTCCTTGCTATAGCGCAGAAAAATAATGTACCAGATGAAAATATGTTTAGCGTTAAAGATGAAAGTAATATGGTTCTTATTGGATATATGGGTTTTTTAGATCCTCCAAAGGATTCAGCAGTCTCTGCAATAAGGGCATTACATGAGCACGGAGTAACTGTCAAGGTATTAACTGGAGATAATGATATAGTTGCTAAAAAAATATGTAAAGATGTTGGTATTCCCGTAGATAATGTGGTTTTAGGAATAGATGTAGAAGAAATGACAGATGAAAAATTATACAAAGTAGCATCAAAGTCCAATATCCTAGCAAAACTATCTCCAATGCAAAAAGAAAGGGTTATCTCTGTTCTACAGAATAATAATCATGTTGTTGGTTTCTTAGGTGATGGTATTAACGATGCTCAAGCATTAAAACAAGCTGATGTAGGTATCTCTGTAGATACTGCAGTTGATATAGCTAAAGAATCTGCCGATATAATATTGCTTGAAAAAGATCTAAATGTTTTAGAAAAAGGAGTTATTGAAGGTAGAAGAGTATTTGGAAATATTGTTAAATATATAAATATGACTGCTAGTTCCAACTTTGGTAATGTATTTAGTGTATTAGCAGCTAGTGCATTTTTGCCATTTCTGCCAATGTTACCTATACAGTTACTTGTACAAAACTTACTCTATAGTATATCTCAAATAGCTATACCTTGGGATAGTATGGATGAAGAATACTTAAAAACACCTAAAAAATGGAATGCAGATAAAATAGGTAAGTTTATGCTATATATAGGACCTATTAGTTCCATATTTGATATTGCTACCTTTGCTATTATGTGGTTTGTATTTAAGGCAAATACGATAGAATTACAGCCTCTATTTCAATCTGGCTGGTTTGTAGTAGGGCTCGTATCACAGACCCTAATAGTCCATATGATAAGGACAAAGAAGATTCCATTTGTACAAAGCAGGGCTTCTACTCCCCTAATGATAATGACTCTCTTAATAATAAGTCTAGGAATAATAATTCCATATACTGGTTTCGGAACTTATATAGGACTTGTCCCTCTGCCACTTAGTTATTTTTCTTGGTTAATAGGAATATTATTAGCTTATTGTATTCTCACACAAATTGTCAAAAATATTTATATCAAAAAATTTAATACTTGGATGTAAATTCCTCTAAAACCCTATTAAATCTAATAGGGTTTTCTAATACCAATAAGTGGGTGCAATCCTGAAATATTACTAGCTCTGAATTTATAATATTTTCTTTAAGGTATCTTCCCGTATCAATTGAATAAAAGGTACTTTCGCCTCCAAATATTATTAAAGCTGGTATATGTATTTTACTTAAAGTCTTTCTATAATCCTTTTCTATCATGGATTTCCAAATTGAATACATTATATTAGGTGAATTATTTTTCATCTTATCCATTGAAATACTAAATTGTTTTTTATTGAAATAAGGTGCCATACTTTTTATAAATCTTTCTGTAAATTCCATCCAATTATCTTTGATTAAACTTAAATCTTTTAAAGCATCTTCCATAGTATATTTACCATGATATAAACCTAGATTCCAATTATTATCATTTAAAACTTTGGGACCTTTATCTATAATACATATTTTAGATAAGTTATATTCTCCAAATATATTTATATATTCAAATATAATTGAAGTACCCATAGACCATCCTACTAATACTATATCTTGTAAATCTAAATAATCTATAAACTCCTTTAGATCCAATGCAAGTCTTTCCATATTTAATCCATAATCTACTCTGCTAGATAAACCATGACCCCTTATATCATATGTAATTGTTTTATACTTTTTAGATAATATTCTTTGCTGTATCCTAAAAGAATCATGAGTTTCAGTAAATCCATGGATAAAAATTATTGGATTACCTTCTCCTTTTATTTCATAGTATGTTTTTACATTATCACTTGTATTAAAAAAATTCATTTATCTATCTCCCCGAAGTTTATTATAGTACCAATAAAATAAATACAAGTACAAAAAATCCTATTAATCCAAATATTGGATATAATATTCCCACTAATTTAGCAAATCCAAGTTTAGCTACTGGAATAGATAGTAAGCAATATAATCCTATAATTAATATTTTATATTTACTATTAGATAATTTATTTATAAATCCAAATCCATTGGCTAATGCTGTAGTAAACATAGCTATCCAAAGTATAACAGCATAAAATTTCCTATATCCAACGTTTATATAATCACATATTTTTAGCATTGGTATATCTAAAAGAAATACTTCATTATAATATATAAGCATAGATGTTAATATACTCATTCCAAGTATAAATAATATAACTCCTCCAATTGACCCTCCTAATATGGCTGTTTTTTTACTATTAATAATTGGTAATAGAGATGAAAATACTACAACTATAATCAATGAATTAGAACCCACATATAAAAGTGCTGATGTTATAAAATTACCCTTTAAAGTTAAATTAACACCATTTACATTAGAAAAATTATAACCTTCTCTTATATTTAAATATAAGGATGTAAATATAATACCTATAATAAGTAATGGGACTAATATTGTGTTTATAAAAGATAATCCCTCTAGACTAAATAGAAAGACTATAAAGGATAAAATAACCATAAAAATAACACCTAAATTGAAAGATAAGTTTAATTCTTGGTTAAAAAGAGCACCACTTCCTGCTACCATAACACTGAACCCAGTATATAATGAAAATGTAATTATGTTGTCCAATAAACTTCCAAATCTTTCGCCAAATATATTACATATTAATTCATCAAATCCATTTATTTTATTATTATATATTTTTATAAGAAGTAAACTTCCAACTAATGAAAGGATTATTCCAACTATAATCATTCCCCATATTCCATTAACTCCATAGATTCCAAAAAATTCTATTATTTCCCGTCCTGAAGCAAATCCTGCACCAATTACTGTCCCTATATATATTGAAGCAATATTAAACCATTCCTTCTTCATCTTTTCCCTCCTATTCTAATAATTAATATATTAGATACGAGGCTTATCCTATGACTTAAATAGACATAAAAAATCCTATCACTGCTAAGGTGATAGGTCTTGTATATATACGACTTACCTTCATTAGATTGAGTTGTTTGACACAGTGACTACGCAGTTTCGCAACTCAAATCTATTTGCTCGTTACACTTATATAGATTTGGTTCTCGTTGCCTTTTTGTCCAATGCGTGTAACGAATTGTAGACAAAACGGACAGCGTAGGTGCGTTTGATCTACCATCGATTTGTAAAATACACAAATCGGGTTAGGTCATAAAAAAAGAAAGCCCTACTACGACCAACGTAATAGAACTTTCTATATATTTTTATGTAAGCCTGGCAACTTCCTACTCTCCCAGGTCGTTTCCAACCAAGTACCATCGGCGTTAAGATGCTTAACTTCTGTGTTCGGTATGGGTACAGGTGTGTCCATCTTGCTATCGTCACCAGACGAAAACTATTAAA
>NZ_VUNQ01000018.1 GCF_009695605.1 Tissierella pigra
TTCTGCTTTCTGATCCAGCTTTATCACCTCTTGTCCCCCCTCAAAAGATATCTTCAAGGGGTATTATATTTTAAGGTGGACCAGTTTTCAATTATTATGGTGGTCTACTTTTAGATTAACATAAACATGTGTTTCTAACGGTTTGCAATTTAGTTAGATTTTATGGACGATTAGAAACACGCTAGACTCATCCACCTCTTGCACCTCATATGGGTATCCCAGATTTTTGCCAATTTTCTCAAAATCCTCTGTGGAATGGATAGTTGCTTTAAAGCCATCTTTGCAGATAATCACATCATTTTTGGTTTGGGTATAGTCAATTTCCCCCAAAAGCCCTTTGGAGGTCTGCTCCTCAAACCATTTTAGACGAAAATCCCAAAATCTAGTACTGTAACTGCTGAAATAAGCTACTCCACCTGGTGCCACTTTATCAAGAATTTTGTGAATGACAGTGGAATCAGCACCCATGGCAGACAATCCATTTTGCAGGCACAAAATAACATCAAAAGATTTAGGGAAATTTATCTGGTGAACATTCATTGCAACTATACTCGCGTTGGGATAGCCTTTGAGATACTCCTTGCCTAATTCAACGCTTTCCACTGAGATATCTATCCCGACAATAGATTTGCAGTAGGGAGCCAATTCCCTAATAATTCGACCGTATCCGGCTCCAAGCTCCAAAACACTTTGTGTGTTTGATAGATTTTTCTTGACAAAATCTATTTCTGATTGTAAATACTGCTTGACACGTGGAATTTGGGTATTGTACACTTGAAACAACTTTTTGGAATTTAATTTTTCGGCATAGTAATTGTCCATATTTCTTATCCTTTCTCATCATGGTAAATTAGAGCTAGATAGATATAATTCTTTGAGTTAAAAATGAACTGTGACTATCTCAGAGATAACAATCTGTAGCTTCTATGGTTTAGCTTATTATCAATGAATTATGCTGAAATAAAGTTTTATAAATCCTAACAAAAAAACAAATATAGCTTTAAAGGTTGCTTAATATAGTATAATCATGTTAATTTTAGTTGTTCATATTAGTATAATATAAATTATATAAAGTTTTTATAAATATTACAATGGTGGTTTAAGAAAGTTAGATGGAAAGAGTTTTGTTGTATGGAGTTATCAACGTTTTCAAAAGGTTTGGTATAAACTATTAACCTGCAATTACACTGTTCTTTTCCATAAGCTTGAGTAAATGCTTTAATTACAAGGGTATCTTTCATTCTATTTACCATCCACCAGCCAACTACCTTTGAGAAAACATATCAATAAATATTGCAAGATAGGGGGTTCCTTTAGGACATAGATTCATTTTACGCATTAATCTAGATATTCGATTATGGTTTATATGAATTCCACGTTGCCCTAGTACTTTTACTATACGAATAGATCCATATTTACCTTTATTTTCATCAAAATTTTTTTGATTATTTCTTTCAATTTTTCATTTTCCAGGTCACCTTTGAATGGTTTAAGATTTTAATATTTATAATATCCAGCTCTTGAAACGTCCAGTGTTTTGCAAACATTTTTAGTATATTCAAATTTTTCTCTTATTTTTGTGTCTACTTTATTATGCTAAGTCCACCTCCACGGTTATGGTTTTGTCCATAATTTCATTTGAATTACTTCTTAACTATGACAAATTTATTGATTATTATAGAGCAAATAGAACCAAGGTAGAGCAGGTATTGTTCCCAGTCTGTTGCTATTACTGAAGAAAGTATAAGATTAGCACAAAGTCTTTTGGGTAAATACAATATAAAAGACTGGAAACAGTTCATCTTTTTATTCTTTATTTTTTCCTATATTAATTTCAATTTATTACTTAAACTTTTTATGTATATTTCATATTATTAATTCAGAAATTTTGACCTGAATTTGAGGAATAAAATAGGCAAAAAGAGAGAGAAAGCAAAACTTTATTCAAATTTTGACGATGGAATTAGGGTTTGAGATGTGGTTATATTGATGTAGAGAGTGTGAATTAAGCAAGAATGAAATTCATATTAAGGGGGCAATGATATGATAGTGTACAAGATAGTTGACCAAAAATTTCTTCAACAATACGATATGGTTCCCATGCGTGTTCATGTTTATAGTTATTATCGTGTTGATAAAATTGAGCGTGGTCTAGGAGGGTTTCATCTTATTGAAACACCTATCCAACCGTATGTTAAGGATTTCTGCGTTGACGAAGACAAGAGTGTAACAAGGTGGGGAAGGCAATGGGATATTTCAAATTGGACTTTCTTTATGGCTTTTGATGAAAAGCGACCTGTTGGAGGTGCAACAGTCGTTTCACGTACGGAAGGGGTTAACATGCTTTCAGGTAGAGATGACCTAGCTGTGCTATGGGATATTCGGGTCGATGATGAATACAAGAATCAAGGTGTTGGTCAGGTTTTGTTTGATATGGCTGCAAATTGGGCACGTGAGCAAGGATTTACGCAAATCAAAATTGAGTGCCAAAATAACAACGTTCCAGCTATAAGATTTTATCATAAACAAGGTGCTGTCCTATCCGCAATAGACGAGTATGCTTATTACAATGAGCAGGAATATAGAAATGAAGTACAGCTTATTTGGTTTTATAATTTGGATTAGTAAAATAACATACTGCAGGAGAAGGGGTGCAGATTTTAATTGACAGGTCGCACATTATTAAAATATACCAAAGATGTAGATTGTGCTGAATTTAGAAATAATAGTATGATGGTTGAAGCTAATTAATTAGCTTCTTTTTATATTCCTGGAATTAAGAAACATACCCTTTTGAACAGGATGGATCATAATGGAATTCAGTAAAGCAGAAATAGAAAAAGCAATATCCAGCTATCTTCTGATATTATTAATTGCGAAAAAATTCAACTTAAGTTCTGAGAGGGAAATATCCATGATTGAAATGGTATTAAGAAATAATGATTATGATATGTAAATGATAAAATGAGATGTCTATTTTTTAGGTATTGAAAGGATGTGACAATACAAAATATATAGTGATAAAGAACCAGATATTTGAGAAGTCATGTTGTTAATCTGTAGAGAGATCAAGAAATGGCGACCATTTTGGCCACCATTAATTTTACATAGATAATTATTAATCCCTTGGATTATGATGCCTGCGAATTGTAAAGAGAAGAATATATACCATGGTAACGAATCAACTCATCATGGGTTCCTATTTCTGCAATTCCTGTTCCATCTAGTACTACAATTTTATCTGCATTTCTTATGGTAGATAGTCTATGTGCAATTACAATAGTAGTACGATCTTTTGATATTCTGTCTAGAGCAGCCTGAATCTCTCTTTCTGTTTTTGTATCTAGGGCAGAGGTAGCTTCGTCTAAAATAAGGATAGGAGAATTACGTAAGATAGCACGTGCTATTGATAGTCTTTGCTTTTGTCCACCTGATAGACGTATCCCACGTTCACCTATTATTGTATCGTATCCATTTTCAAGTTCTTGAATAAATTCATGTGCATTTGCAGCTTTTGTAGCTTGTATTACTTGCTCTTTGCTTGCATCTTTCCATCCATAAACTATATTTTCATATACTGTACCATTGAAAAGAAATGTATCCTGCAATACCATACTTATATTATCTCTAAGACTTTTTAAGGTAACATTTTTAATATCGATTTCGTCAATAAAGATACTTCCCTTATGTGGGTCATAAAATCGGTTAAGAAGGCTTGCAATAGTAGTTTTTCCAACTCCTGTAGTGCCAACAAGAGCTACAGTTTGTCCAGGCTCTATTATAAGATTGATATTTTCTAGTACAGTTATTTCAGGTGTATAGTTAAAAGAAAGATTTCTAAATTCGATTTTACCATGAACTTGTGATAATTTTTTGGCATTAGGTACTTCTTTTACATCTGGACTTTCATCCATTACTTCAAATACACGTCTGCAACCAGCCACTGCATTTCCAGCCATTTCTGCTATACTAGAAAAACTTTTAACAGGTTCATAGAACATATTAAGGTACATTATAAAGGCTACAATATCCCCTATGGTAGCTTCTTGTCTTTCAACAAGAAGGCCTCCGTAGATTATGACAGCAACAGAGCCTAAAGCAGTAAAAAATGCCAAAAGAGGATAAGTAGTTTCAAAAAAGAAACTAGCTTTTAAATATGCCTTAGTATGCTTAAGAGAAAGGGAGGAAATCTTTCTTTTTTCTGTATCCTGTTGGTTAAATATTTGTATTTCTCGTATTCCCGAAAAATTATCCTGTACTGTACCTGAAAGCTCACCTCTTACTTTGGAGTTTTGATTCCATATTGGTGATAGATATTTACTTTGCCATAGAGTAATTGCTATAAGAAATGGTATGGTAACCAGGCTCAGTAATGCTAGTTTCACATTAATTGTAAATAGGAGAATACCAACACCTATGAAGGTTAATATATTTACAACAAGGTCAGGAATTACATGAGCTAATAAAATTTCTGCTTCCATTGAATCATTAATTACTCTGCTGGTTAAATCACCTGTTCGATTTTTATTAAAAAACTTAAGCCCCATATGTTGAAGTTTGGTATATAGTTCAGTTCTTAGGTCAGCCACATAATGGAGAGCAGCATGATGATTTAAGTATCCTGAAATAGATGCCCCACCAGATTGTAATGCTGTAGTTAAAAGCAGCAATAGTCCTATACTAAAGGCCTTAGAGGCAAAATCAGGATGTCCTTCCATGGCAATACTTGTAAGCTCCCTTAGAGCCCAAGGAGCATAGAAGCCTGCTATAGTAGAAATAATTAATGCTACTAAAGCCATTATTAGATAAAACCAATATTTCTTTGCTTCTAAAAATACTCTTAGCATAACTTTCATAGTGCAAATGCCCTCATTTCAGAGTTTGGTATAATTGGTACAGTTTTTAAAATATCATAAGTAAGACAAACAGGTCTCCCACTTTTAGGCTCATTTACAATTTCTGCATCGATATGAAAAGTTTTTTTAAGGACTTCCCTAGTCATAACTTTTTGAGGAGAGCCATGCTCTATGATAGTTCCTTTATGTATAGCTATCATATAATCAGAAAACCTTGATGCAAGATTTAAATCATGTAATACCATGACTATAGTACAACCTTGATTGCGATTCAAATCAAATAAGAGCTTTAAAACTTCTAATTGATGAGCCAAGTCAAGATAAGTAGTCGGTTCATCTAACAATATTAAATCTGTCTGCTGGGCTAATGCCATAGCAATCCATACTCTTTGTCTTTGTCCACCAGATAAAGTATCAACCTCTCTGTTTTCAAACTCAGTAAGCTTTGTTACTGAAAGAGCCCAGCTAATTATTTTCTTATCTTCTGGTGTAAGATTACCAAAACCTCTCTGATGAGGGAAGCGTCCATATGCTACTAATTCACCTACAGTTAAACCATTGGGAGCAGTTGGGGTTTGGGGTAAAATAGCCATTTTTTTAGCAATATCCTTAGTAGATAATTTACTGATATCTTCTCCACTAAGATATACTAGTCCACTTTTTGGTTTTAGAATACGTCCAATGGCTTTTAAAATAGTAGATTTACCACACCCATTAGCCCCTATAATAGAAGTTATTTTTCCTTTGGGAATCCCCATATTTAAAGACTTAACAATTAATGTATCATCATAAGCAATGTCTAGCTTTTCAGCTTTAATACTATTCATATAAATAAAACCTCCTTAATTTGCCTTAGCCAATAAATACAAGAAATAAGGCGTACTTAAAACAGTAATAATAATTCCAGTAGGAACATCCGTACCTAGACTTATGGTTCTAGTAATAGTGTCTGCCAATAAAATAATTATAGCTGCAGATAGAGATGCTGCAGGCAATAAAAGTTTATGGTTAGGGCCTACAAGCTTTTTTGCCATATGGGGAGAAATCATACCTACGAAAAAGAAATTTCCACCTAAAGCAACACTGCCAGAAGATAGAGCTACAGCAGCAATAGATAAGCCTAAGAATTCTGGTTTTACAGATACTCCTAATCCGGTTGCAGTTTGATTTCCTAGATTTAAGGTATTTAAAATTCTTGATTTATAAAAAGTATATATAAAAAGAACAATTACCCATGGAGCAAGAATAGAAAGGTAATTCCAGTTATCGCCCCAGAGACTTCCAGCACTCCAACGCTGTATAAAATCCATTTGATGGTCGTCAAGCTTTAGAGTAAGCAAAGTAGTAAGAGCACCGTAACCACTACTAAGAGCAACTCCAGTTAAGATAAGACCAGTATGAGAAATATCTCTTCCACGCCTATAAGATAAAAGGAAAATCAATGCAGCAGCAGTCATACCTCCTACAAAAGCTAGAAGGGGAAGAGCAATAGCAGAAGATATTCCTTGAGTATTAAACATAACAACAAACATTAAAACAAAAAGTCCAGAACCAGAACTTATACCAAGAGTACCGGGACTAGCCATATCATTTCTAAGTAAACTCTGCATAATACATCCAGACGTTCCCATACCGATACCAACTAAAATAGATAGAATAATACGAGGAAGACGAAACTCAAAAATAATGAGGTTCTCTCTAGCAGTACCGTTACCCATGATTACATTAAAAACTTCTGAAGGAGAAAGATTCATCTTGCCAGAATTAATACTTATTACCGCTATAATAAAAAGAATAAATAACATAATAATGTTAATAATAATGCCGCGAGAAACAGAATAACGTTGTTTTATCACTCAAACTCCCTCCTCTGTTTTCTTGAAATATAAAGAAAATAGGGAACACCTATTATAGCAAAAATAATACCAATAGGAGTCTCGTAGGGCTTATTAATAAGCCTTCCTACTAAATCCGCAGTTACAGTAAATAAAGAACCATACAGGCCTGCCGTAGGTATAATATACCTATAATCAACTCCAACCAAATATCTCGTTATATGAGGAACAATAAGACCTACAAATCCAACGGGTCCAACTACAATGACAGAAAGTCCTGTTAAAATCAATATAACAATTGTAGATATAGCTTTAACGGTTTTAGTTTTAAGACCTAATCCTATTGCCACATCATCACCTAGATTAAGCATAGTAATAGAAGGAGAAAGGGCAATAGAAATAATAACACCTAAAACAAAAAAAGGAAGAACAATTATAAGTTCACTCCATTTAGCACCAGCAGTACCACCAGCAGTCCAATAAGCAAGAGACTGACCTAACCTGTATTTAATAGATAAATACTGACTAAAGGCACCAAAAAGCATTGAAATAGAAACTCCAGATAAAACAAGTCTTTGAGGTGTCATACCTCCTTTACCGAAAGAAGCAATGAAATAAGTCATAAAAGTAGCAATAGCAGCTCCAACAAAGGCAAAAAGCATCATTTGTCCATAGGAACTACTGGGTAAAAAAGCCATACAAAGGGCAATGGCGAAAGTGGCTCCGCTGCTAATACCCATTAAACCAGAATCTGCAAGTGGATTTCGTGTAGTTCCCTGCATTATAGCACCACATATAGCAAGGCTACAACCAACAATAATATTGGCAGCAGTTCTGGGAATACGCAAAGTTTGAATAATTTGGTGTTCAGTTAAATCTGGATTAAATTTAAAAATAGCTCCCCAGGCAGTAGACAAACTCATATCAGCAGCACCAAAAGAAATAGATGCTACTGACATAAGAATAAGAAGCCCAAGGCCTATAAACATGTACATTGTGAAACTAGCCATGCCATATCGATGTTTTTTAAGCTGTAAGTTATCCATGTGTATATTCCTTTCAGTTGTAAATTACTTTGTTAATGAATTAAGTGCATCAACCATATAGTCAAGCTGTGCAGTCAAGCTCATAACATCTGAGTAAAAAAATAGTCCTTGATATTTTCCTGGTATTTCGACTAAACGACCTTCAGCAACAGCAGGAATACTTTTCCATATGTCTGTTTTGGCATATTCAGATTCCTTTCCTTCTTGTCGGCACCATAGTATGTAGTCTCCAAAATACTCATGGGCAACTTCATAACTTAAATGACCACGACCTTCCCCTGTTTTTTGAATAAGCGCTGCCAATTTATCAGGATATTTAAGTCCAAGATATTCATAAACTAGAGTTCCACCTCTAGAACCTGTTTCATAATACACTCCACTCCAATCTCCAGAAGGGCCCCAATCCTCCATGATACTAAAAGTTTTTCCTTCAAAATCACCACTGTTAAAAGTTTTTTTCGCATCTTCTAGCTTTGTCTCAAACTTTTTCACTGCAGCCTCTGCTTCAGCACTTTTTCCTGTAGCTTCACCAATGATTTTAACTCGTTTAATGGAGCTTATACCAGATTCTGGTATAACCAGTACTGGAGCTATTTTATTGAATTTTTCGAAATCGTCTTCACTGTAAGTAATGATTAAATCTGGTTCAAGGGTCATAACATCTTCACGTTCCCAACTTTCAATTTTTGTAGAACTGGCAAATTTATCGTAGAAAGGCATGGTTTCTTGATCCCACGCATAATGACCCACAACATTTAGTCCAAGGGCAAAAGCGTCTCCAATATACCAGTTTACAACAACTCTTTCAGGGTTAGCAGGAACTTCAATATCTCCCATTACAGTATTAACAACACGAGTAGTATTTTCCTCAAGGTTTTTACTAGATGCTGGGGACTCATTATTAGTATTTGAGCATCCCACAACAAATATTAGGGTTGAAAATATGGCTAAACATAAGGTTATAAGTTTTTTCATATAGAATTCTCCTTTATATATATTTATTATGAATCTTAAAAATAACATAAGCGCTTATGTCATATTTTTGATATAATTAAGTAAGCCAAGGCTAACTCATGAAAATGATAACATTTATCTTTTTCACTGTCAATGCTGCAAGAAAGGCTATATCATATGTTGAGAGATATTAGGATTCAAATTATATGTATATATATGAGCTATTATAATGAGTATGAGAAAAAGCTTAATATAGTTCTACAAAATATAGGAGTATAACTTACTCAAAATGGAGTACTAATATATTCAGAAAGTAAAGATATAATTTTAATTATGAAGGATTTGGAGGCTAAAGGATATGAATGAGTACGAAAAACTATCTTGGGGTCATATGACAAATAACTACAATTTTGCAAACAGTCCTTATGGCAAGGGAAGAAAGTATGATTTTCCTCCTCATTGGTCCAACGGATGGATATCGGAAATGAATCCCTCAGAGGGATTATTTGTTGCAAGCGCATGGTTTACACCAGATAAAAAGATAACACATAAAATCAATACTGATAAAGCATGTTTATGGATTTTTTGTGTAGATTGTGGAGAAATAATATATACACAACAAGGGAAACAAGCCCGAAAACTTTCTCCAATTACTCATATAATAATTAATCCTCAGAAACCATTTAGTTTTACATTTTCTAAAAATGAACATTATTGTTTTACAAGTGTTTTGGTATATGATGAGTTCATACAATCTTTTATAAAAAGTCGTGAAGATGCTCCTAAAATTGGAGTGGAAGATGCTAAGCTATGGGAAACACAACATTTAAACACACCTAATATAATGTTAATTTTAGAGCAGATAAGATGGGCTGTTAGAAATTCTGATATATCACTATTGGCATACGAAGGCATGGTTTTACATCTTTTATCTTCAATTGCAAGGAACTTTCCTGAGATTCCAAAAAGAAGATCCAGTAGACGTAATTATGTCACTTGGGAAAACGAGCAAAAGATATATAAAGTCAAAGAATTAATTGATAAAGATATATTAAATATTCCTAGTATAAACCAGTTATGTAAAGCTGCAGAAATGAGCGAAAGTAGACTTAGGGAGTCTTTTAAAAATATTTATGGAATTCCTCTATATAAATATATTCGTATTGAAATAATGAAAAGGGGAATGCAGCTTCTATCAGCTGATCATTTAAGTATACGAGATATTTCCGAACTTTGTGGTTATGAAAATGCGTCCAAATTTTCAGCTGCATTTAAAGCAGTACATGGCATAACCCCTAGTGAATTTAGAAAATCATTTAACTTATAAAATCTTAATATAATTTTCAGGAATAGGCTCCTTAAATATGCAAATTTTATTAGATATGGTATAATAAATCAAGTTAGCACAGACTAACTATATTTGATAAATTGTTATTTAGGAGCTGTTTTTATGGAGAATAATAAGGAAGAAAAAATAAAATTCAGCAAAGAAAACTTTGCAGATGATTTACGACTTTGGGAGCAATCAGCAATTACTTTAGTTGATATACGTCATAAGCTTATAAGTTCAGAGGAAGCCATTAAGAATTATCTCATACCTACCAGTATGTTTCTTTATACCAACGGGGGCAAGGCAGAGATAATTTTAAACGACATTTCTTATACAGTGGAACGTTTTGGAGTTTTTCATGCTGGAAAAGGAACGGAACTTTCTATATATCCTAAATGTAATTGGCTTGAATACTACATAATACTATATAAAGCAGGAGAACCACCTTTTTATAAAAGAGAATTTATTAGACTGTTAGAGAAAACTAATCTATTTAATCAACAGTATGGTTATTCTCCAGCTAATCCGATATTTTTTGGAGGACAGTTTCGTAAAATGTATGAAGCTTGGATAAATCCTTGTCCTTTAGGGTTATTTTATGGTAAGACAGAATTCTACCAATTAGTTTATCAGATTTATAATGAACTGTTAAACGAAAAGGCTGATAATTTTAAGCCAGATGTTGTGTCCATGGTGCAAAGATATATGGACAAACATTTTAGCGAAGCTATTTCTATAGGGTTATTGTCAGATTCATTTGGTATTAGTATAAGTCAATTAAATCGTTTGTTTAAGAAACGTTTTTCTTGTAGCCCACAGGCATATTTAAAAGAAATAAGGTTAAATGCTGTACAAAGTTATCTTCAAAACAGTAATGTTACCTTTAGAGAAATAGCAAACTCAACAGGGTTTTATGATGAATTTTATATGAGCAAAGAATTTAAAAAGAGATTTGGACAAACTCCTAGTGATTTTAGACAAAATACTACATGGACAATGGGAAATTTATCAATGGAGAATATATTGTCCATCCCATATAATGAAAAAAGCTTAGTTAGCGTAAGCAAACACAATATGGAAGGAGAATTCTCTATGTTTAAACAAATAAAAAGCAAAGCAGTAATTGGGGTAGCTTTAAGTCTTATATTTTTGTTAACTGCCTGTACCAATGTTCCTGCAAACACATCTAATCAAGATAAGGAAGGATTAATTACAAAACAAGAGCAGGTAATCGATACAGAGGAAGGAACAAGAATTGTTAGTACATCTATGGGCGAAGTAGAAGTTCCGGTAAATCCTAAAAGAGTTGTTGTAGATTATGTAATTGGAGATGTTATAGCATTAGGGGTTTTACCAGTAGGCGTACGTTCTGCTTTTGGAGGAAGTGCATTTGGTGATGTTATTCATGATGCAACATTAATCGAGAAGTGGGACCCAGAAGAAGTTATGGAGTTAGAACCTGATTTAATTATTTCAGTAGTAAAGGATGAATTTGAAGCATCCTCTAAAATTGCGCCTACTGTTTTCATTCCTTTTACTGAAATGTCTATGGAAGAACGAGTAACTTTTCTTGGGGAGGTATTGAACAGGCAGACAGAAGCTGAAAGTGCCATCAGAGAATATTATAAAAAAGTAGAAGAATCTAAAGTAGTTTTAGAGAAGCAAGGTATACTGGATAAAACAATTAGTATTTTTTTTGGTGATCCTATAGATGTTGCAGTAGCAGGAGATAAATGGGGACGAGGAGGCGATATTATATATAACGATCTTGGTTTTAGGGCTCCTGATGTTATTCAAAGTGAAATTATAGGAGGAGATCAACATAGAAATCTGTCCTTAGAGGTTTTACCTCAATATGTAGGTGATTATATTGTTTTTGATTGGGATCCAAAGCTATTTGAACAAACCACTATATGGAATTCCATACCAGCCTATGCTGACGGCAGAACCATTGCCTTAGATTTTGCTTTTTTCTATTATAATGATTTATATTCCCAAAGTAGACAATTAGATTTTATAGTAGATAATTTACTCTCAATTACAGGAGAAGACTAATTTATGGTAGAGTAGAAAGTTTTTAAATAAAATTAAAATATATAAATGTTTAATTGTTAAGAATTAATTACATGAAAAATAAAAGGTTTTTTAAAGAGAAACAGTCTTTAGAAAACCTTTTATAGTTTTAAAGAGAGAATAATATTTATGAAGTTGATTCCACTTCGAAATTAGCAAGTCCCCTACTGGTGAAAAAGTATAGGATGGAGAACATTACTGTTGAAATAATCCACGACACGGGATAACCAAGTATGGCCATCATGACTGTAGATGACTTAGGCAGTATATAGACAATCCATATTATTCTAAATCCACATGTTCCAATCAAAGTCAGAACCATGGGTTTAAATGTATCACCGATTCCCTTGATTGCTCCAGAAAGCACTTCGCTAATAATAAAAATTACATAAAAGGGAGAAATCATACGAAACATCTGTACACTCAAGTCAATCACATGATTATCGGCTGTGAACATACTGGATAAATATTCGACACTATAATAGATGCCAATACTCAGTAACCCTACCATGGTAATCCCCATGAACATACTCAACCTTGTTGAAGATTTCATTCGCTTACTTTGGTTTGCACCATAATTTTGTGCAACGAAAGTAGTTGTTGTAATCCCAATGGTGTCGATAATCAACCAGATTATAAAGTCAAGTTTACCATTAATTGCCCAAGCTGCAATGCTAGTTGTACCAAAAGAATTAATTCCTCTCTGCATATAGATGTTAGAAATGGAATAGAGTGCTGACTGTATACCAAGAGGAATGCCAAGCTTTAGCATAGGTAGTAGAATAGTCATTTTGATGCCCAGACCCTTGAGAGATAGCTGAACAGGACTCTTTCCACTGGAAAGGCGTAGGAGAATCATGATACTTGAAAAGCCCTGAGCGAATATAGTTGAATAGGCCGCCCCTTGAATACCCCATCCAAATCCTATAATGAATAATAAATCTAAAAAAATGTTCATGATTGATGAAATTAGAAGCAGGTAGAAGGGAAATTTAGTATCTCCAACTGCTCTAAGTATACCAGAACCTATATTGAGTACAAAGACGAACATAGTACCTAATAAGTAGATGCTCAAGTAGGAAGTGGCAAATTCATAAATATCTTCAGGTACATTCATCAATGATACAAAATAGGGAGAACAGATATAACCCACACCAGAGATAATAAAGCCTCCGATAATAGCGAACAGCATCAAAGTATGCACAGTGTCATCCACTTCTTTAAACTTTTTTGCACCATAATATTGAGAGATTAAGACGGTTCCACCAAGGGAAAGTGTGATAAAAACGTTGATAAGAAGTTTTACATATCCGTATGTCGCGTCGATGGCTGCCAGACTTGATATACCAGCGTATCGTCCAATTATTAAAGCATCAGCAAAACTGTAGGATTGTTGTATGAGGCTTCCAAAAAATATGGGTATAAAATATATGAAAAGAGCGCTCACCAATGGACCTTCTGTAATTGAATTTTTTACTTTCATTTCATATCATCTCCTATAATTTACACTGACAATTTGTGATATAATAGTGATAATGATTTTCAATTGTCAGGATTAATTAAAGTATAATATATGGATATTCTATTGTGCAAACGCTATAAATTAATGATGGGAATCGAAAATTTCGATAGGAGGTAAAAATGAATACTGAATTCTTGAGAACTTTTTTGTCTGTAGTACAGACAAAAAATTTTACACATACTGCACAAATATCACACTTGTCACAGTCTACAGTGAGTAATCGCATTATGGAGCTTGAAAAGATTTTTGATTGTCAACTCTTTATTCGAGGAAATGGTACATTGGAACTGACCGAATCAGGTAAGCAATTGATAGCATATGCTGAAGAAATGCTAACTGTAGAGACTACTGCCCAGTTGCTTTTAAACCAGGTCAAAATGAAAGCACCTTACTTTATGGTTAGTGCTGTTCACGCTTACTATGATTCTTACCTTCAAAGCATTATCAGTGAGAGCATACACCAGAGACTTCCTTATACATTAAGGTTGTTTCTAAAACATTCACATGAAGTAATTCAAGGTGTGGTAACGGGTAAATATGACTGTGGAATTGCACACCATCCGAGTTATTATAGTCGATTTGATTCAATTCTTTTGTGTACCGATGAGTTGGTACTTGTTGGAGCTGATAGGAAGAGGAAATATGAAGATGGCATATCCTTTGGACAGTTGAAATCACTTGATATATTTCATTCAAGTCTTTTCGCAAGTCATGTTGAGGATTTACTTTACCAACAGAATACATATAGGCTT
This sequence comes from Tissierella pigra, assembly GCF_009695605.1. Taxonomy (GTDB): domain Bacteria; phylum Bacillota; class Clostridia; order Tissierellales; family Tissierellaceae; genus Tissierella; species Tissierella pigra. The sequence goes on from NZ_VUNQ01000018.1 coordinate 14,369, forward strand.
TCTATTGATATTGCATCTAGAGTTGTGCCGTTGGTGATTCAGCATGGAGCATATACATTCCTGCCTTTCACCTACGCAAGACCTTTAGTTGAAAAGGGGGAGCTTTATCCTATAACAATTGAAGATTATGAATTACCACCACTTGAGTATTATTTTGTATATCCTAAGGATCATCCTTATTTGGACCGAATAGAAACACTGAAAAATAAACTATTATCTTTTGTATAATTTAAGATGGATTCACATCTAGGAGATATGGAAGAATAAATCATTGTATTTGAGTTAACAATTTTATTAAAGAATAGTTAGTGGTTTAATATAAGATAATTGTATGGTTGACATATTATTAATTTAATTGTATGCTATGTATACAAATATAATTAGCGAAAGCTAATAAAGGAAAGAGGGTGTTGAATTGGGTACAGAGATTACTCCAAATATCTATTATCAAGTTCTTAATCAATATCAAGCTGCACAGCTTTTGTTTGAATCCATAAAATTAGATATTTTTTCTTACTTGGATAAACCAACAACAGCAGTAGAAATTGCTAATGAAACAGGATATGATGAACAAAATGTAGAATTGCTTTTACTTGCACTTCTATCATGTAACTATATTGGTAAAGAGAACAACAGTTATTGTAATACAAAGATTGGAGCAGAATATTTATCAAAGAAAAGTCCCTATTATATGGGGGAAACAATTCTATTTCGTGAAACCATGACTTCGCTTTATGATATTGGAAACAAAGTTAAGTATGGTTCTGAAAAACAAGCTGGAATTGGATATGATTTTGCAACTTTAGCAGAAGTTACTGTTCCTGAAATGTACGCTACCGGTCGAGTAGATAGTTTTGTTTCAGAAATTAAGACTATTTTTACGGACATGAACAAGAAGTATAAAATACTTGATTTAGGCGGAGGTTCTGGAATACTGGCAATTGAATTTGCTAAAAACTATCTCAACAGCAAAGCTTATGTATTCGAATTTCCCAATGTAGCAGTTACAACTGAGAAGATTATTAGCCAACACAATATGGAGGACAGAGTTTCAATTTTGGTGGGGGATTTCAATACTGATGAGATTGGAAACTCTTATGATATGGTTATAGCTTCTGGTATATTGGACTTTGCCACAGGTGATTTAGATAGTTTTATATCAAAAATCTCAGACGCTCTACTGGATAACGGATATCTCCTTTTAATAGGACGATATTCAGATAAAGAAGGTTATACTCAGGATAATATATTAGGTTGGCTTTCAGGCTATATGAATGGGATTAAGCCTCCTCCAACAAGAAATCGAGTTGAAACTGCATTGAACAAGGGACGACTTCAACTTGTTCATTCAATCCAATCTGGGAGATTTCAAGGTTATCTTTATAAGAAGGCGATGGTGTAGTATGTATGGAAGGATTAGGAAATGAGGTTATAAATGCTTTTATTACCCTTACAGAGAATATTGCAAATAGCAGAACAAATGTATTGGATTTTGGAAGCGAGGACATGATCTTTTATCGAGGTGAAATCCATATTATAAAGATGATTGGTGATTATCCAGGTATTTTTAGTTCAGAGATTGCCAGACGTTTTGGTATTACCCGTGCTGTTGTTCATAAAACGCTACTTAAATTAGAGGAGCGGGAATTTGTAATAAAAGAGCAGGATGATGAAGATAGAAAACGTCATAAATTATTTTTGACAGAAAAGGGGCAACTAGCCTATGAGTATCATGAAAAATATCACAATCTGCATGATAAAGCCTTATTTGACTATGTAGAAGGATTACCTAGTGATCAATTAGAGGCAATTAAGGGATTTTTAGAACATGCAAATAATTTAATTCAAAATCATGCGTAAAATATGTATAAAAAAGGGACTGTACGAGATTTAAAGTCAGGCATACTTTAAAGGACTTGATAATAAAATTAAAGAGGTGGAAAAAAGAGGAGTTATCTGGAGGTGAGAATCAGTAGTAGGTACTATGAAAGGAGCATATATATGTCTTTTGATGGAGTAATCATAGGTGTAGGAGCATTTTTAATAATTGGGATTTTGCATCCAGTTGTAATAAAAACTGAATATTATATCGGTGTAAAAGCCTGGCCTTTATTTTTAATAGGAGGGTTAGTTTTCATTTGTTTTTCCCTATTTTCAGAGAATACAATTATATCATCTCTTTTAGCTGTACTTGGATTTTCCCTACTATGGAGCATTCATGAAATTTTTGAACAGGTAAAGAGGGTAGAAAAGGGATGGTTTCCAAGTAATCCTAAAAAGATTAAATGATCCCCGAAACATTAGGCACGGTTACTTTTGTTTCCATGGCAGAATAGTTGGAATCCTACAAACTACTAATGACATCTTATTCGATACCGTAAAAGTAGAGGTGCTGGGATTAAAGTTTGAGATATTATCATTTAAATCTTTATGAGATGATGGTGTTGATAGATAAGTAATAGGTAAAATAACAAAGTTGAAGGGGCTTTGAGTTAAAGGTGACTTCATGGAAATCTACTAATTTCCATGAAGTCATCTTATCTCAATACTTTCTCGTGTTTTTATTCCCCCACATTCCACATGGAATAGTATTTTTCCTTGTTTTCCAGTAGTTCTTCATGAGTTCCCTGCTCTACTACTTGACCATTATCAATTACAATAATGTTATCTGCATTTTTGATTACTGAAAGGGTGTGAGCAATCATAATTACAGTTCTTTCCGCATTTAAAAGGTTTACTATTGCTTGTTTTACAGCAAGCTCATTTTCAATATCAAGAGATGCTGTGGCCTCATCAAGTAAAATTATGGGGCTATTCTTGAGTATTGCTCTACTTATGGAAAGACGCTGACGCTCTCCCCCTGAAAGGCGATTACCGTTTTCCCCCACAGGTGTATCATATCCTTGAGGCATATTCATAATAAAGTCATGACAGTTTGCAAGTTTGCAAGCTTCTATTATTTCATCATCAGTTGCTGTTGGTCTTGCATATCGTATATTATTTTTAACTGAATCATTAAACAAAAATACATCTTGGTCTACTTGTGATATATAAGAAAGTACTTTTTCAGAAGCTATGCTATCTATTGGCAGACCTCCAATTTTTATACTTCCATTGTGAGGAGTATAGTATTTGGAAAGCAAATTCAAAATTGTAGATTTTCCCGATCCTGATGCTCCAACAATTGCAGTAAGCTTTTTGTCCTTTGCCACAAAGCTAATATTTTTTAATACAGACTCTCCCTCTACATAGGAAAAATTAACACCATCAAACTCTATTTCATAGGATGTAGGAGAAAAGTCATTATTATTTGCAATTTCTTCCTTCTCTTCAATAATATCTGCAATACGTTTTTTTGAAATCATAAGATTTTTATAGGAAGTCAAATCGATAAACAATGTACCATTCAGTCTACATATAAACAGGGGAATAAGAGAAAGCATCACAAAGTCGGCAACTGGAATAACTCCCTGAAGACAAGCTCTTCCCGAAAGCAAAATAACTAAAGGAAATGTAAGCCATTGAAGGATATTAAATCCTACACCTATGGGAATTACAACTAATTCATATACAAAGCTAATATCACTGTAATCCTTCATAGCATTAGTAACTGTTTTATTTTTCTCTCCTCCAAAGCCATAAGCACGCATGGTTTGTATTCCTGTAATATATTCTGTAATACTGCTGACGTTTTCAACAGAAATAATGTTCTTTTTATTCCCATAGATACGGACACATAAAAATGACAAAGCCAATGCAGGAATAAGCAATAAAAATGCAGCCAGTAAAACCATGCCTGAGGGCAGATGCTTGGTACTTATATATACAATAACCATAAGCATAAGTACAATATTCTTCAAAATATCACCTATTTTATGGGTAAGAATATTTTCATAGTTGTTTACATCGGCAGTTGTACCATTGATATAGGTTCCTGTCTGAGTTTTTGTAAATCGTGAAAGAGGTATTCTTTTTAATTTATCTCCTAAAAATAGTCGAATATTTTTACTTACCATAGCACCACCTATTTGTCCCTTTGTGTAACCAACACTATAAATAATCAAACGAAGAATAAATATTCCAGCTACAAAAGCTGTTAGAATAAGTATTGATTTGAAATCCATACTATCTGACCAGAGAAGTTGTATAGCTCCATAAATAGCAATAAAATTACAGCCAGAAATCAGTCCTTCTATAAGATTCAGCAAAATAGATAATCTGAAACTTGGGTTCTTCTTCATTACTGCCTTAGTTTGCATGGGCTTTGCCTCCCTTCATTGTGTAAGAAATATTTCTTGCAGCATTATAATCTTTCCATGCCTTAGAATAGTATTCACTATTTTTAAGTACCTCATCATGGGTACCTATGGAAGAAACTGTATGGTTGTCAACTATAGCTACTCTATGGCAGTCCTTTACAATACTCAAGCGATGGGCAATGATAATGACCGTTTTCCCTTTACATAGATTTTTTATTGCCATATCTATTTCTGCTTGATTTTCTGGATCGGCTGCAGAAGTTGCCTCATCTAAAATAAGAATAGGTGCATTTTTAAGGATTGCTCTTGCTATGGCAATACGCTGTTTTTCACCACCAGAAAAACGGGAACCATAGCTTCCAACAAGAGTATCATAGCCTATAGGCAGACTCATGATAAAATCATCAATCTGTGCCTTTCTTGCTGCCTCTCGTACCTCCTCAATACTTGCCTTTTCTCCCATGCGAATATTTTCCAAAACACTTCCCCTAGTTAAAAAGCTTTTTTGAAATACAATTGATATTTTCTGGAGAAGCTCTTCATAATCAATATCCTTTATATTCTTACCCCCTATAAAAATATCACCCTTTGTCACATCATAAAAACGAGCAATAAGCTGAACAAGAGAGGTTTTTCCTGCACCTGAAGGACCTACAACTGCAAGACTTTCTCCATCTGCAATTTCTATACTGCAATTTTGAAGTACATCTGTCTCTCCATCGTAGGAAAATGATACATTTCTGATTTCAATATTATGTTTTTTGGGAAATGAGCTTCCTCCTGAAAATATAGGCTCCTTCAAAATCTTATCTACCTGATGAACTGCATTTAACACCTGTGCAAAACTGGAACCAAGCTCTTGTAAAGGTCTGATTTCCGTTAAATAAAGTGAGCCTACAAAGGCAAAGAGTATAAATACACTTGCACTAATAGAACCTTTCAAGAACCAAAATCCACCCATAGGTACCATAAAAAGAATTCCACACTCCAGAATAACAACAAAGGAGGCATAAGGCGGTCCCATTTTCTTAGACATTATAGTCCATACCTCATGTTCATCTGATACGGCTTTTGAATATTTCTTAAATGAACTGCTTCCCATATTATATGCCTTAACCAGCTTCATACCTCCTATGTACTCAATAACTGCAGCATTTAAAGAAGCAATGGCTTTATTCCCTTTATCCATAAGAGACGAAGCATTACTAAACATTACACCCATAATTACAAAGGCAAGTACCATTGGTACAAGGCTCATAAGTGCAAGAGGCAGGTTTATAGTACATAAGTAGATGAAAATAGCAATAGGACCAGTAATATAGAATATAAACTCTGGAAGATTATGGGCTAGAAACAGCTCTAATTTTTCTATATTTTCATTAAGTATAGTCTTAATCTCTCCTGTATTCCTCTCATTTAGTACACCTAAGGGCATTTTAGCCATATGTTCTGACACCATACACCTTACTCTGAATAAAGCATTATAGGCTCCACGGTGGGATAATATACCAGATATGCCAAATAGCATAAATCGTCCAGCAATACCTACAGTAATGATTACTCCATAATGGACAAGTGTCTCTGCTGTACAGGTATTCATATATACTGCTTCTATTAAGCGATAAATTCCATAGTATGGAATTATGGTACAAAGTCCGCTTAGGAAGGAAGATAAAACTGCTGCAAACAAATACACTTTATTTTTACCAGACCATTTCATCAATAAAGAAATAGGATTCTGTTTGTTATTTTTCATAGTTTTAAGCCTCACTTTCTAAAGAATTGCAAATAAAATGTCTTGCAATTTCATTTTTATTGTTTATATTTAAAGGTAGATCAAAAGATAGGGTTCCTTCATCAATACGAACAACCCTAGTACATACCTCTGTAATAAATTCATAATCATGGGTAATGACGAAAATAACCTTACCCATCTCAGCCAACTTTTTTAAAAGATCTGTTACTTTTATCATACCTTCAAGGTCAAGTCCACTGGTAGGTTCATCAAAGATAAGAATTTTCTTTTGACAGATCATACTGACTGCCACAGCAAGGCGCTGCTTTTGTCCTCCTGATAGAGTTCCAGGATGTTTTTCTCTAAATTCCAATAGATTTAAGGTTTTAAGGGTATTTAATACCTTTTCTATTTCCACATTATCCATCCCATAGGTACACTCATTTTCTACACTATCTGCAAAAAGCTGGTAATCTACATCCTGCATAACCATATAAGATAGCTTTAGCAGTTGTTTTTCACTAATAGGTTTTCCCTTCCACATAAGTTGTCCAGAAATAGGTTTTCTTAGACCACAGATAGTTTCTGCCAATGTGGATTTACCTGCACCGTTATGTCCTGTAATTCCAATGATTTCTCCTTGTGATGCTCCAATTGTCATATCTTGAATAACTACTTTTTTTCCATATCCTGTACTGATATTTTGAAGTTCAAATATAGTTTCTTTAGATAATAAATTATTCTGTATATCTATCAGTGAAAAATCAAAACCCCGAAGCCCTAATCTTTTTCTTTTTTCCTCACTTTGAGAAAAAAATTCCTTAGATGTAAAGCAGTTTTCAATTTTTCCTTTATTCATATAAACAACACGATCTACAATATCTTGCAGATAATATAACCGATGCTCCGTTATGACTATGGTTTTCCCCTGCTTTTTTAGAAGTTTAAGTCGCTGACGCAGCTGTTCTGTACATTTGGTATCTAAATTTGCCGATGGCTCGTCTAAGAGATAGATTTCAGGTTCCATAGCATATATAGAGCCAAAGGCAACCTTTTGCTTTTCACCACCAGATAATTCAAATATTCCGCGTCCCATAATATTCTGTAATCCAATATCTTTGATTGTCTTATCTACACGTCTCAAAAGCTCATTTCTAGGATAAGATAAATTTTCTATTCCAAAGGCAATTTCACTGTCCGTATCGATATTAAAAAATTGACTCCTTGGATTTTGATAAACCATACCTATTTTTTCAGCTATTTTATATGAAGGTGATACAGATATATCCATATTGCAAGCCATTATACTACCTGATAGCTTTCCCATATAGAAATTAGGTATAAGCCCGTTTATAAGCCTAAGAATTGTGGTCTTCCCACATCCGCTTTTACCACTTATTAAAACACATTCACCTTTTTTAATATGAAGGTTTATATCGTATAAATTATTACCATCAGAGCCTTGATAGGTGAAAGATACATCTTTAAGTTTAATCATTTTAGATCCTCCAAATAAATATTAAATATAATAGAGCAGCAAGGACGCAAATTGCATCTACAGTACGAAAACGAATTTCTTGTATGCTTGTTCTCTTTAGTGGGTTCTCTATTCCACGACTTACAGAGGCAGCAGAAAGTTCATCTGCACGGCGAGATGCAGACATCATAATAGGCACATATATGCACTCTATTGTACGAGCAGGGTTCTTTATAAATCCCAAAAATCCTGGTGTAACATTACGCATTTTCATGGCATTTTTTATTTTCTTTGTATCTTCACCAATTGCAGGAAAGTAACGAAGCATTACCGTTAAAGGTATTAAAACAGATTTTGGTATATTCATTCTAGAGAGAGCCGCCATAAATTCATTGACACGAGTCGTACCTATAAGTATTCCTCCCAGCATCCCGCAGGGCAGTACCTTCCTTATAAACCTTACAAATAATGCAATATAATTTGAAAGATGGGAATTAAATACAGTCATACATATATAATCAATTCCTAAAAATGCAAAATATATTAAAGCAAGTTTAAATGAAAAACCATAAACACCACATAATAATCCAAGAATTAATATCATAACTGTAAGTAAAATTTCCCCTTTAACGGAAGGCATAATAAATACTGCCAGATTGCCCATAACAAGGAGTAATAACATTGTGCGTGGATCAAGGTGTAAAAGTCCTTTATTTTTAGCTCCTATTTTCAGCATAGATTTCATGCAATCATACCTGCTTTTTTAAATTGTTTCTTGAGAAGTTTTTTACCTACCAAGCAGCTAATAAGTCCACAAATGATAATGGAAATAATCATAGCAGGGAGCATCCATCCCTGTGCAGTGGCACCCATAATCTCCACATAGGATTGTTCAGTACCTTTACCCAGCATATAGGAAAAATACGATTCCCGATTTATCCATAGCATCATATAAGATCCAATGGGATTCATAGAGAATATGAGGAAGCTCAATATGTTCAACTTATTGCTTTTAAACCTTCCTGCCCCTGCAATTAAATCTGCTGCAATCCCCAGAAGAATATAAAATACTGCCCACATCCAATACATTCCTGTAATAAATATCATGAAGCCCATAATAGTTCCAAGAATTATAGTAGGTCCGTGTTTTGGAACCTTTCCTAGAAGTAGTAAATATATGGGACCTGTAAGCAATGCTAAAGCACTGGGCATCAAGAATGTCAGTATAGGATTAGGAGCAAAGAACATGCCTCCTACCATAGTAAAAACGAAAAATAGTGCAGTAAAAATACCACAGGTTACAAGATCTTTTACTGTAAGGCTTTTTTTAATTGATTTGTGATTCATAAAATAACTCCTTTGCTTGAAATTTTTAGTTAGTCATGACTAACTAAAAATCATTGTAATTCAAAGGAAGCTATTATACAATAGTTATAGAATGTATTAGTCTTTTCGTGATATATTTTCGTCCAATCGTGATAGGAGGAATAATAGAAATGAAAAATATAATAAATGAATATTATGACCCTTTACTTACAAATAGAGGTTTTTTACCTGTTGAAAACAAAGGTGATTTTTGTGTTATGGGGAAATGTTGGGAGCTGTCAGATTCTATAGGAACAGGGCAATACTGGATATATGAGCAGAAAAATTTATATTGTATAAAGATTCATGATTTTTCTTTTCATGAGGATAAGATTGTTGAGATGAGTGTCCCCAGATGTTTAAGTATAACATATTATGAATCTATTTCAGGGGAAGAACTGATACCATATAATAGACTGGAAGCAAATTGTGTGAAGACCTTTATTGGTGGGGATAAGCCCTTTAAGGCTAATATACATAAACGAATCCCCATTTACAGTACAGGAATAGAAATCTTTCCTTCATATTATGAGGAATATCTGGAAAAACATTATCTTGGAGAATATAAAAGTCCATATGATGCCTTTCAGAGCATAGATGAAACAGATGATTTCCCTGAAATGGTAATGCTTCTTATGCAGATAAAAAATTATCGAGGAGAGGGCATTGCAGCAAAACTATTTTATGATGCAAAGGTGACTGAGGCAGTAGCACTTGTGGTAGAACGTCAAAGAAAACAGGATAGTCAAAAGCAAATTACTTTATCTGCAAAGGACAAGGAGCTTCTCTTATCTGTTACTGCATATATAGACGACCATTATGCTTTTGATATTACATTAGATCAACTTTCAAAAATTGCCTGTATGGGAACAACAAAGCTGAAAACTTCTTTTAAACTACTTCATGGATGTACTATTACTAAATATATTCAGCATCGGCGTATGAGTAAGGCAGAATATCTTCTAAGCTGTACAGATTTAACTATAAATCAAATAGCACAGACCGTAGGCTATAATAGTGCCAGTAGATTTTCAGAATTATTTCGTAAGAGTACGGGAATACTGCCAAATGAGTATAGAATAATTGCATCAGGAAACAGATAAGGTATTATATTTTGTTGAAACTACACAATATATGGAATTGATACACTGATATTGTACCTAGTCTTTTTTATAAATCTTTGATATGATTATTGTATAAAAGTAGTATGGAGGTAAAAAATATGTATGAATCAGGAGAAATGTATTTAGAGACCATTTTAGTTTTAAGGAAGCGTAATGGTCAAGTTAGATCTATAGATATAGCAAGGGAATTAAACTTTAGTAAACCTAGTGTAAGTCGTGCAATAGGAATTTTAAAGGATGATGGCTATATATTAGTAGATGACAGTGGTTATATTGAATTAACAGAGAAGGGTACTAGGGTTGCTAAAGATATCTATGAAAAACACAAAGTTTTAACAGAATTCTTTACCACCATAGTTAAAGTATCGCATGAAATTGCAGAAGAAGATGCATGTAAAATAGAACATGTAATCAGTGATGAAACTTTCCAAGGTTTAAAAAGAATTTTGGAAGATAATAGTGATAATTTATAGATAAGATACTATTTTTATTTTATTAGAGAATAGGTAGTAATTTTATAAAACAATTGTATGCTTGACATACGATTGTTTTTATTGTATGCTATGTATACAAATATAGTTAGCGAGAACTAACTTAGGAAAGAAGGTGTTAAATTGCATGCACAGATTACCCTAAATATCTATTATCAAGTTCTTAATCAATATCAAGCTGCACAGCTTTTGTTTGAATCCATAAAATTAGATATTTTTTCTTACTTGGATAAACCAACAACGGTAGCAGAAATTGCTAATGAAACAGGATATGATGAACAAAATGTAGAGTTGTTTTTACTTGCGCTTTCATCATGCAATTATATTGATAAGGATAATAATAGTTATGAATGGGATTAAGCCTTCTCCAACAAGAAATCGAGTTGAAACTGCACTGAACAAGGGAAGACTTCAACTTGTTCATTCAATCCAATCTGAGAGATTTCAAGGTTATCTTTATAAGAAAGTGATGGTGTAGTATGTATGGAAGGATTAGGAAATGAGGTTATAAATGCTTTTATTACCCTTACAGAGAATATTGCAAATAGCAGAACAAATGTATTGGATTTTGGAAGCGAGGACATGATCTTTTATCGAGGTGAAATCCATATTATAAAGATGATTGGTGATTATCCAGGTATTTTTAGTTCAGAGATTGCCAGACGTTTTGGTATTACCCGTGCTGTTGTTCATAAAACGCTACTTAAATTAGAGGAGCGGGAATTTGTAATAAAAGAGCAGGATGATGAAGATAGAAAACGTCATAAATTATTTTTGACAGAAAAGGGGCAACTAGCCTATGAGTATCATGAAAAATATCACAATCTGCATGATAAAGCCTTATTTGACTATGTAGAAGGATTACCTAGTGATCAATTAGAGGCAATTAAGGGATTTTTAGAACATGCAAATAATTTAATTCAAAATCATGCGTAAAATATGTATAAAATAGGAGGGGGAAATGAAAAGACAAATTATTATTTTACTGCTGGCTATTGTAATGTTATACTCGTTGACTGGATGTGGCAGTGATACACAGCAAGAAATCAATCAAACTGAAACAATTGCGAAAGCCACGAACAATAAATCAGATGAAGATACACAATCTCACACAAGGACAATAATAGACTTGGGAGGCAATGAAGTAGAAATTCCTCCAGTATCGGAAATTGAGCATGTTGTTGTTATTACACCGCCAGTTACTTCAGTTTTGCTTGAAGTTATACCTGATACAGATATGATTGTAGGCCTTAGCCCAAAAGCTTTTGTATATTCTAACGAAGATGTTATGAAAAAGTTATTTCCCAATTATAAAGATATTGAAACAACTTTTGTAGGGGATGATTTTTCTATCAATACTGAAGCACTTTTGGCACTAAATCCGGATATTATTCTTTATTATGGTGAAAATCAGAGGAAAGGTCTTGAAAATATTGGACTTCCTATTATCAATTTCTTTTCTCCTAAATTAATCGACCCTAAAGATGTAACGGTTGCTTGGGATAATTTATTACGAGAGATATTTGAAACGGATGGCGGTGAAAGCCTTGAAACAGAATGGGAGTATTTTGACACAAAAGTTGAAGAAATCTTGGTAGGACAGACTAAAGAACCAAAACGCGGTTTGTGGGTGTTTAGCAATGTTGGTGGTAGTTTAGTTGCGGCTGGCAGCAGCTCCTTTGATTCTTATGCAGAAAGTTTTTTTGAAAAGGCTGGTATAGTAAATGTAGCAACCAGTATAGAGGGAACCGCCGAGGTGGATATGGAACAAATTTATGAGTGGGATCCAGATATTATTTTTGTATTCCACAATGTACCAGCACAGAGGTATTTGAACAATAGCATAGAAGGACAAGATTGGTCACTTTTAGAGGCTTGGGAAAATCAAGCTATCTATGATATTCCGCAGACAGCTTATTCATGGGGTGCACCTTGTGCAGATTCTCCATTAATGCCTTTATGGTTGATTTCGAAGGCATATCCTGAACTATATGGCGAAGAAGAGTTTCGTAGTGAATTATCTGGATATTATAGAAGACTACATAATGTCACTTTGACAGAGGAAAATATGGACATGATTTTGAATTTAAGGGACATTAAATAGCTATGGATAGAACTGTCAGAAATCAATATTTAATAATTATAACTTTTCTTTGCATTTTGCTGGTACTGGTAATAGTTGGTTCTATGGTTTTTGGAAGATATAAAATTAGCTTAGTAGATATTGGTAATGTAATTAAAAATCGAATAAATGGAACCTATGACGATACGCTTAAAATTATGGATCATGTATTAATCAATGTACGTCTGCCGAGAATATTATTAGCTGGATTGGTGGGTGCCGGATTATCAATATCTGGTGCCGCCTTACAGGGGACATTTCAAAACCCGTTGGTAAGCCCTGACTTATTGGGAGTATGTGCAGGTGCTGGATTTGGTGCGGCTTTAGGAATACTACTTTTTTCTGACGACAGTGTGATTTCGTCTTTACTTCCTTTTGTTTTTGGTATTTCCAGTATCCTACTGGTGTTCTTTCTTGCAGGTGGACAAGGTCGTACAGAAACGTTATCCCTTATATTATCTGGTATTATAGTATCATCAATTTTCAATGCACTTACATCACTTGTAAAATATGTGGCTGATACTGGAGATAAACTACCTGCAATAACATTTTGGCTTATGGGGAGTTTCTCTAATACCACATACACCCATATAAAGATTTCAATTATTCCCGCATCAATAGGTATTATAGGCTTGTTGGCTCTACGCTGGAAAATCAACTTATTATCCCTTGGAGATGAGGATGCTTATACAATGGGTATCAATCCAAACCGTACACGCTGGAATATAATTTTTTTCTCCACATTGGTAACTGCAGCTTGTGTGACGGTATCAGGCATAATTGGTTGGATCGGTCTTGTTATTCCTCATATATGCAGACGAATTGTAGGTGGTAATCATGGCAGACTACTTCCGGTATCTTGTTTAATGGGTGCGATATTTATGATACTGGTTGACAGCATAGCAAGGAATCTAACACTAGCAGAAATACCTATTGGAATTTTAACTGCATTAATTGGAGCCCCTTTCTTTGCAGTAATTTATAGGCAATCCAAAGGAGGAATGTAGATATTGTTAGAGGTCAAAGATGGAACATTTTATTATAATCAAAAGACACCTATATTGGAAAACGTCAATTTTAAAATGGACCCAGGTGAAATCATGGCTGTCATGGGTCGTAATGGAGTTGGAAAAACAACATTGATTAAATGTATTGCTGGGATATTGAAATGGAAAAGCGGTTATTCTATCGTTGCCGGGCAAAAAAGCGGCAACAACAAACCCATTGCTGAGATTGGATATGTTCCACAAGCACATAAATCCTCATTTTCATATTCTGTTCGGGATATGGTTGTATTTGGAAAAGTAGGACACAATTCATATTTTGCAGTTCCACAGAATAAAGATTATCAAAAAGCGGATGATATTTTAGAGCGTATAGGTATTAAGGATTTGAGAGATAAACCCTGTAATGAATTAAGTGGTGGACAATTACAGCTTGTTTTTGTCGCAAGGGCATTGGTAAATTCACCACAGCTTCTGATATTAGATGAGCCAGAAGCCCATTTAGATTTTCGCAATCAATTAAGGTTATTGAAGCTGATAAAGAATGTTGTTTCTGAGCAAAATATATCCTGCATCATCAATACCCACTATCCCAATCATGCAATTAGGATAGCTAACAAGTGTTTTTTATTAGGGGATAATGATTACCAAGAAGGAGCTGTACAGGAGGTAATGATAGACACAAATATCAAAAAGTATTTTTCCGTTCGTTCTCAAACACTATATACTACTTACGAAGGTATACAGATTCCCACTTTCGTTTTCTTAGATGAGGTATAGCATATATTTCATTTGAACTGCATGGTCAAAAGGGTAGCTTTAGTTTTATTTCAAAGCTACCCTTTACTTTACATATAGTTGAGATTTTCCTATTTGCATAAATCCCGTGGAGTAATTCCAAATCTTTCTTTGAATGTTTTTGAAAAATGGCTTACATTTGAATATCCTATAGCAAAAGCTGTTTCGCTCACATTATGTTTTCCACCTTCAAGTAGAGAGAAAGCTTTTTCAAACCGTTGTTCACGGATGAACTCATATACTGTTTTTCCAAAGTATTGTTTAAATGAACGTTTTAACTTACAATCATTCATGTGAATTATGCGGGATAATTCTAGTAATGTGGGAGGATATTCTAATCTATTTAATAAAATTTCACGGGCATACATCAAACACTCCATATCAGTTTTTGACAGTTGATTAGGGAGATTCTTAGAACAATCTTCACAAAGTAATCTTTTGATATTTATGGACATCAGCTCTAAAATATAGCTTTCAAGTAACAGTTTGTTGAGATTGTCTGATCCATTAGCAAAACATAAATCTAGCTTTTTTAAAATGCTTTCCTCTCGTACATCACTTTTGAAATCGTAGCAATAGTATGTACCCTTTTGAAATGAGCTAAAACCGATATTGTTTTTGCCGCAAACCGACTCACAGAAGTGGTCAAAGGCACTGGAGCTAACCCAAATAGAGTATAAATTTATTTCCTCATCCCTATCATACTTAGAATGACAATTAGTTTGTCCTAGAAAACCTAAAGATGAATAACCTGGTCGAAGTTCAACAGGGGTGTTATTTACTTCTCCAAAAATATGATTTTTTCTGCTATAACTTAATTCAAATATAGGCGATGTAGTTCCGGATTTTCTCTCTGCTTTATCTGGTAATATGCCTGAGGAAATCATGATATTTACATCTGGTCTTACAGTAATGATTTTTCTTGCAAATATATTGGAAGATTCAAATTTTAAGGGTAAATACGACATTTTATCACTCCTACATCTTTTCATCATCTACTAAAAAGTAAAATAGACGACACACTATCTATTTCCATTATAGTTAGTCATTGCTAACTAGTCAAGAGTTAGATTTTATGCTAGTAAAGTCAAATTTGATTGTGACTGATGGTAATCTGTATAAAAATTTAAAGCTTTTATAATAGTAGAATTCCGTCTAGAGATAAAGAAAATCCCTCTAGGGGCAGAAAGAAAGATGTTTTTTTAATATACTAATTAATGTTAGCCTAGACTAACTAAGATATGATAACAAAGAGGAGGATTTAAATGAATAAAAAATTTATTATACCAATTTGTCTTATTTTGGTGATTTTAATGACAGCATGCTCTACAGAGAATAATAATTCACAGACATCAGGCAAACCTACAGATCCTGTCAACCAAGGTAGAGAGACTATTATAGTAAAGGATATGAAGGGTGATGTTGAAATCCCTGCTAATCCAGAGCGTATAGTGGATGTTTCGGGATCAGCAGATGAGCTTATTATTTTGGAAATGCCATTTATTGCCTCAGCAAATACCAGCATGTTTGATAGTGTAACGGTGCCAGACTACCTTCAGAAATATTTTATGGAAAATAAGGTAGAAACAGTAGGAAATTATTCTGGAGCATCAGGAGATCTCAATCTTGAGAAAATTGCAGAGCTTAAACCAGACCTGATTATCATGAACATTCGCCATGAAAAGGTATATGAACAGCTGAAAGCTATTTCACCTACAGTTATGCTTAGTGATGATATGAGCTTCGTTAACTGGAAGGGGCGATTTAAGCAGTTGGGAGAGTGGTTTGGTAAAGAGGAAATTGTAGACAACTGGCTTGAAAATTATGATGAAAAGGCTATAGAATTTGCCAAAATGGTAAAGGAAGTAGTAGGAGATGAAACTTTTGCAGTCATAGAAGCTAATTCAGTCCATTTCGGGTCCTATTATGTTTATAGAACAGGTGGTCCGGGAGAACTCATATTTGATGCAATGAAGCTTCCTGCTTCTGCCGGCACCCCTGAAGGTGTTTGGGGAGAAGTGGTGGATGCAGAATATTTCTCAAAAATTGATGCAGACCATATTTTTTTCTTCAGTGATGATGGGAAGGTTGGAGATACGGTGAATAGTCCCACTTGGCAAAACCAGAAAGCTGTGAGAAATGGGAATATATACTATGGTTTGAACAATGAACAGTATGACATGGCTTATACACCTAATGGTAAACTAATTTATATGGAGAAAATGGCTAATGCCATCATTAATCATACAAATGTGGAATAATAGAAAACAAAAAAATCTAGAAAAGTATCAACAGTACCAATAGAGTGGATACGCACGAGAACAGGATATTCATTATTTCTATTGATATTGGTTTTCATATTACTGATATCCATTCTGCTATCTGTAAGTGTTGGAGTTGCTGGAGGAAATCTTAACATACTGTTACATACTCTTGCTTATAGAGGCAGTCCTTCTGAAATAGGAAGGGTAATGCTGGAAATGCGTATGCCCAGAGCATTGGCTGGCTGCTTTACTGGGGCGGCCTTTGCTCTTGCAGGTGCTGTTATGCAGGGGATGACAAGGAATCCATTAGCTGATGCTGGTCTATTGGGAATAAATGCAGGAGCAGGTTTTCTCGTTTCCCTTACTGCTGTATTTTTTCCATCAATATCGGCTCTTAGTATGATGTTTGCAGCATTTCTAGGTGCAGTCCTTGCAGCACTGATGGTATATGGTTTAGGCATGGGTAAGGGAAAATCTGGCTCAATTCAGTTGATTTTAGCAGGTTCAGCTGTTTCAGCTCTGTTAACTGCCTTGAGTCAGGGGGTTTCTCTGGTTTTTGGTCTTTCAAAATCTTTATCCTTTTGGACTGCCGGAAGCTTGTCAGGAATTACGTGGCAACAGCTTATTATAACAATTCCTTGGATTGTTGGAGCTGCACTTTTAAGTCAGTTCCTTTCTTACCAATTATCAATATTGGCTTTAGGTGAGGAAAGTGCTGTGGGTCTTGGAATAAATGTACAATTAGTTCGTGTAATAGGTATGGCTACGGTTTTGATAATGGCAGGTGCCAGTGTTTCTTTGGTAGGGGGAATTTCCTTTATAGGATTAATTGTGCCACATTCAGTGCGTTTTATTGTTGGGACAGATTATAGAAGGCTTTTGCCTGTGTGTGCTCTGTTAGGTGCAGTATTATTGGTGCTTGCTGATATAGTGGCTCGTACTATTAATGCTCCTTTTGACACTCCTGTAGGGGCACTGGTTTCAGCAATAGGTGTTCCCATCTTTCTAGGGTTGACCTATAGGAAGAAAGGAGGGATTATATGATGAAGCGAGGCAGACAGTGGCTAGTGCTATGGTTTCTTTTAATGTTAGTTTTTATTGTCATACTTTTATCCGTGAATATGGGATATTCCAAAATTCCTTATGGATATGTCATTGAGAGTTTACTTAACTCGCAAGGGGTGGACTCATCTACCGTGCTTTTGCAGATTCGCCTTCCTCGTATTATCCTGGCTTTCCTATGTGGAATGGGGTTAGCATTATCAGGATGCATACTGCAGGCCGTGACAGGAAACCAGCTGGCTGATCCAGGGATTTTAGGAATAAATGCTGGAGCAGGGTTTATGGTTATGCTATTTCTAACTCTTTTTCCTTCTTTGCATATCAGTACTATGGTATATCAACCTATTTTTGCCATGATTGGAGGGCTTTTAGTAGCATGGATTTTATACGTTTTTTCCAATCGAAACGGGAAAGTAAGACCTTCTTACTTTTTACTAGGAGGGATTGGAGTTTCAGCAGGTTTTACTGCAATTATGACTATTATGGCTTCCGATATGGATAACAGCAGCTATCAATTGGTGGCTAGATGGTTGTCAGGAAATATATGGGGAACCAGTTGGTATCAAGTCAAAGCGCTGATTCCTTATCTTTCAGTCCTTATTCCAATTCTTTTTACTAAGGTTAATGTTTTGGATTTACTTCTCCTGAGTGAGGAAGCTTCCTTAGCATTGGGTGTTAAGGTAGAGAGGGAAAGAAGAATCTTGTTGATTGTTTCCGTTGCTTTGGCTGCAAGCTGTGTTTCTGTCACTGGGGGGATTAGCTTTATTGGTTTAGTAGGACCTCATATTGCAAGAAGGTATATAGGAGCAAGACATCGTATGCTTATTCCTGCTTCGATGCTAATAGGAGGTTTGCTACTACTCATGGCTGATACTATTGGACGTTCTCTATTTCAGCCAATTGAAATACCAGTTGGAATTGTTATTTCTGTTTTGGCTGCGCCATATTTTTTGTATTTGCTTCGAAAGCAAATAGGAGGTGAAATATAGTGGAATGTTGCATAAAAGCCAGCAAACTATCTGCTGGATATAGTGGAATTTTAGTTTTTGCTGATTTTAATATAGAGATTCCTAAGGGGAAAATTACAACGCTGATTGGCTCCAATGGCTCGGGAAAATCTACTATTCTTAAAACCATGTCCCGATTAATTGCTCCTACTGAAGGCGTAGTATGTTTAGGGGGAAAGTCAATTCATAGTATGCCAACTAAGTTAGTAGCACAAAATCTGGCTCTTCTTCCT
Organism: Tissierella pigra; assembly: GCF_009695605.1. Taxonomy (GTDB): domain Bacteria; phylum Bacillota; class Clostridia; order Tissierellales; family Tissierellaceae; genus Tissierella; species Tissierella pigra. The sequence continues at coordinate 33,310 of NZ_VUNQ01000018.1, forward strand.
CAAGGGACACAAACCCCCTCTGGTATTACTGTGGCTGACTTAGTAGAGTACGGAAGATTTCCATACCGAAGTAAGATGTCAGGGCTTAGCTTAGAAGATAAGAAAATTATTAAATGGGCGTTAGCTTGTACAAATATGAAAGAGCTTGCTGATAGGGAGATGGATCAACTTTCAGGAGGGCAGAGACAGCGTGCCTGGATTGCCATGGCATTGGCACAGAAAACTAATATTCTATTTCTTGATGAGCCTACTACTTATTTGGATATCTCTCATCAATTGGAAACATTGTATCTATTACAGCAATTAAATATAGAGCAGGGAGTGACTATTGTTATGGTTCTCCATGATTTAAATCATGCCATAATGTTCTCTGATTATCTTATAGCTATTAAAGAGGGGAAAGTACATAGCACTGGTTCCCCAGAAGATGTAATTATACCTCAAACCCTTCGAGAGGTTTTTAATGTAGAGGCAGAGGTAATCCGCCATCCTATTTTAGATGTACCAGTATGTCTTCCCTATGGTATAGGTGGTCAAGTATTAGATAAGGGAAAGGAGAGAAAAACTTAGTGAATACCTATAAGAGATTATTCAAATACATTCCAGAAAAAATGAATTACTTACTCCTTTCGGTGGCTTTCTCTGTAGCTACAGCGGTATTGACCATTGTCCCGTATTATTATTTATGGAATTTTTTAAGGGAATTCTTTGTAGTCCAGAGTTTAGGAAAGGCTATGGATTATGCAGTTACAATAGTAGCTCTGCTTATAGCATATGTGGTAGTATATCTTGTAGCATTATGGATGTCTCATTTGTTGGGATTTAGATTGGAAACTAATTTAAGAAAAGTAGGGGCTGAGTATCTTATGAATGCATCTTGGAACTTTTTTGATATGAATTCGTCAGGTAAAATTAGAAAAATAATTGATGATAATGCAAGCAGGACTCATATGGTGGTCGCACACCTCATTCCCGATACTACAGTAGCTATACTTGTTCCTATATTGATGTTTATCACATTAATTGTTATTGATTATAAATTGGTAATACTATTACTTGTTATTACAATTTTAGGAGTATTGCAGTTTAAGGGAATGTACGGAGATCCACAATTTATAAAATATTACACTACAGCATTAGAAAAAATGAATGCTGAAAGCGTGGAATATGTTAGAGGTATTCAAGTATTGAAAGTGTTTAATGGTACAGTATATACTTTAAAATCCTTATATAACTCTATCAATGATTATTCAGAATTTGCTTTGAACTATTCTATGAGTTGTAGATTTCCATATGTTTCATTTCAGACTTTGTTTAATCTGTGTATAACATTTACTATTCCTTTTGCGATTTTCTTTATAAATCGTGGGACAAGTGCTATGACAATATTAGCTGAAATAATATTTTTTGCAGTATTTGTTAGTATTCTATTTGCATCTCTAATGAAGGTTATGTATGTAGGTATGTATAATATGCAAGCAAAAGATGTTGTAGATAAATTAGAAGAAATGTTTAATGAAATGAATAGAAAAAAGATATTACATGGCAGCAGAGGGGAATTTAAGAATTTCAATATTGAATTTAAAAATGTTTCTTTTAAATATGAAGAAGACTACGTACTAGAGAATCTCAGCTTAAAGCTAGAAGGGGGTAAGACCTACGCCTTTGTAGGTTCTTCTGGAAGCGGCAAAAGCACCATTGCAAAACTTATAAGTGGATTTTATAAGATTGATGATGGAGAAGTCCTTATCGGTGGGGAAAACATCACTGATTATTCTGAAAAGGCCATATGTGAGAATATCACAAATGTATTTCAAAATGCACAATTGTTCAAGACGAGTATCTATGAAAATGTGAAGGTTGGAAACCAAAATGCCAGTTATTCTGAAGTTATGAGAGCCCTTAAACTTGCTAATTGTAATGATATATTGGATAAATTTGAAACTAGGGAAAATACCATAATCGGATCAGAAGGAGTCCACCTATCAGGTGGAGAAAAACAAAGGATAGCTATTGCAAGGGCAATACTTAAAGATGCGAATATCATTATTCTAGATGAGGCATCTGCTGCAGCAGATCCAGAAAATGAATATGAAATTCAAAGAGCGTTTTCTAATTTGATGGAAGGAAAGACTGTCATTATGATTGCCCATAGACTATCTTCCATCAGAAATGTAGATGAAATCTTGGTATTAGATGATGGGAAAATAATTGAACGAGGAACTGATAAAGAATTGATGAGTATAGATTCAAGATATAGATATCTTCAAGAACTATTTTCTAAGACCAATGAATGGAGGATTTATGATGAAATGGCTTCAAGATAGATTTTCCCTAAGTGAAACAGGAGCAAAAGGATTAATTAAGGCATCTATAACTTCTTTTTTCTCATATGTTGCTTATGCTTCACCAGTAATTATTATTTTGATGTTTGTAAATGAGATACTAAATGGAGAACTCAAAAGTGCTGTTTTTTATGTAATTACGATTATTATTACTGGGGTAATAATGCATATAGTCTTAGATGTTAATTATGTTAATTTATATAACCAAACATACAAAGAAGCAGCTAATTTAAGGATTGATATAGCAAATATATTGAAGAATTTACCACTATCATATTTCTCAAAACACAATGTATCGGATTTGTCTCAGACCATAATGCAAGATGCAGCTGATATTGAACATGCATTAAGTCATGCAATACCTCAGGCCTTAGGTTTTTGTGTATATTTTATAATTTCTGCAGTATTTCTTCTGTCAAATAATATTAAGTTGGGCTTAGGGGTATTAGTACCATTATTTGCAAGTATAATTTCAGCATATGTATCTAAAAGAGCACAAATTGAAGCTTCAGCAGAGTATTATTATAAACTCAGGGAGAATTCTGATAAATTTCAAGAAGCAATAGAAATGCATCAAGAGATAAGGTCATATTCATTAAAGGATGATGTGCTGAAAGACTTAAAAAAATCTGTAGAAGAAGGAGAGAAGCTTCATATAAGAACTGAATTCAAGCAGGCTATTCCAATTAATCTAGCCTCAGCATTAGTGAAGGTATCCTTGGGAACTACAATTATTACAGGAGCTACTTTGATTATAAATAATGAAATATCTATCGTTTATTTTATAGCTTATTTGTTGGTTGCTACTAAGATAATGTCAGCAATGGATAATCTTCATCAAAATATGGCTGAAATACTGTATCTAGATGCAAGAATTTCTAGAATCAAAGAACTTAGAGAGACTTCAATTCAAGAAGGAGTAACAATTGATCTAAACTCCTTTAATATTGAGTTTAGAGATGTGAACTTTTCATATACTGATAAAAAGCGTATTATAGATGATGTTTCTTTTATAGCAGAACAAGGAAAAGTAACTGCACTAGTTGGACCATCGGGTTGTGGAAAGACCACTATTCTAAGACTAATGGCTAGGTTATACGATTATGATACGGGAAGTATTTTAATAGACGGTAAAGATGTTAAGAAAATTAACACAGAAAGTTTATATGAAAAGATTTCTATTGTATTTCAAGATGTTACGCTATTTAATTCATCAGTAATGGAAAACATCAGAATTGGAAACAAAGATGCAACTGATGAACAGGTAAAAGAAGCCGCAAGATTAGCTCACTGTGAGGAATTTATCCTAAAATTATCTGATGGTTATGATACTTTAATAGGAGAAAATGGAAGCAAATTATCAGGTGGTGAAAGACAAAGAATTTCCATTGCCAGAGCTTTCCTAAAGGACGCACCAATAATTCTATTAGATGAGATTTCCTCATCCTTAGATGTGGAAAATGAGATGAAAATTCAAGAGAGTTTGAATAGGTTAATCAAAAATAAAACAGTTGTAATCACTTCCCATAGACTTAAATCAATTGAAAATGCAGACAAGATTATTGTAATGAATTCGGGAAAAGTGGATGCCGTAGGAACACATAAGGAAGTGCTGGAGATATCCAATTTATATAGGAATATGATTCATAAGTCTAGATTGACAGAAGAATATATATATTAAAAGAGTTAATATAGAAGCTAATTCACCTTATGGTCCAGTGGTATTTTAAAGTAGCCAACATTCTAAGAATAATAAAGTATGCCCACAATGAATAGTATACTTTATTATTATAAAATAGTTTTAAATTTAGTACTACATAGTAGGTAGTATATACTAACTAGTGTTTATTTTTGATTCGGAGGTGGTATCTTTCAGCATAAATATTAATCTATCTCATTCTAGCGGTGATTCAGCACTAACAAACATAAGGTATTAACAACATTTTTAACAGATATAATCAAGGTATCTCCTGAAATAGCTGAAGAGGATGCCTGCAGAATTGAACACGTTATTAGTGATGAAACATTTAGAGGGCTAAAAAAATTTCTAGAAGATAACTAAATGAATAATAATACATTTCATAAAGAGATAAAAAGCCATAGAAATATTTGATAATATTTCTATGGCTTTTTATTTTTTCCATTTCTAATTTCAATCCCCAATTTAGCCAAGATTTTAAAATTAAGATTCATATCCAAAAAGTGTAATTTGATTTTTTCCTGTCATGCAGATTTCAATCTCTATTGCATCTAGTTGTACTACATTTCCAAGACCTAATCCAGTATGAATTCCAACAAAGGATGTTTGGAGACCATTGATTACTTCCCAAGGGTTGGAGGATCCCAATACTGTGTCTGTTATATCATATTCTATAGGAGTAGTTAAATAGTTAACAGTTCCTATTAGAGAAAGGTCTATTCTTTGTAATTGAATCCAATTTCCCTGAGAATTAGGCCGCCAATAGAGTATCATTGAACTAACTCCTACTGCAAGAGTTAGACTAAGGCGACAATAATATTTAATAATAACTTGTTTGATTTCTAAGAATTCATATTCTGATGGTAACATAGTATATCCTAAAATAATTCTTCCGCTACTTTGATTAAGTAAGGCTGAGTTTAGGATAGCAAGACTTCCGTTATGAAGTCCTATTGCATTATTGATATTACTGAAATCACTTCTACCATTAAAAGCAGCTTGAGTAGCATTGGCAGCACCAAAGGTGTTGCATTCCATATTCTCATCAGATGTACTTACCATAATAGAGTTATTCGTTCCAAGTTTATAAGGGGAAGGAAAGCGTTGGCTCATACTGCTAAGGGGTTCAGTTATTCTTATGGTAAGAAAATCATTGTCATTATCGCTCAAAATAATAGACACTGGCAGTGGAGCTGACACTTGTACTGCAGTGAGGAAAATGCTTTTTTGTGCTTCTGGTGTCCACAGATTTTGTTTTTCAGTTAAAATTCCAAAACTATTATATTTAACTATATTGGAATTTTCTTCTAATGCTAAGAAAGGCTGCTGATTATCCTGTAGAATACCACTATTTTGAATGCTTTTTTTCATCATATAGCTCTCTCCTTTGCCTCAAAATTCATAGCCTAAAAGGGTGATATTTACTGTGCCTACAGCATTTGTTGAAATGGATATAACTTCATCTGGATTAAATTTAATAGGAGAGGGAAAGCTTTCACTATAGGTGGCAAGGGTACTGGTAAGGATGATAGACATAAAGGTTGCATTATTCTCTCTATTTAATTTAATAACCAGCGGAACAGAAGCAGAAACCTGCAATGCTGTAAGAAATATACTTTTATCAGAGGCAGGTGTCCAAATCGGTGTATTGGTTTGAATTGAAGAAAAAGTTTGAAACATGATAATATCAGAGGGATACTCTCTTGTAAACAAGGGATTCTCCTCTAAATTAAAAACTATGCTCATTAGTTTAGTATTATTATCCATTAAAAAAACTCCCATACCATATATTTTTATAACAATAGAAAAGCCTTATTTAATAGTTTTATATAAGAAACCTTCCCTCAATGGGTTTCAATAAAGGTTACATTTAATCCTTTGATAAAAATAAAGAAATAAATTGTATAGAAATAGGAACTCCTTTAATAGGGGGATATTCTACTTCTAATACAAGAAGACCCTTTTTAATTATATAATTGATACTTGGTTGGATGACTCCGTTTATAAAAAGATTTTCATAAGAAGTGTGCTGGGGGTCAAGAATTCCTTTGTTTCCATATATAGTTAATTCATCTTCATTTGTATAAATTTTCTCTCCGTTGGAAATGGTGTTATACTGATAAAGTTCTGCTTTTAAAAGTTGCTCATTTGCATCATTTATTATTAAATATTCAAGAATAATAGGCACTCCATTTTCAGGAGGTTCTAGTAATGTTAAAGTTAAAAGACCTGTTTCTACTATATAATTGGTTTCTGGCTGTAATACTCCATTAATATAAAGATTATAGAAGGAGACTTCATCTGGATTAGGTATGCCACTGTTACCATAGATTATTAGTTCATCATAGTTTGTAAATTCTTTTTTAATTCCATCGGAAACCGTATTATATTGATACCTTTCTCCTTTAAGAATCCCACTTCCTTTGTTACTGAGAGAACCGGTGATTTCTGCAATCATTACAACATTACCATTAGAATTTAAGGTTCCAACATCCCATATAATTTGTTTGTTCTCCTGTGATATAGTGCCTTGAGTAAGGCTGATAATATTAAAATCAACTAAATCATCTAGTAGTAAAGTATCAGTCACAAAAACATTACTAACTGGACCATATCCATTATTGACTATTTTAATTTCTATTCTCCAAGTATTTACAGTATTGGAGTTGACTGCTACGGGTCCTGATGTAATATATTTTTCAATAGTTAGATTGCCGAATATATTGGGACATTGATTATTTTTACTGATTTCTATTTGCTTGCTTTGAACAAAGGGCTTATTTTGTAATGGTAAAAAATTAGGGAAATTCTTAAATTTAAAAATACTACAAACATAATCCTCATTGAATTCTTGGCAGATGCAAGGTTCAGGAAGCGATTTAAAGCTAGGGATTAATATCTGTACCTTTCCTACTGCCTTAATAATAATAAATACACCTACTGGAAAGTTTAATTGATTATCTAACTTAACAGGTTCTTTTAAAAGTTTGGAGCTGGTTTCCACCATAATATCAAATGTAAACTCATCTCTTGATTCTGGCATAAACATGACAATATCTTTAGATATATTAGGAAGATAGCCTTTAATTATAGTATTGTTTGTAGTGATTATCTCAAATGGGATTTTTAAGAGAAATCTAACTCTTTTAAAGTTTGGTTTATTTACTAAATTAGTAATTATTAGACTGTCTTCTATAATAAATCCTGATTTAAATAAAATGTTTTTGAAACTGCTGTCATTGATACCTATCTCAATATTTTCAAAGCAAACTCTTTGTTTATATTGAGAAAAAACTTTGTGGACAATGGCACAGGTATTTTCTAAATCATTGATATAGTCAATAACTTTAATAGATGCTCCTGAAGATATATCTGATAATATGCAGGAATTTGGACTTAAACCTGAAGCAATAGCCCTACTAAGAGAATGTAATCCAGTAGTATTAAAAAAGCCTTCGATTTCAAAAATAGCAGTTAAGGTTTCCCCAGGAGAGAGTTTTTCAATATTCCATATAATAGAGTTATGAGATATGGAAATTTGACCAGAATCTACAAATAAGGTGTAGATATAGTTAATTTTATCAAGCAGAATATAGTCTATTACAACAATATTTTCCAAAATATCATTTGTTAGATTAGTAATTTTAAGAGAAAATTTCCACTTTCTAAAATTGCCTAAAAATCCGATTAATGGTTTATTTAATAGAATATTTTGTAGCAACAATTGTTTTTTCACTGGATTTGTAACTGGATACACGATGATTTGAAAATCCCGTGAAGGATTTGTATATATTTTATGGGAATTTATATTCCCAACTCCTATAACAGTATCTAAGCTTCTAAATCCATCTATAGCAAATGAACCAGTTATATCCATTACAAGAATAGAGCTTTCTGATTTTTTTAGTATATCAATTTCCCAAAGAACTTCGTTATTCTTTAAATAGGCAGTTCCATGGGATATATTTATGATTTTAACATTATGAATAGTATCAATAAGTAATGTATCTGTTACCAGAACATTAAATATATTATCATCACTAAGATTAGATAGTTTTATTTCTACTCTCCATGTGTTAGTTTCTTTAATATTTACTTTTGTAGGACCTGATGTAATTGTTGTGCTAATATCTAATCCTTTACTAACATATATTGAGCTTCCACCGACAATATCCGTTGTTATGGGACCTAAAATAGCATTTCCAGTTGCGAGACTGCTACTGATGAAACGGGTACCATCAGCATTGAAGAAACCTTCTACCTTAAAAATTGCAGTAGCAGATTCATCTATATTTAAAGCATCTATATTCCAAGTAATAACCTTATTTTCTATAAGGATATTACCATGAGACGGGAAGAAACTTTCTATATTTAATATATAGTCTAGAAGAATATTATCTGTTACAACAATATTGTTAATAGGCATATTGCTTATATTAACTATTGTCAATCTGAATTCCCAAATAGTTGTAAGACCTGTGGGTACAGACTTAGGTCCAGATATAATAGCTTTTTCTAGTTTTAAATAAGAGTCTACAGTATTTTCAATACTAATATCCATATCTGTTACAGGACCTATAGATATATGTCCTGAAGGTAAGACACCTTCAGTTATGGCAGAATTAAGATTAGTAGACATCTTATCTCTAAAGGTAACAAAAGTAATAATTATAGTAGAGTCCTTTAAAGGAACATCTTCAGTTTTAAGAGTGAGAAGACCTTTTTCAATTTCATAGTTAATCCTTGGCTGCAATAATCCATTGATAAACAAGCTATAATAAGAGACCTCATTAGGGTCAAGGATACCCTTGTCTCCATATTCCACTAACTCATCATTATTAGTATAAATTTTCTTTATACCATCAGATAGGGCATTATATTGATAAACATCTGCTTTAAACATGATCATCACTCCAAAGATAAATATATTTTTAGCTTTCCATCAATGAGTTTGGAAAATGGGTATCCTAATTAGAAGCCGTTCTTATTATTCTATGTATGTAATAAGAAATGAGTTCCTTATTATAGGTATAAAATTTTAAAGATAAAGGATGTGCAAGTTATGGCACATCCTCAGTATGATGATTAAGTTGTTACTGTAGTGTCAGAATCGGATACTGGAGCGAAGTTAGTTACAACTAAGGTAATTGGTGCACCTACAGGAATTGTAGCTGCATCAGTAATAACAACTTGAGATCCATCACCACTAACTGTATATAGACTGGATTGCTGTAATACGCCATTTATAAATAGCATATAATATCCATTGTCTGCAGTTGCAGTAGTAAGATTACCTGTCATTACATTACCAGTATCATCTGTAAATTGAGTAGCTGGAATAGTAACTGTATCAGCAGTTCTTTCGTCTTCTCTTAGCTCATAAAAGTATTTATCAATTTCTGGATTTATATCAGTATCAGTTGTAGTAACAGCATCTATTACAAGTTTGAATAATTTAGTAGCCATTGATTATTCTCTCCTCTATTATATTTTAAATCTGCTTACATTTTAGTATATTAGACAAGTTGTTAATTTGTTACTAATATCTGTTCTTTTCATAGAGTATATTTCATTATCTGAAATGTAAAAATCTAAGTATAATGGATAAATTTTATTCTTATTATATAGATACTCTACTTCTAAACTCTGTAATATCTAGATTATTCATGATATAATAATAGAAGAATTAATTATAATTTAAAAGGATAGGAGAAGTAGTGAATATTTATTAGATTATAATATCCTTATGGTTTATAATATAAGAAAAAGAAAGATAATAAAGAGAGGTATTAAGCAAATGAGAAAAGGAATGGAGGGAAGGGAATATGAATAGACGGAGTAATTCAAACTTAGGAGACGAAATTAAAAATATAGTACAGAATGCACTAAATAACAAAGATTTTAATAGACTAAATAAAGACATTGAAAATATTGTTAAAGGTGCACTTGATGAAGTTAGAAAGTCTATTGATTGGAAGCAGGATAAAAGTAAAAGTTGGAGTAATCAAAATTATAATGGACAGACTAAAGATAATTACTCTTATACTATTAGGAAAGAAAAAAAATATAATGGCAGTATCATGAATAGTAATAATAATGTTCAGTGGCAAGGAAATCGTAATAGTAAATCAGCTTTGAAACCCACTAAGTTTACTGTTCCAATGGGACAAGTGTCAAATATATTGTTTACTGTATTTGGATCCATCGGAAGTATTATATTTGGAGTACCAGTACTTGGGTTGATATTAACATTTATGTTTAATGGAGAGAGGGGATTTCTCAATGGTGCCATCGGAATTTTTCCATTATTTGCTTTAAGTGCAATCTTGTTTATGAATGGAGGAAGAATTCGTAAAAGGCTGAAAAGATTTCAAAGATATATAATACAGTTACGAGGACGCAACTATTGTTTAATTAATGAACTTTCCTCAGCAACAGGATTAAGTAACAAAGCTGTAGTCAAAGACTTACGTAAGATGATTACCATAGGTATGTTTCCAGAGGGACATATAGATGATAAAAATACTTGCTTTATGTTAAATAACGAATGTTATGAACAATATCTTCAGTTACAGAAAAATATAGAAATAAAGAATTTAGAAGATCAGGAAAAACAACTATATAAGACAACGGACGAAAGCTTGAAACAGGAAGAAAGTAATACAAAAGATGAATTAAAACCAGAGATTAGAAAAGCAATAGATGAAGGGCGCAAATTTGTTGCAGAAATCAAAGATGCCAATATTGCAATTCCAGGAGAGGAAATCTCACAAAAATTAGATAGATTAGAAAACATAACTGGAAGAATTTATGATTATGTAGAAATTCATCCTGAAAAGTTTTCTGAAATAAAGAAATTTACAGAGTACTTTTTGCCAACAACATTAAAACTAGTAGATGCCTATAGAAAATTAGATTATCAGCCTATAGAGGGAGAAAATATTTCAAGTGCCAAGAAAGAAATAGAGGATACAATGGATACTATTAATCTTGCCTTTGAAAATTTATTAGATAGTTTGTTTGAAGATGTGGCAATGGATATATCCACGGATATATCTGTACTGCAAACCATGTTTGCACAAGAAGGACTAACAGAGAAAAATATGAAAGTTAGAAAATAAAACTATGGAGGATAAAAAATGAATAATGAGATTCCAACATTGACTTTTGAACCTTTTGATGATGATAGTTCTACTGAAGGAGGACTAAGTAAAGATATATTAATTAAAGAGGATGTGCAAATTCAAAAACCAGTGCTTGATGAAAGTATGCTTTCTCCAGAGGAGAAAAAAATGGTGGATGATTTTGCAAATCAGATTGATTTAAATAAATCCAATCAGGTTTTACAATATGGAGTAGGAGCTCAAAAAAAGATAGCAGATTTTTCGGAGACTGCCTTAAATAATGTAAGAACCAAGGACTTAGGAGAAATTGGAGAGATGCTTTCTGGTGTTGTAACAGAATTAAAAAGTTTTGAGGTAGAAGAAGAGGAGAAGGGATTTTTAGGATTTTTTAAAAAGTCGTCTAACAAACTTACAGCAATGAAAGCAAAATATGATAAAGCAGAAGTTAATATAAACAAAATTTGTGAAGCTTTAGAAAAAAATCAAATACAGTTATTGAAAGATATAGCAATGCTTGACAAAATGTATGAACTTAATAAGATTTATTTTAAAGAGCTTTCCATGTATATTTTAGCAGGTAAAAAGAAACTTGCTAAAGTTCAGGCTGAGGAATTACCTGCTCTAATAGAGAAATCAACTATCAGTGGTCTGCCAGAAGATGCACAGGCTGTTAATGATTTAACTGCTCTTTGTAACCGTTTTGAGAAAAAAATTCATGATTTAGAATTAACTAGAATGATTTCAATTCAAATGGCACCACAAATTCGCCTAGTTCAGGGAAATGATACTATAATGGCTGAAAAGATTCAATCAACTATTGTAAATACAATTCCACTATGGAAAAGTCAGATGGTTTTAGCTTTAGGAGTTACTCATTCATCTCAGGCTGCAAAGGCTCAAAAAGAAGTTACAGATATGACCAATCAACTATTGAGAAAAAATGCAGAAACACTTAAAATGGCAACTATTGAAACAGCGAAAGAATCAGAAAGAGGAATTGTGGATATTGAGACACTTCGAATTACCAATGAATCATTAATATCTACTCTTGATGAAGTTATGCGTATTCAAGTAGAAGGTCGTCAGAAGAGAAAAGAAGCAGAAATTGAGCTAAATAGAATTGAAGAAGAATTGAAAACTAAACTTTTAGAAATAAGAGGTTAATAAATAGCGTTTAATGATGATATGCCAGTAGTCTTTGAAGATTTTGAAGTAGTATACAAATTGTAGAAAATAAGCCAAGAAGTCTAGAAGTTAAATCCATGAATATATAACTAAATACGGATAATTGCAGATAAAATACAACTATGTTATAATTTCAGACATAATACAAAAAGGTAAATGGGATAAAATATATCTTTAGGAGGAAAAATTAAGTAACTAGGGGTGACTGTCTTGGTAAAGCAATATACTAGAGAAATTATTCGAGAGAAATTTATAGAGATGTTAAATGAGCGTCCACTTAATAAAATCACAGTTAAGGATATTGCTATAGCATGTGAGATCAATAGAAATACTTTTTACTACTACTACACGGATGTATATGCACTTTTGTCAGAGATATTCCAAAGGGAGCTTCAGACAGTAATTGATGAATATAATGATACAGTTTCCTGGGAGGAGAGCTTTATTGTGGCTGCTAAATTTGCTTTAGAAAACAGAGCAGCTGTTTATCATGTGTATAATTCCATGCAGAGAGAAGAATTAGTGAATTATATATACAATGTATCGGGGAATGTCATGATGCGGTATGTTGAAAAAGTAAGTGATGGTATCTCAGCTTCTTCGGAAGATAGAAAACTGATTGCTTCTTTTTATCAGTGTGCCCTTACTGAAATGGTGCTACGCTGGATTGCTTCTGGAATGAAGGGAGACCCTGATATTATAATCAGACGAATCGGGTATCTCTTTGATGGAAACATAGAGTTATCACTTAAACGAAGTGCTGGTTTAAATGATGTTTAGTAAAAAATAATAAGAGAATCCTCCCACATCAGACATTTTAACTTTAATGCCTAAAAATTAGACAAATTAACCGCAGTGTTCGAATTTCGAACACTGCGGTTTGTTTATCTAATGAAAAAGATATAAAAAACCTATATTATAGATTTATACAAACTTTATAAATAATAAGTATTCATAATTCAAAAGGAGGACTTATTATTTATTACACCATATTGGCATGCTAATGGAGTGAACAGAGAAGAACTGCAAATTGATAATAGGATTTAGAAGAATATCAAAAAAATTAAGAAAGAGGGAGATACAATGAAATTAAAGACATATGATGATAGACTTAAACTTACAAATGGAACTTATCATACTTTAGTAAATGCAAGAAAACCTAAAGGAATTGAAGACAAAAAAGCCTATTTAATTGGTACAGGAATTGGAGCATTGGCTGCTGGTTGTTTTTTAATTCGTGATGCTCATATGGATGGCAGCAAGATCACATTTTTAGAACAATTAGACATTCCAGGAGGTTCTTTAGATGGAGCAGTTCGTCAAAATGCAGGTTATGTAGCACGTGGCGGACGTGAGATGGGACATTATTTTGAAGTTTTATGGAATCTATTTAGTTCATTACCATCTACAGAAGACCCTAATATGACTGTATTAGATCACTTCTATTATACAAATTATGATGACCCAAATTCTAGCAATTGTCGTATTACTAAAAATCAAGGTGTACGATATGACAATGGAAAATTCAATTTAGGTCAAGAATTAGCAAAAGAATTAGCTACTTTTACCATGATGTCAGATGATAGTCTTCAAGATAAGTCTATTGAGGATATTTTTTCTGATGAACTATTAAATAGTGATTTCTGGACATATTGGAGAACTATGTTTGCTTTTGAAAACTGGCATAGTGCTTTAGAGATGAAACTATATATGAACCGTTTTATTCATCATGTTGGGGGACTTCCAGATCTTTCGGCTTTACAATTCTCACGTCATGACCAATATACTTCATTTGTAAAACCAATGGTTAAATATTTAGAAGACCATGGTGCTAAATTTGAATATGGAATTACCGTTGATAATGTGGAGTTCCTAATTTCAGAGGATAAAAAAGTTGCAAAGAAAATAGTGGCAAAAGATAAAGATGGAAAAGACGTATCTATTGATTTAACAGAAAATGATTTAGTATTTATTACCAATGGTTCTATGACTGAAGGATCTGGATATGGTGATGATAACACTCCTGCTCCATTTAATAAAGAAATAGGTGGATGTTGGAAGTTATGGAGAAATATAGCAGCTCAATCAGATGAATTTGGAAGGCCAGATAAATTCTGTACAGATCCAGAAAAGTCTAACTGGGAGTCTTGTACAGTAACTTGTCATGATGAACGTGTTCCTGCATATATTGAAAAAATTACAAAACGTTCTCCATATGGCGGACGTACTGTAACAGGTGGTATAGTAACAGCCCTTGATTCTTCATGGTTAATGAGCTGGACAATAAATCGTCAAGAACAATATTATGGACAGCCTGAAAAGGATGTTGTTGTTTGGGTATATGGTTTATTCTCTGATACTCCTGGAGACTATATTAAGAAACCTATGAGAGATTGTACTGGTAAGGAAATCACAAAAGAGTGGTTATATCATATAGGAGTTCCTACAGAGGAAATAGAAGAGCTAGCAGGATCTTGTACTGCAGTTCCTGTTATGATGCCATATATCACATCTCAATTTATGCCTCGTGAATTTGGAGATCGTCCATATGTTGTACCAAAGAATGCAGTAAACTTTGCTTTCCTTGGACAATTTGCTGAAACTCTAGATGATCCAGGACGTGATACAGTATTTACTATTGAATACTCAGGACGTACAGCTATGGAGGCAGTATATGTTTTAACTGGAGTTGAAAAAGGAGTTCCTGAAGTTTATGCTTCAAGATATGATATACGTTATTTATTAAATGCAGGTAAATGTTTATTAGATGGTGAGAAACCAGAAGTGAATCTATCACCAATGACTAAACAGATGATTGCACAACAAATAGCAGGAACAGAAATTGAAGTGTTATTGAAAGAATATGGAATTCTTTAATCACATTTAAACTTAATAATTTAATTAAAATCCCGAATTTTCAAAGTCGGGATTTTAATTTATATTTATTTACTACTGAAGGAGGAAACTTTTGTGAATAAAGAGAAGAGTCTTAAAAAAGATTATGTTCCTACCATAGGTGAAATGGAAAACTGGTATGAAGAAGATTTGCGAAAGGAAGCTTTAAGATTATGGGAATACGAAAATAATAAAAAGATAGAAGAAGAAGGATTATTTTTTAAAACATTTAGAAGGCTGGAGGAAATCGATGATAAAATCTCCTTTGATTCTAAAAAGGACAATGTATATTATGAAAGATATAAAAAATATGTAGAAGAAGAGACAGGGAATAAAGCAAGGGAAATAGAGGAAATTCAAAATTTAATTGAATATGAAAAGTTCTTTCTTCGTTGGGAAAGAAGAGTCAATAAAGAAAAAAATGGCTCTGGTCATTATGGAAGTAACTCAGCTACAAGGTATCGAGTTGATTCTATAAAAAGATTAGAAAAAGAGTTGGAAAACATACTAGATACTTCTCCAGAAGGGTGGGAGTACTATTATAAAAATCAATTAATAGGAGATATAGAAAACAAACAACAACAGCGATTAGTAAATGTTCCATATGTGGCCAAAGCAAAACAAAAAGTAATGGAATCTTTGAATTTAGGAACTCCTGTATATATTGTGGGACATTTAGGAAGTGGAAAAACACAATTAGCAACTGAAGCAGCTTTAGATTTTACTATTGAGAATAAGGTGCAAAGTGAATTAGAGGATAAAATGGAGAATTGGTTTTATCTAAATCCAAATGCAACAGAAAAAGATGCCATTGAGAAGTTTAGAGAGTTCAATGAAGAAAGAAAAAATTACTATAAGAACATCTTAGTAAATGGAAATAAAGAGGAAATAGAAGCATTACAGCCATTATTCATATCCGGATCTCATAATTTAACTTATGAAGATATGTTTGTAGAAAAAACCTTATCTCTTAACCATAGTTTTTCTCAAGGCTCCTTTTCAGATTATCTCAATATGATTATAGAAGATTTTTATGAGTGGATGGATAAGCATAAAGAAAGATTAGATAAGATGACTGACGAAGAGCAATTACAGCTTAAAATTCAGATATGGAAAAGTTTCTCTGATTTGTTGGTGGCAAGAAATAGTGCTTTTGGTACTGAAATCAAAAAAATAGAAAGAGAAATTTTAATTGCAGTAAAGGAAGGGCGTACTGTAATTGTAGATGAATTAAATACAATTGCAATGCAAAACTTAATCGGATTAAATGATATATTACAGCGTCATGCAGGAAGTACAGCTTATATTACAGGAGTTGGTCCAGTAGTAATTAAACATGGCTTTGGATTTATAGGTACAGGGAATCTATCAACTCAAATGGTTAACTATGAAGGAACAAATGAATTAAATCCAGCTTTTAAATCACGATTTGTAACTATTGAATACAATTATATACCTCAAAGTGTAATTGGGTCTTTAGAAGACCAAGAACTCCTAGAAATAAACCAACTTTTTAGAGTAATAATTACAGGATTAGCTGATAAAAATGGGAATATTCATATTCCAAATCCTAAAAGAACATTAGAAGAATTATTTAGATTTTCTCAATTATGTAAAGTGACACAAAACGTCTTTATGGGCAAATGGAATGACAATGAAGATCATAGTGATTCTGGAATAGAAGATTTAGAGTTAAGAGAATCTGTATTATCTGTTCGTAATATTCTGCATGTTTTAGATAATTGGAATCAAGGAGAAGAGAAGGATTTAAGCAAAGCTTTATGGGATGGATTTATAAGTTCAATTACTTATGCTGATGACCAAAACTATATTTTATCACAAGCAGTTCGTTTTGGATTTTTTCCTATAAATGAAGGATGGAATGTTAAAACAAAAGCCATAGGAGGAGGTACAACTACCTATGAAGAAATTCGTACCAGTCCATACAACTATATTCGCCCTAAAATAGAAACCTTGAGCTATTTAGATGTAATTTACCTTATATTTGGCAAAGGACCTATCAGAAAAACTTTACCAAAAGAGTTAATAAAAAGCTTTGAAGATAATATAGATAATTTAAAACAGATTGATGTAAAAAAATATCAAGAATTAGACCAGCAATTATTTCATTTAGAACATTCAAAGAACCTACTGGAATATTTAGAGGATAATGGAGGTAAAAAATGAAAGTAAATTTGTCTATAGATGAAGAGTTTTTTAAGAATGAAGTCAAAAATTTAAGAAATAAGCTGGAGGAATGTAAAAAAACAGGTATTTTAGATAATGATTTTGAAGATAGATTAAAAAGACTCTTACAAATGGAGGATAGTCTATTAAGTGATTTAATTCCATATTACCGAACTTATGTAGATAATATTAAAAAAACTTCTATGAAGGTAATTCCCATAAAAGAATTAGGGTCTTTCAGTTCTCATGGCTTTCCACAAAATATATTAAGAATTAATAAAAATCTTTTTATTACCAGTAGTATAAATAGTAAAGTACAATTTTTTTATATAGATATTCCAAAAAAAACATCTGAAGAAAAAGAAATAGCAGTAGAATGGAGTCTACCTATAAAGGAAATAAAAGAAAGAATTTCATCTATATATAAACTAAATAATAAAGAAATCCTCCTTTTAGGCGTAAAAGGAGGATGTTATATACTTTCAAGTGATGATTTTGATAAACTGCCAGATATTAACGAAGAGATTAAAGTTAAAAAGATCCAAAAAGATTGTGATTTTAAAGGATTTGGAAGAACTTTAGAGATTGGAGATAATTTATTTGTAACAGGTAATGAAGAAGATACATTAACTTTATTTGAAATAGTGAAGAAAAAGGATGAATATTCCTTAAATATTCATACAGATATATCTTGTATTATTCCAAATTGGACTGCTATGGAAAAAGTAAGTAAGGACTATTTTGTAGTTGGAACAAAAGATGGAATAATGTATTTTGTTAAATATGAAAGTGGTCAGCTTAGAGTCTTAGGAGAAACTGATGTATTTCATAATAGAATAAGAAAAATCAAGTATTTAGAGGATGAAAAAGGTAGTAAGAAATCTCTTATGGTAATTGGAAACAAAGGACAATGTAAAATATTTTCTTTATATGAAGATACAATATTAGAAAATCATGACTTAACAGGAAATTTATTTGACCTTCAATCTGAAAAAGGTACTGCTGTAGTTTTAAGTGAAGATGGAATTATATACTTATTTGAAGAGAATTTTGGGAATTGGTATTTAAATGAAGAGGCGACCATTAAAGATATGTTCTTTACAAATATATTTAAATTAAGTATTTCAAAATATTTGCTTATGGATATAGGATGTAAATTAAACATTTTGAACATTGACGGAATTCATACATCTCAGGATTTATGGAATATGGCTCTATATCAGTAGGAGGTAAACTATGGTTGATGAACAAGCTTTAATTGAGGAATCTACAAAACACTGCGAAGAATTTTTACAAAAGCAACAACGATCACTGGCTACATTTACAAAAGATTCTAGTCTAATATATATTCCTGATGAAAAGCTAGAGAGATTTAGATTAGATTCTGCCAAAGGAATTTTGTATTTGCCCTTAGCTAGATTTTTAGATAAAAATTTAGATGAAAATCAAATGATGTGGCATATCTATTATGAATTAGCCTTATATCCTGATTGGAGAAAAGAAACTAGAATGTATTTAAATAGAAAAAAATATTGGCAGAAAGAAATTGACAGTATGACAAATTATATTCTAGATAGAATAAAAAAAGAAGGACTGGAAAAAGACTCTGCATATGAGTCTAAGATTATTTCAAATTATGTAAGAAAAGAAGTTCTTGATTTATTATATTCCTTGGATAAGTATGTGTCTTTCTTGAGGGTTTTACAGTTATGTCCCATATACAGAGATGAGGAAAATTTTGAAAAAATCATTTTATATATGAAGGAAATAGGTAAGACTGTTGAATGGATTTCAGAAATGCCTAAACATAGGGCTTTTATAAACAGTTTTTTAATTATTGAACTATATAAAATTCAGCCTAAATTTGAAGAATGTGTCGAAAATCCATTTCATAGGAAGATTTTCAATGAACCTTTTTTTGACTTTGTTCGTTATCAGTTAATGATACAGATAAATAATGAGCAAGGAATTATGGAAAGGGACCCATTTATTAAATCTTTTATATTTCCCGTTTTTAAAGAATTATGGAAACAAGAAATTGATGAAATGATATTTTATAAATCAAAGGAAGGTAAAGAGGAAAGTATAAAAGGAGGAGAAAACCCCTTTAAACAGGATGATATAGATGAAGTACAAGAGTCTTTGGAATCTACCTATGAAGAAGTAGAAAGGATTTTAGAGGAAATGTTGGAACAGCAAGATCAGATGGTTTCCAGCATAGAAAATATGATGAATAATAAAATGAATTTAGAATGCTATGGAATCAGCCAAGGGGATCAACAGTTATTTCAATTTTATTCAAATAAGATGAAAAAAGAAAGAGAAGAAATGCGTCAATTTTGGAAAAAATTAATAGGAGATGCTAAGGAAGAAATAAGTGTAAAAAAAGACCATGAAATAAAGGGAAAACTGGATATAGGTAATTTGATTAATTTTTATCCAGATTTTATTGAAGCAGAGAAAAAGGGAAACTATAAAAACCTCCCGATTTTCAATAGATACCTTCTAGAATCTCAAACAAATATATTGCCTGAAAGAATAGAGATTTCTTTTGTTATAGATAATTCAGGCTCAATGGATCCTAGGAAAATTGAGGCAGCAAGGAAGGCATTGGCAGTAACACTATTATCAATAGATGATTTCAATAGATATTTAAAAAATAACTCAGAACAGTTGAATCAAAAAATTGAAGTTTTAAGTGAAACTTGGTTTTTTGGAAGTAAATATTATACTGTTAAAGAATTTAATCATAAAAATATACAGGAAAAGGAAAAAAGTGAAATAATTCATTCCATTGTAAGATTAGATGGAACAGATGGAGCAACTGATGATGGAAGTTGTCTAAAAGAAATATCCAATAGGATTACACCTAGACAGGCAAGAGAACTTAAAAAGGGAAATCAAATAAAGATAGTCTTTCAAGTTACAGACGGTGCATCTAGTTTTCCAGGATTAGCAAAGGAAGCTGTGGAGGAATTATTATCTAAGAATGTGGAAGTATATGGATTTCAAATAGGGAAAAATAATCAAGTAAATGAAAAGATATTTAATTTTGTATGGAATGAAGGATATAAAGAACCACATGGAGTAATAATCGGTGAAGAAGTAGAAAAGTTGCCAAGAGAACTGCTAAAAGCTGTAGGAAAAAACATGAAGTCTATTTTTAATAATTAGTTGGGTAAGTGTTAGAGTGGTATTGCCAAACATAATGAGTATAACTGAGGTACATTAGTATTAATACCAAACCATCAAGAAGTTTTTGGAATTATAGCATATGATAGTGATGAAAAAATCATATCGGCAGAAAAGTTATTTAAAGGTGCAACAGACTCTTCATTGGTAGATTTATGAATAATGATGGAGTAAATCTGATTAATGATTATTTTGATGATGTATTATATAATTTGGAGCATTAAAATACTGTTAGTGAGGTAATTGATATAAATGTTTTAGTAGAGAAACCTATGTTAAAAGCTAATACTAAGCTATTAAATAGACATAAGTATGAAATAGGCAATAAAAGATATGAAGTATAATTGTAGATATATCCCATGGTAAGCCTGGTAGACCTTATCATGGGCATTTTTTTGTTTTATGGGTAGGTAACTTTATCAAGAAAGAACTTTCAAAAATTAAGACAAATAATCATATAACTGATATAATAAAGAATAAAGTGGACCATTTAAAAGGAGTGATGGTAAATTATGTTACAATATACTTCAATATTGAAGTCTAGACCGTATTTATATTTAGAATTGAAAAAGGCTATAGAGTTGGTAATTAAGGGATTTACTATAGATCATATAAAAAACAAAGCAATAGAAGAAAATATATTTTCAGTAAATACAGAAGCCCGAAAAAGAGAAATTGCTTCAACAGTGACAAATAGAATTAGTGTATTAGACGATTTTACAATGGATAAAATCGTAAATGGTAGTTTGCAGACCAGTAAGCAGTTGGCTTTATATAGTATTCTTAAAACAGATAGATTATTCTTTGAGTTTATGAGAGAAGTTTATAAGGAGAAGATTTTGCTAAATGATATGAACCTAACTGATAAGGATTTCAATATATTTTTTAGAAGAAAAGCAGAGCAGAGTGAAAAGATTGCATCATGGAAAGATTATACATTTTATAAATTAGGTCAGGTATACAAAAGGATATTAACAGAAGCAGGATTTATTAGAAACAGCAAAAAAGAAATTGAAATCCTTCTCCAAATTATAGAAGAGGAAGTTATGGAACATCTAAAAAATATAGGGGATTTATCTTATTTAGAAGCAATGTTAGGAGAGATATAAATGGATATTTACAAGAGATTAGATAAAATTCTTCCAAGATTACAAGAAAAGAGTTTCAGGGAAAATAAAGGCTTAGGAAATGAAATAGGATTTCATATTTTTGATTATGAGCCATCCGACGAATTTATTGTAAGAGAACATATTAAATTCTTAAAAAATAAAATTAATACTGGAGGCACGGGATTATATATCAAAGAATTTGATTTGTATGAAATTATGCTCGAAATATTAGAAAGCAAAAACTACTTGATTAAAACTTTTGAAATGGAAGAAGAAAAAGGGACAGAATACAGTATTAACGCTATAAAAAAAACCCTTAGATTGACCCAAAAGAATGATTTAGTTGTTGAATATATTAGAGGTAAGATAAAGGAAGGTAATATTATATTTTTAACAGGAGTAGGAAAAGTCTGGCCAATCATTCGTTCTCATACAGTATTAAATACCTTACATTCAGTAGTAGAGGATGTACCGTTGATTATGTTTTTCCCAGGAGTATATGATGGTCTTGAGTTAAAATTATTTGATGAAATAAAGGATGATAATTACTATAGAGCATTTAAACTGATTGAAAGCTAAAGGGGATGAGCTTAAATATGGAAATTAGAAAAATGTTTTACAAGGAAATTGATAGAGATATCAAGGGAGTAATTAAAATTGGACAAGAAGATGATACTAATATAAAACAAGAACTAGAAGAGTATGTAGTTACCAGGGAACTAAGCAAGCATTTAGATACATTTTTTGAGGCTTACAAAAAGGGACTAAATGACTACACTGATAAAATGGGTATATGGATTTCAGGTTTTTTTGGTTCGGGTAAGAGTCACTTGCTTAAGATAGCATCTTATCTATTGGAAAACAAAGAGATAGATGGAAAAAGAGCAACATCTTATTTTGATGATAAGATAGATGATTCAATAGCATTAGCAGATATGAAAAAGGTTGGTGATATGGGAGAACAAACAGATGTTATTCTATTCAATATAGATTCTAAGGCAGACTCTACTTCCAAATCAAATAAAGATGCGATTGTACAAGTTTTTATGAAGGTATTTAATGAAATGCAAGGATTTTGTGCATCTTTACCTTGGCTAGCAGATCTAGAAAGACAAATGGTAAAGGATGGGACTTACGAAGCTTTCCAAAATAAGTTCGAAGAACTATCAGGAAGTAAATGGATTGATGCTAGGGAAGACTTCTACTTTGAGGAAGATAATATTATAGGTGCATTATCAACTACCACAAAAATGAGTGAAGAATCAGCAAGAAATTGGTTCAATAAAGCAGAAGAAAATTATTCCCTAAGTATAGAAAAATTTGCTCAGAGAGTGAATGAATACATAGAGTCAAAAGGGAATAACCATCATGTAGTATTTTTAGTAGATGAAATCGGACAATATATTGGTGATGATGTTGGATTAATGTTAAATCTACAAACCGTTGTTGAAGATTTAGGCACTTATTGTGGAGGAAAGGCATGGGTTATTGTGACTTCTCAACAAGACATAGATTCTATAACCAAAATAAAAGGCAATGACTTTTCAAAAATCCAAGGAAGATTTAATACTAGACTTAATTTATCATCTGCTAATGTAGACGAAGTTATAAAGAAAAGAATACTTAGAAAGACTGATGTAGCAAAAGATACCTTAAGACTAAAATATCAGGACAAAGAATCTATACTAAAAAACCTAATTACATTTTCTACGGATACTGCAGAGATGAAAACCTATAAAAATGAAGAGGATTTTGCAGAAGTATATCCATTTGTCCCATATCAGTTCAATCTATTACAATCAGTATTTACTGGTATCAGACTTCATGGAGCAAGTGGAAAACATTTATCTGAAGGGGAGAGATCTTTACTTAGTGCTTTTCAAGAGTCAGCAGTTAAATATATGAAAGAAGATATAGGAGTTCTTGTACCTTTTTCAGCATTTTATGAAACTGTAGAAGCATTCCTAGATTCTAATATTCGAAGTGTTATCCTAAAAGCAGAAGATAATGAGCGTTTAATTAAAGAAGACATAGAAGTATTAAAACTGCTATTTTTAATTAAATATGTAAAGGAGATTCCTTCAAATATAGAAAATATAGCCACATTAATGGTTAATAATATTGATGAGGATAAGATAGAACTTAAAAAGAAAATTGAAGAATCCTTAAAGAGATTACTAAAAGAAACCTTAATTCAAAAGAATGGTAATGAATATATATTCCTTACTCATGAAGAACAGGATGTAAATAAAGAGATACAGCATATTGTAATTGATATGGGCGATACAATTTTAAAAATTGGTGAAGAAATTTTTGATGGTATCTACAATGAAAAAAAGTATAGATATAACGTCAGATATCATTTTGACTTTAATAAGATTATAGATGATAGATTACTATCATCTCAAAAATTTGAAATGGGTCTGAAAATAATTACTCCTTACTATGATACAGGAGTTGAATTAACAGAACAAGAGTTAAAGATGATGTCTGCTAGAGAAAATAATTTAATTGTAAAACTTCCTATGGATACCACATTTTTAGAAGAAATGGAAGATATATTAAAGATACAAACCTATCTATTAAGAAAGGGAGGATCTACTTCTACTTTAGAAATAGAGGAAATAAGAATAAGAAAATCCAGAGAAGTTACAGAAAGAAAAGAGAGAGTAACGAATTTATTAATTGAAGCACTAAGGTCAGCTGAGCTTTATGCAAACTCACAAAAACTTGAAATAAGGTCAAAAAATCCGGCAGAACGAATCAATGAAGGCTTTAAACTTCTTATAGAGAGTATGTATAGTAAGTTAAACTATATAACTACTTTTATAGAAAGTAACAAAGATTTAAATGATATTTTATTAGAAGATAATATTCAGGTAAAACTTACCGATGATACTCCTAATAAATTGGCGGTAGATGAAGTAGACAACTATATAGAAAGAAATACCGAAAGAAATATTCCTATGACACTAAAATCTATTGTGAACCTATATGAAAAAGCACCCTATGGTTGGAAAGACATGGATATCAAGGGAATAGTACTAAGATTATTTAAAGAACAAGAGGTAAGGCTTGAATTAGGTAGCGAATACCTAAATTGGGCAGATAAAAATATAATAGATTATTTAACGAAAAGAGAATATCAAGATAGATTAGTTATTAAAAAGAGAATAAAAACCCCTCCTATATATATTAATAATGCTAGAGATTTAGCCAAAGAATTATTTGGAATCACAGCACTACCTAGTGATGAAGATGGATTAATGAAAAGATTTAAAGATTTATGTACAAATGAACTAAAAATGAGAAATGTAGACACAAATGATTATGGTATTCAATTTTTAGTTGAGCAATATAAAAATAATAAATATTATCCTGGAAAAGATGTACTAGAAAATGGAGAAAAACTATTTGAGGAAATAATTAGGATAAAAGACGTAAAAGAGTTTTATGAAAGAGTATATGAACTAAAGGACAATCTATTAGACTATGAAGAAAAAGTATTTGATGTAAAGAAATTCTTTAAAAATCAAAAAGAAGAATTTGATAAAGCAGTACACCAACTAAACATATATGAAAAAAATAGAACCTATGTTGTAGATGCCGAAACTAGAGAAGTGATAGGGCAGATTGAGGGAATAATAAAATCTAAAGAACCTTACTCCCAAATCCACAGATTACCAAATTTAGTAGATGAATTTATAAACCATTTTATTGAATTATTAGAAGTAGAATGTAAGCCAATTCGCCTTGTAATAGAAAGTGATAGAAAAATAGTATTAGATGAGATTGAACTTTATAATTTCAATGAAGAATTAGGGCATAAATTTAAAGCAAAATTTGATGATTTGCTAGAGCGTTTAGATACTGCAAACAATTTCTATGAAGCAATAGCCATGAAAGAAGAATCAGATAGAATAAAAATTCGTTGTTTTGATGAAATAGAAAAAGAAAAGGAAAAAAGAAAGCCTAAATCAAAAGAACAAGCACCTGAAGTATTTCATGATGATGGAACAACAGAAGAATATAAAGCAAA
Organism: Tissierella pigra; assembly: GCF_009695605.1. Classification (GTDB taxonomy): domain Bacteria; phylum Bacillota; class Clostridia; order Tissierellales; family Tissierellaceae; genus Tissierella; species Tissierella pigra. Next base: position 59,085 of record NZ_VUNQ01000018.1, read on the forward strand.
GACAGTAAAGAATATTAGTATAACTAATATTCTTCATGGTGCCAAGGTAATAGAGACTATAGAGGATATTGATGAAGTTCTAGAGCAGATAAGAAAGGCATTACAAGAGCAATTAAATGACGGGACAAAATTAAAACTCATCTAAAATATAGGGGGAATACAAAGTGGATAAATCGGCAATAAAAAACTTTGCAGTGAGAGCAAGGAATAAACTTATTGAAGATATAACTCAAAAAGCCTACGAGATTGGGATTACAAAAAAAGAAATAAAAGATATAGAGACATTTGAAGGTGGATTTAAAGTCAAAGGGCTTGAGAATAGTAGAATTTATAAAGGATATGAGATAAAACAAAGAGAAAAATTAATCGTTAATATAAAAGATAAAGGATTTGAGCAAATAGTAGAAGAAGTAGCCTATACATGGTTTAACCGTTTTATAGCCCTTAGATTTATGGAGGTAAATGAATATCTTCCTACAGGAGTTAGGGTGCTTTCATCTGTAGAAAAAGGTAAAATTGAGCCAGATATAATAAAAGAAGCTTCAAATATAGATTTTGATTTAAAAGATAAAGATTACGATGAATACAAAGAAATAGTGTATAGACTCATAGACTCCAATGATACAGATGATTTATATAGATATTTATTAGTAAAACAATGTAATCAATTAGGTAGTATTATGCCAATGGTTTTTGAAGAAATATCAGACTATACAGAACTACTGCTTCCAGACCATTTACTAGAAGATGGATCTGTAATCAGAGACTTAGTAGATTCGATCAAAGAAGATGACTATAAAGATCAAGTGGAGATTATAGGCTGGATGTATCAATATTATATCTCAGAAAAGAAGGATGAAGTATTTTCAGGACTAAAGAAAAACCAAAAAATTACTAAGGAAAATATACCTGCTGCTACACAACTTTTTACGCCAAAATGGATTGTAAAATATATGGTAGAAAACTCATTAGGTAGACTATGGTTAGAATCTCATCCAGATGAAGAATTACAATCAAAATGGAAGTATTACTTAGAAGATGCTGAACAGGATCGAGAAGTACAAAAAAAACTAGATGAACTAAAAGACCCTAACCTAAGCCCAGAAGATATCAAGGTACTAGATCCTAGTATGGGATCTGGCCATATCTTAGTTTATGGCTTTGATGTACTTTATGATATTTACTTAAAAGCCAATTACTCTGAAAGAGATATACCTAGGTTAATTCTAGAAAAAAATCTATATGGACTAGATATAGACGACAGAGCAGGACAATTAGCATCTTTTGCCCTAATGATGAAGGCAAGGAGTAAAAATAAAAGGATATTTAGAAGAAAGATAGAATTAAATATTTGTTCCATACAAGAAAGTAATGGTATTCAAAAGGAAACAATAGAGCTTTTTGCTAGTGTAGATAAAAAATTAAAGCAAGATATAGAATATTTAGTTGAAGTTTTCCATGATGCAAAGGAATATGGATCTATATTAGATGTAAAAAAGATTGATTTTAATGCTCTTGAAAATATTATGGAGGAAATTAGAAATAAAGAAACAGTAGATATGTTTGAGTCTGATATATTAGAGAAGTTACCTAATCTCATTAAGCAGGGAAGGATAATGAGTGATAAATATGATGTAGTTTGTACTAATCCACCTTATATGGGCAGAAAGGGTATGAACTCGGATTTAACTAAATATGTAGATGAGAATTATTCTGATAGTAAATCTGATTTATTTGCAGTATTTATGGAGTTAAAAACATTAAAGCCAAGTGGATATTTAGCTATGATAAATCAACATTCATGGATGTTTCTATCTAGTTTTGAAAGGTTAAGAGTAAAGTTAATTAATAATCAAACTATATATAATATGTTGCATTTAGGTCCAAGAACATTTGCAGAAATAGGTGGAGAAGTGGTCCAGTCCACAACTTTTGTATTTAAAAATGTAAGAATTAACTCTTATAAAGGAAATTATATAAGATTGGTAGACTTTAATAATGCAGAAGGAAAGGAAATGGAAGCATTAGAAATAATAGAAAATCGTGAAAGTAAATATTATTATGAAACATATCAAGATAATTTTGAAAAGATACCAGGAGTGCCTATAGCATACTGGGTGTCAGAGAATATAAAAAATACATTTTTATCGAATGATAATATAGCTTATGAATTTATTCCAAAATTCGGAATGTCGACTGGAGATGGTAATCAATATATTCGTAATTGGTACGAAGTAAATCATAATAATATATGTTTTAATGCAGTATCTGAAGATGAGTTTACCAAAAGGAAAGTAAAATGGAATGTACTTGACAAAGGTGGAGAATACAGAAAATGGTATGGGAATAAAAATAATATAGTGAATTGGGAGAATAGAGGATTTGAAATTAGAAACAATCCGAAGTCAGCAGTTAGAAGTCCACAATATTTTTTCAAACCTCATATATCGTGGACATTAATAAATTCAAGCAATTTTTCAGTAAGGTTTTTTTCGCATGGATTTATTCTAGATACTGCATCTAATTGTATTTATTTTAAAGATGATACTAAAAAGTATTATGCATTAGCATTATTAAATTCTAAGGTAGCCCAAGAATTATTAGATATAATTAACCCAACTTTAAATATTAGTTGTGGTGTTATTGGACTTATACCTTTCATACAAAGAAAAAAGTATTATGAAAGAATAGAAGATTTTGTTAAATATAATTTGAGTATCTCAAAAACTGATTGGGATTCCTTCGAAACTTCATGGGATTTCCAATATCACCCATTACTAAACTATTCAGCATTTAAAAATGACTTTGATGCCAATAAAATTGAAACGGCTTTTGATAGATGGACAGATTTCACTAATGAACAATTTGCCCAACTAAAATACAACGAAGAAGAACTAAACCGAATTTTTATTGATATCTACGGACTTCAGGATGAGCTTACTCCAGAAGTAGAGGATAAAGATATAACCATAAGTAAAGCAAATAGAGAAAGAGATATTAAATCCTTTATTTCCTATGCAGTAGGTTGCATGTTTGGACGATACTCCCTAGATGAAGAAGGGCTAGTTTATGCAGGTGGAGAATTTGATATAGATAGATATAAAACTTTTATTCCCACAAAAGATAATATTCTAGTTATAGCAGATGATGATTATTTTGAAGATGATATTGTCAATAGATTTGTAGACTTTGTAGATATAACATTTGGAAAAGAAACACTAGAGGAAAACTTAAGCTTTATTGCAGAAACATTAGGACAAAAGACTACGGAAACTTCTAGACAAACAATTAGAAGATATTTCCTAAAGGATTTCTATAAAGACCATGTGAGAACCTACCAGAAGCGACCTATTTATTGGCTATTTGACAGTGGTAAACAAGATGGATTTAAGGCTCTTATATATATGCATAGATATGATATATCTACTGTAGCTAGAGTTAGGACTGATTATCTTCATAGATTACAGAAAATGTATGAGTTTGAAATAGATAGACTAGATTTTATAATTGATTCAGAACTACCTGCAAGAGACAAGGCTACTGCAAAGAAGAAAAAAGATAAAATAAATAAACAGGTAGAAGAATGTTTAATCTATGACCAAATAATAGCACATATTGCCCATCAAAGAATAAAAATAGATTTAGATGATGGAGTAAAGCATAACTATGATTTATTCCAAGGGGTAGAAGTACCTCAAGGGGAAGGTAGAAAGCCTCTAAAGGCAGATTTACTTTCTAAGATATAGAAGAGAAGGTGAAAAGATGAATCTATCAGAAATAAAAAAAATACTAGAAGAAAACTTAAATCAGGAACCTTCAAATGGAAAGGTAAGAAACATTGTTTTTTGGTATGATGGAGAAGGGGAATTCGTAGAAGACATCAAGAGTTTAGAATTAGAGAATGCAAAAATTCTTCACCTTACTGACAACAACAAATTATATATAAAGTATTTACTAGAAAAAAAGGATATAGAATCAAACTATTTAATTTATTCTCCTAATCCTAAACCAATTCCTAAGGAAAATTGGCTTTTGGACATAGAGAAGTATAGTGAAGAATTTTCTACAGATAAGGCAACTGTTATTATGAGAGATTTAGGTGTTAAAGATGAATCTTTAAGAAATATATTTAAAAAGTATATAAAATTCTTTGGCAATAAAGAAAGGTACAGTAGATTTGTCTCTTATAATATAGAAGATTATACTGAAGAAAAGATAGATATTGCAGTTTTGTCCACTCTTTGTAAATTGGTTATAGCTGATTTTGAATTAGTGGTAAAGACTTTATTAATAGATAAAATAGAAGAAAATAAGATAATGGAGGAAATAGTAAAGTTTGGAGATATAACAGCTCTTTGGAATTTATTAGAAAAACAATATGGTTATCATTTTGAAGAAAATAGCCTAGATCAGTTGATGATAATGCTTTTAGTAACAAGTTTAAGTTATAAACTTGAAACAAAAGTCCCTAATACCTGGGAAAAATTTATTTCATCCAAAGTAGCTGATTCCATAGTATTTATTGACCATTTTATGAGCCACTCTATTGATAGTAAATCTTACAACAAAATATCAAATCATATAGGACAGAAGTTGAATATTCGAGACTATATTTCAAAATGGGATATTGAAGAATATTTAGAATGTGACACATTTAAAGATTTTGATGATGAAATTATAACTAGACTTATTACTAATCTAGTTGAAAATGTAGGAGAATATGAAAAGTATAGAAAGATTATCAATAAAAGGAGAACTACCCATTGGTTCAGTCGATTGAGTAATGAATATGATACCATTTATTACGCAATGGAGATTTTAAGATTAGAAAAAGAATTAGAGAAAAATATCAAAGGGGCCACTGCTTATGAAATGGTAGATAACTATACTAAGTCATATTATTTATTTGATACTTTCTATAGAAAATTCTATATATCTTTCGACAGAATTGATGATAAAGAAAAGTTTTATAAACTTATGGAAGTAGTTGAAAATACTTATACTAATTGGTATTTGGAGGAGGTGTCCATTAAATGGTCAGGGTTGGTTGAAGATGAATTAAAAAATGATATCAGAATTAGTGGGCTTACAAAACAAGAAGAATTCTATGAAACCTATATAGCACCTCATATGCGAAAGGATGAGAGGGTCTTTGTTATTATATCAGATGCTCTAAGATATGAAGCCGCAAAGGAATTTAGTGATATCATAAATAGAGATAGACAAGGAAAATCAGAAATATTCTTTATGCAAGGGGTTATACCATCTTATACTAAATTAGGAATGGCATCCTTATTGCCACATAAAAAGATAGAGATAAGTGATAAAGGGGATATTCTAGTAGATGGTATAAATTCTTCTGGTACCATAAATAGAGGGAAAATACTATCTAATCATATAAATAAATCAGTGGCTATTCAATATAATGATGTTAAGGACATGAAACGACCAGAATATAAAGAGGTCTTTGGAGGAAAAAATTTAATCTATATCTATCATGATGTAATAGATGCCATAGGTGATAAGGCTAGTACAGAACGAGATGTATTTGAAGCAGTAGAAAAGACTATTGATGATTTAAATAATTTAATTAAAAACCTTGTAAATAATGTAAGTGCTACTAATATTTATATTACAGCAGATCATGGTTTTATTTATAGAAGGTCACCTCTTCAGGAATTCGATAAGATGACTAGGCTAGGTGTGAAAACAATAGACCAAGGAAGAAGGTATATATTGACCGAAGAAAAGCCTGAAGAACAAGGTATATTATCCCTATCTATGAAATATTTACTTGGAGAAGGTACAAACTTAAATGCCCTTATACCTAAAGGTGTCACAAGATTTAAAATGCAGGGAGCAGGAGATAACTATGTTCATGGTGGAGTAGCCTTACAGGAAATAATGATACCTGTTATAAAGTATAAAAACATTAGAAAAGAAGAGTTTAAATCCTCTAAAGTAGAAGTCAAACTTACCAATATTTCTAGAAAGATTACAAATAGAATAACCTATTTAGAATTTTTCCAAAGTTCAAAGGTAGAAGATAAGAAGATACCTATAACTCTTAAACTTTATTTCGTAGATGAAGAAGGCAATAGAATATCAAATGAAAATATTATCATTGCAGACAGTAGATCATCTAAGCCTGAAGATCGTACCTTTAGAGAAAAGTTCACCTTAAAAGATCAGACATATGATAAATCGAAAAAATATTATTTGATTATGGAAGATGAGAATGAAACTGTAGAAAAAATCTATGATAGAGTACCATTCATAATTGATTTAGCTATTACTAATGACTTTGGATTTTAAAAAAGATAAGTAGGTGAAACTATGGAAAGAATGGATAATGAGATAAGTCTAAATGAAAAATTAAATACCTATTTTGCTGGTAGAGTAGTTAGAAAAGACTTAACTAAGAAGATAAAAGAGGGTGCCAATGTCCCAATATATGTTTTAGAATATTTATTAGGCATGTACTGTGCTACAGATGATGAGGATAGTATTAATGATGGGGTTGAAAGAGTCAAGAAAATCCTATCTGATAACTTTGTTAGGCCAGATGAAGCGGAGAAGATAAAGTCTAAAATTAAAGAGTTGGGACAATATACTGTAATAGATAATATTACTGTTAAATTAAATGAAAAGAAAGACATTTATGAGGCAGAGTTTTCTAATTTAGGATTAAAAGGAGTACTGATTTCCTCTCATTATGTTAAAGATTATGAGAAACTTTTAGGTGGGGGAATTTGGTGTATCTTGAAGATGAATTATTTCTATGATGAAGAAATAAGAGATGTAAGTCCATTTAACATAGGAAACCTTACACCTATACAAATGCCTAATTTAGATTTGGAGGAAATATTTACTGGGAGAAATCAGTTCACAAAGGATGAATGGATTGATGTGCTTCTTAGATCTGTAGGTATGGAACCTACACAATTAGAATATAAGGTTAAATGGCATCTACTAACAAGAATGATTCCTTTAGTAGAAAACAATTATAATTTATGTGAATTAGGCCCAAGAGGGACAGGTAAAAGTCATATTTATAAGGAGATATCTCCAAATTCTATATTAGTATCTGGAGGGCAAACAACTGTAGCCAATCTATTTTATAATATGGCCAGTAGGCAAATTGGTTTAGTAGGACTTTGGGATTGTGTAGCTTTTGATGAAGTTGCAGGTATTACATTTAAGGATAAAGATGGTATACAAATAATGAAGGATTATATGGCCTCAGGTTCCTTTGCTAGAGGAAGGGAACAAAAGGCTGCTTCAGCATCTATGGTATTTGTGGGAAATATTAATCAGAGTGTAGATGTATTACTTAAGACTTCTCATTTATTTGATCCATTTCCAGATGCCATGGCCTATGATTCCGCATTTTTTGATAGGGTGCATTTTTATTTACCAGGATGGGAAATACCAAAGTATAGGCCTGAATTTTTTACCAACGAATATGGATTTATTACAGATTATTTAGCTGAATTTTTTAGGGAAATGAGAAAGAGAAACTTTTCTGATGCTATGGACAAGTACTTTAATCTTGGAAATAATCTTAACCAAAGAGATGTAATAGCAGTCCGAAGAACTGTATCGGGAATGGTGAAATTAATTTATCCAAATGGAGAGTATACAAAGGAAAATATAGAAGAAATATTACAATATGCCCTAGTTGGTAGAAGACGAGTCAAGGAACAATTAAAGAAAATTGGAGGAATGGAATTTTATGACGTTCATTTCTCTTATATTGACAAAGAAAACTTTAATGAAGAATTTGTGTCTGTACCTGAACAAGGTGGGGGAAAATTAATACCTGAAGGAACAGGTAAACCAGGACATATTTATGTAGTAGGCCATGGACAAACAGGGATGATTGGAACATTTAAAATAGAAACAGAAGTTGTACCCGGTTCAGGAAAGTTTGAAAGAACGGGTCTTGGCTCAAACCGTGAGACTAAGGAAAGTATCAATATAGCATACAATTATTTTAGGGCTAATAAGAAAAATATAAGTGGAACTATTTCTACCCATGATTTTGATTATTTAATGCATGTACAAGACCTGCAGGGAATAGGGGTTACTTCAGAGTTATCTCTAGCAGCTTTTATTGGAATGTGCTCAGGTGCATTGAAAAAACCGATACAATCTCAGATGGTAATCTTAGGAACCATGAGTATAGGTGGAACCATTACAAAGGTACAGGAATTAGCAGATACTCTACAGGTCTGTTTTGATGCAGGAGCAAAGAAAATCCTACTCCCTATGGCTTCGGCAGTAGATATAGGAACTATACCACCAGAGTTATTTGCTAAGTTTCAGATTTCCTTCTATCAAAGTCCAGAGGATGCTGTCTTTAAGGCTTTAGGAGTGGAGTGATGGTAAATCTATACTTTAAGTACAATGATGTAAATAAGATCAAGAATATAACTATACTATTACTTTGATTGAGATTTTAATAAATGTTTATGAAATGGAAATAAATTAGATTTGGAGGATTATAATTCATATTTTTGATTAATTTTAGATTCCAAGTATTATATATGTCTAAAAATTTGAAGTTATGAGAGGGGGATTAATTTGAGTAGCTATTTTTCTAGAAATTATAATAAATTAAAATATCCTAAAGCAGATAATAAAAACAAAGGATTAAGAAATGCACAGTTAGGTGCTATTCATTCAATTTCATCATTTTTTACTTTGAATAAATTTAAAGCATCAGTTGTTGTTATGCCTACTGGGGAACGTGTCATAATAGTGACAGGGTGCATAAATGCTTTAGTATCAAGGGTTTCAGAAACCTTTATTAAAAATAATTCATGCATTGCTTAGAGAAGTTAGTATTTCTATTTAATTAAAGAAAGAAAATTAACACTTGATATTTATGTTAGGTTTGTTTTTTACCTAACATAAATATCAAGTAGCAAGGGTTTGAGAAGAATATTTTATTATTGAGTAAAAATATGTCATAAAAAGGGTTGACATACCCATATACAAGAATCTATTCATTTCCTTATTCTGGTATATAAGGGTTCTTCCATGTTTCTAATTAAGTTTTGCGCCGCAGGCTCCACAAAAGCCAGCGCCTAGAATTATTTCCTTTCCACATTTAGAGCAAAATTTAATTTGCGAAGCAGTCTGAAGTGTGGTGGGTAAATCCTCATCTGTACTGGAGCCTGTCAGAAACAGCCAGTATATATCCTCGCCATCCTCGCATAAACCGATGGCTCCGGCGGGGGATACCACATAAAAGCTGTCCTCGTCCATAGGATTTTCACTGTCGCTTGTCTCGGCAAGCACCAGCAAGCCTTTTACGTCGTAGTTATCATTGGAAGTGGCAAAACTCCAGCTATTACAGCGTGTTACGGCGAATTCCACCGCCTCTAGCAATGTATTGAATTTTTTCATTAAAAATCTCCCTCCTTTTTTATTTGAACAGCAGATTATTACACCGCTTGCAGCGATCATTCTGTATGGGATTCATCATGGAGCATAAGTTGCAGTAGATGATACGGTCTTTCGACTTATCATATTTTTCATACGTACCGAACTTTGGATGAAAACGCACCCTGTCACCAACTGATAGATAATCGTACATATGCCGTCCGCTGTCCTTTTCCACGATGGTCTTTTTCTTGCCTGCGTCGGTGTTTATGACCGTGGTGTATTCCGTATAGGTTCGCCAGTTGTCGTCCTCGCCGCCCCTATGCTCACTTTTCTCCTTGCTGTACTTATTGACCACCACGCCTTCCCACATAGGCTTCTTGGTCCTTTGCAGCGCCAGTAAATTAACGACCAGCATGATAAGAGCAATGCCAACGCCGATAACAAGAGCTTCTCCAAAGGGGAAGTCGTCCATCAGCAGACCTGCGACGGGAAAGCCCATGAGGGGTACGAAAACCAATATCCACATACAGCCTATGGAGAATTTTTTGTTTTTCTCCGCGGCGGCCAGTATCTCCGGCGAATGACACCTGTCGGAGAAACCCACCAGCCCCGTGCCTCCCTGTATGGGTGGGGAAGGTGTCCCTTGGGTCGGTATCTCCGCTTCCGGCCCTGTCCGGCTCACAGCTTTACCACAGCCGATGCAAAATTCAACACCGTCTGGCAGTTCCATGCCACAGGCAGTGCAGACCTTAGGGGCACTGGCCTGGATTTTCGCACCGCAGCCCCCACAGAAAGCAGCGCCCTCTGGCAGCTTGTTTCCGCAGTTATGACAAAACATATTTATATCACTCCTTATTTGGATTATTTGAGGCGTATCTGGTTTCCTCGCCTCTTTTTTTTTCTTTTTCCCAGCTCTGGCTGTTCGTATGACAAGTAGCAGCAAAAGTAGATGACCGATAGGGGCCAGGATATGATAAATAATCGCGAATTCACCCATCTCATCAAATTCGCTCAGCATGGCGGGCTTGTTGACGTAGGGGAAAAGGTCAAGGTATCGTATGCGCTCGGAGCGTGTTTCGCCCTCATCTAAGCTCGGCCATGCCTCGTCGCTGCTATAGATCACATAACCCCGGTATTCCTTGCCATTTGCTATAAACCAATATCCCTTGGAAACGGTTCGTGAGCGATTTGGCTCCGCATTCGTGTCATCCAGTCTAGATTCGTAGCTGTCTACCGTACCCATGACGGTATCGCCCCAAATTGCCAGCACCAGCGTACTGAGGCTACTGTACATGGCAAACACCAGCGCGGCGCAAATCAAGATGAGAATAGGCAGGGGGATGTTTTTGCTCTTTTTATTCTTTGCCATATGGACACTCCTTTCATTGTTGTTCGTAATCCCGCTTTTTGCGCCAGCCCACGCCAAACAGATACAGAACAGTAAGCAGGAAAAGCGGCGGCAGTACCGGCTACTGAGGCAGCAGCGAATAATTACCTTACCTTTACTTATTTCATGCGAATTACATCTTCAAATGCTATATATTGGTATCCTTCACCGTTTCTTGCTTTTATATAATCCGCTCCATAATCGCCTTCAGACTTGTCGCGTGCCATTAGCATAACACCACCCGGCCGTCCGTAAAAGTTTTCAATGATTAATGTTCGTGCTGCCGAATCAAATATATAGCTGCTTGTGTAGTAATCTTCCTCGTCAAGTTCCATTTTTCTATTCGCGAGACCGATAAAAAATGCACAATTTTTCCCGTCCAATATCTTGATGCCTACATCCGGATACGAGTTATATTCTGGGTCCGTAGACCAGTAACCTTCAAACCATTTAACATCAAATTCTGGTTCTTTTTCCGCTGCAATCACAAGTTCCATTGTCTTTGCACGATCCGTAGTGTTTACCACTAACACCAGATAGCGATATTTCTTTTCCAATGAATTTGAAAATGCCGGGACGGAAACAGTTGTATCTTGCTGAGTCGTCGTCTCTTTTGAAAGCGACTTCAAAAGCACCATGGTGTTAGTATAATATTGTAGACACGATTTTCCGAATACTATAAAATATAGAAAAGGAAGGAAGTGTCTAGAATGTCAAAAAGATATACAGATGAATATAAAAATACCATTGTAGAACTTTATAAT
>NZ_VUNQ01000019.1 GCF_009695605.1 Tissierella pigra
TGTTTGTTTAGCGACTCAATTATACCAAAAAAAGGGGGGTCATTGTTTTTTGTTTTAAAAAAACTTTGAAACCCTTGATAATACAGAGTATAGATCTATTAATTATATAAATAGGTTTACACTAACTAGAATTAATCGGAGGGATTAATATGAAAAGACCATTAGAAAACATAAAGTATAATATTTCAGAAGCTTTAGAACTGCCTATAGATATTATGATGGACTTACCAAGACTAACAGTAATAGGTAATGTTGAAGCCTCATTATTAAATCACAAAGGAATAATAGAATATACTGAAAAGATCATAAGAATAAATACAAAATCAGGGATATTTAAAATAACAGGAGAAGATTTGGAAATAAAAACTATACTATCTGAAGAGATTATTATTATGGGAAATATTGAAAATATAGAAATCATAAGCTAGGGAGTGTTGATATGCTAGCTATAAAAATATGGAATTATTTTAAAGGATATGTTATTATTAGGGTTGAAGGATTAACACTGGAAAGATTATTAAATTTAGCAGCAACACATGATATATATCTTTGGGATATAAAAAGAAAAAACAATCTTGTATTAGAGATGAAATCCACAACTAGAGGATTTAAGGAACTAAGAGAAATCGTCAAAAAAGTAGGATGCCGGGTAGAAATAAAAGACAAAATAGGACTTCCATTTAGTATACTGAAGCTAAAAGAAAGAAAAATGTTAGTTGTAGGTTTTTTGATGTTTTGTATAATAACCATATGGCTAACATCTACTATCTGGAATATAGAAATAATAGGAAATGAGCAAACACCAAAGGAAGAGATAATTTCTTTACTTAAAGATAACAATATAAATATAGGCAAATTAAAATTTAATATGGATAAAGATAATATTAAGTATATGTTAATAGATAATTATGATTATTTCTCCTTTGTCTCTGTAAATATAAAGGGAACAAAAATGACTATAGAAGTAAAAGAACAAGATTTGCCACCTGAAAAAGTAGATAAGTCATATCCATGCCATATAGTAGCAAAGAAAAAAGGAGTTATAGTTAAAGTTGTACCTAGAAATGGCAGAGCAATTGTAGAAAAAGGTGAAGTAATTAATGAAGGAGAAATCCTTATAGCGGGTATACTAACTAATGAAAATAGGGAAGAACAGATATTAGTTCATGCAGAGGGAGAAGTAATGGCATTAACTAGATATAGCAGCATTATAAAAGAACCTATAGTAAAAAATGAAGAAAGGGAAACAGGAAAAGTATACAAGGAAAAAGGAATTAAATTTGGAGATAAAGGTATTATTTTTATGAAAGGAAATATTCCTTTTACTAATTACAAAGAAATGGAAACAAAAAAAGATTTAATAAATCTTCAAAAATATAATATAAGTTTTCCAATTAAAACAGTGAATTACGAATATAGAGAAGTAGAGCTAAAGGAAATTAAACAAAATATAGATTTTTTAAAGAGAGATTCTCAAATTAAAGCTACAAAAGAAATAAATAGTCAATTACCTGAAAATGTAGAAATACAATCAAAGAATACTAGACATCAAATAGATGGAAATATATTAACTACCCAAGTAATAGTAGAAGTACTAGAAGACATAGGAAGAAAGCAAATTATAGGGAACAAGGAGGAATAAGTTTGACAAACAATATAGAAGAAAATAGTATTGTAATAGAAAACAATGAAACTTTAAGAGAATTATTTGGAGATTTAGATGAAAATATTAATATAATAAAAGAAGAATTAGGAATCAACATAGCAACTAGAGAAAATGAAATAAAATTATATGGAAATAGAGTATCTATAGACTTGGGAGAAAGTTTGATTTATAATTTAATTGATATAATTAAAAAACATGGAAAACTTGATAAGCAAGAACTTAGATACTCCATTAAACTTTTGCTGGATGGACAAGGAGAATATGTAAAAGAATTATTAAATGAAGTAATTTGTGTTACAGCTTCAGGAAAAAGTATCAAACCTAAAACCTTAGGACAAAAAAAATATTTAAATGCAATTAAATCCAATGATATAGTATTTGGAATTGGACCTGCAGGAACAGGAAAGACATATTTAGCTATGGCAATGGCAGTTCAAGCTTTTAAAAATAAGGAAGTGAATAGAATAATTCTTACAAGACCAGCAGTTGAAGCAGGGGAAAGCTTAGGATTCTTACCTGGAGATTTACAAGAAAAAGTTGACCCATATTTAAGACCTATCTATGATGCCTTATTTGACATATTAGGGGCAGAATCCTACGGTAGATATATTGAAAAAGGTGTAATTGAAGTAGCTCCTTTAGCTTATATGAGAGGCAGGACTCTTGATTCATCATATGTTATATTAGATGAGGCACAAAACACTACAAATGAACAGATGAAAATGTTTTTAACCAGACTTGGATTTGGTTCAAAGGCTATTATTACGGGAGATATAACTCAAATTGATTTGGCTAAAGGAAAGGAATCAGGTCTTAAAGGTATTACAAATATATTAAATGATGTTAGAGGAATAGACTTTATATATCTTACAAAGCATGATATAGTTAGACATCCTTTAGTTCAAAGGATAATAGATGCTTATGAAAGATATGAAGATACTAAAGATAAGTAAAATATAGATAATAAAGATTTTAGGCAATGAAAATAGAAGAGTTTACTTGGTTATTGCTTGTGATTTTTTACGGCAATTCTTTTTTTAACTTTTAATAGAATGAAATCAATAAGTAAAATTAATATCAATACAGAAAATCGGAGGCATATGCCATGGAAATATATATAGATAATAGGCAGGATAAAATAAAGTTAGAATATGATATTGAAAGGATAATTGAAAATGTAGTAAAAGAAGTTTTAAACTTAGAAGAAGAATCCCTAGATTGCGAGGTCAGTGTGTCATTTGTAGATAATACAGAAATAAGAGAGTTAAATAGAGAGTATAGATCCATGGATAAGGAAACAGATGTATTGTCTTTTCCAATGGAAGATGACTTTTTCCTAGAAGGACCTACCTTATTAGGAGATATAATTATTTCCTTGGAAAAGGCATTGGAACAATCTGAAGATTTTGGACATTCTCTAGATAGAGAAATTGCGTATTTAACAGCCCACTCTATGCTTCACTTATTGGGTTATGATCATATGGAAGAAGATGAGAAGGATATAATGAGAACAAAAGAAAAAGAGATAATGAAAAGATTAGGGATATTCAAAGAAAACAAAGGGGATTAAAATATGAAAAGGAAATCCATAATCGATAGTTTTAATTTTGCAGTTTCTGGAATCATCATAGCATTAAAGACTGAAAAAAATATGAAAATACACTATATAATTGCCCTTGGAGTTATAATTTTAAGTCTTTTTTTTGATTTCTCCAGGGTAGAATTTCTTTTATTATTGTTTTCAATAACATTAGTAGTTGTAGCTGAAATGGTAAATACTGCATTAGAAAGAGTAATAGACTTAATCACACAGGACTATCACCCATTAGCACGTTTAGTAAAGGATGTGGCAGCAGGTGCAGTTTTAATTGCAGCTATTAACTCTATAATAGTAGGATATTTACTTTTTTTCGATAGATTAAGTGAGTATACAAATTTATTATTATTTAAAATAAGAGGATCATCCGTTCATCTTACTTTTGTGGCACTATTAATAGTTATACTTTTAACCATAGGGCTTAAAGCCAAGTTTTATAGAGGGCGGGGTACACATTTTCAAGGGGGGACAGTAAGTGGTCACTCTGCAGTATCATTTTGTGTAGCTACAATAATAGCTTTTTTAGCACAAAATATGTTAGTTACCACATTGACTTTTTCCCTGGCTATTCTAGTAGGTGAAAGTAGAATCGAAGGAAAAATACATAGCCTTATGGAAGTTATATTTGGTGGAATACTAGGAATATTAGTAGGAGTCTTAGTGTTTCAAATCATAGGATAAGGGGGACCAAAATGAAATTAAGAATAAGAATTATTTTATTAGCAGCTTGTGTAGCTTTAATGCTAACTGGATGTAAGAAGTCAAAAGTAGAAGAACCAGCAGTAATAGAAAATTCAGAAGAAGGAGAAGAAACTTTAGAAGAAACAAAAGAACCAGAAAAAGTGGGTGTGCCTTCACCTTTAAGTGGAATATATGTAGAAGAATCAAAGGTAAATAGAAGACCTGTGGCAATTATGTTTGATAATCATCATGGTGCTAGATGGCAATCTGGTTTAAAGGATGCAGAAATAGTATATGAAGCTTTAGTTGAGGCTCCTTATACTAGATATATGGGTATATATCTAATAAACGACCCAGACTCCATTGGACCAATTAGATCAGCTAGACCTTATTTTATAACATCTGCTTTAGAGTATGATGCTGTTTACGTTCATGTAGGTGGAAGCGCACAGGCGAAGTCAGACATTAAATCCTTAAAAGTAGCAGATATAGATGGATTAAGTAGTTCCAACAAAGTGTTTTGGAGGAAGTCTCATAAAAAGATGCCTCATAATCTATATTCAAGTATGGAAATTTTAAGAGCAACTCAAGAGGAAAGAAAATACAGGTTAGATGGAGAATATAAACCTTTTAAATTTTATGAAGATGATACGGATATTGAAGGGGATATTGCCAATAATATTATTATTAAGTATAGGAAGAATAATACTACTGAATATAATTATGATACTGAAAATAAGGTTTATACTAGAAAGAAAGATGATAAACTACATATAGATGAATCAGATGAGACTCCTATTGTAGCTAAAAATATAATAATTCAAGAGGCAAAAACAAAAGTACTTGACAATGAAGGCAGATTAGATGTTCAATTAATGGGAGCAGGAGAAGGAAAATATATAACCAATGGCAAAATAATAGATATAAAATGGGCAAAGACATCGAGAAATGATAAAACCATATATACAAATTTAGAAGGAGAAGAAATAACTCTAAATCCAGGAATAACATGGATTCAAGTTGTTGAACCAAAAACAGAGATTACAATAGAGTAAAATAAATCCAAAAAAAGAGGAGGTATTTCATTGGATATAAAAGGATTAATAAGAAAAGCTTTAGAGGCCCAACAAAAAGCATATGTTCCATATTCAAAATTTCATGTTGGTGCAGCTTTACTGACTGAAGATGATGAAATTTTTACAGGATGTAATATAGAAATTGCATCATATTCAGCTACATTATGTGCAGAAAGAACTGCCATATTTAAGGCAATATCTGAAGGACATAAAAACATAAAGGCAATAGTTGTTGTAGGAGATACAGATTTTACTTATCCCTGTGGAATTTGTAGACAAGTAATTAGAGAATTTGGAAATAATGCTAAAATAATCATAGCCAAATCTGAAGATGACTATAGAGAATATACATTGGAGGAACTATTACCTCATAGTTTCGGTCCAGAGGATTTAGAGGAAGCAAAAAACAGGAGTGAAAATAATGTATAAATCAGGATTTGTAACTGTAATAGGAAGACCAAATGTTGGGAAATCAACTTTGTTAAATCAGGTAATAGGGGAGAAAATATCCATAATATCGGATAAACCTCAAACCACAAGAAATAAAATACAACTAGTATATACAGAGGAAAACAGTCAAATAGTTTTTCTTGATACACCAGGTATTCAGATGCCTAAAAATAAACTAGGGGAATATATGTTAAAGATTTCAAAAAGCACCTTAGAGGAAGTAGACGTAGTTACTTTTATGGTTGATAATAGTATGGAAATTGGTACTATGGATAATCTAATAATAGAGGATTTAAAGAAAATATCTACCCCAATAGTTTTACTAATCAATAAAACAGATAAATTAACAGAGGAAGAAGTATTACAATTAATAGATAAATATGGTAAAATGAATATGTTTGAAGAAATAATACCCATATCTGCATTAAATAATAATAATATAGAAAGATATATAGAAGTATTAAAAAGTAAATTACCAGAAGGTCCACAGTATTTTCCAGAAGATATGATAACAGATCAGCCAGAAAGATTTGTTATAGCTGAAATCATAAGAGAAAAAGCATTACTTAGTTTAGAGGAAGAAGTTCCCCATGGAATTTATGTTTCTATAGATGGAGTAAAGGAAAGAGAAGGTAAAGATTTAATAGATGTTTTTGCTAATATATACTGTGAAAAAGATTCCCATAAGGGTATAGTAATAGGTAAAAAAGGGACCAAATTAAAGGAAATAGGACAAAATGCAAGAATGGATATAGAGTCTCTCTTGGGAAGCAAGGTAAATCTTCAAATTTGGGTTAAAGTAGAAAAGAATTGGAGAGAAAGAGAAAATAAAGTAAAATACTTTGGATATAAATAGTTAGGAAAAAACATGATAAGAACAGAAGGTATAGTTTTAAAAGAAATTAGATATAAAGATACATCTAAAATACTTAGTGTATATACTAGGAAATATGGTAAAATAGGTGTAATGGCTAGAGGTGCTTATAGACCTAAGTCTCAAATTATAGCCAATACTCAAGCTTTTTCTTATAATGAATATCAGCTTCATAGAGGAAAAAGTTTTTTTTACCTAAATCAAGCTGATATAATAGAATCATTTTATTCCATAAGAGAAAAAATAGAAAGAGTGAGTTTTGGATATTATCTCCTTGAATTAATTGATAAATCCATGCCAGAAGAGCAAGAAAATAATAAGATATTCGATCTTTTAATAAAGGGATTAACTATTTTATCTGAGTTAGATAAAGGATATTTTAAATTTATAACAGCATATGAACTTAAATTTATATCTTTTTTAGGCTATAAACCATATCTAAACAAATGTGTATTATGTGGAAAAACTAATATAAATAATCTAAAATTTAGCATATCAGAGGGAGGTATAATTTGTAACAGTTGCTTTTCATTTAATTCTTCAAGTATCAATATAGATAAGGAAATACTTGAGGGTATGAATTCTCTCTTATATAGTCCTCTGGAAGATGTAAATAAAGTTATTATTTCAAAGGAATCTCTTTATAAATTACACGAAATTATGGTACAATATATATTGTATAATATAGATAGACAGAAATTTAACTCTCTAAGTTTGATAAATTCTTTAGATAAAGAATTTATTTAAATGACAGAGACTTGACAAAAAAAACAAATTTTGCTAAATTATTAATCATATAAAATTTATATACGATGATGAAGAAAGAACAATAGATATTATTTAAGCGAGTCTGGGATGGTGTAAGCTAGATATAATTAATATTGAATAAGGCACTTCTGAGTATGCTTTTATAAAGTGGATACTCCTTAGGAGTATTAAATAGGGTGGAACCGCGGAAGTAGACCTTTCGTCCCTATGGGGATGTTGGGTTTTTTTGTTTTCATAAATTGTTAAACTAAGGAGGGTTTTGTATGTATTTTCAGGATTTAATGCTGAAATTACTAAATTATTGGGGAAATAAAGGATGTATAATATTGGAACCATATGACGTAGAAAAAGGAGCAGGAACAATGAGTCCTCATACTTTTTTAAGGGCCCTTGGACCAGAGCCATGGAAGGTTGTATATGTTGAGCCTTCAAGAAGGCCTGCTGATGCCAGGTATGGAGAAAATCCACATAGAGTATATCAACATCATCAGCTTCAGGTAATTCTTAAACCATCTCCTGAAGAAGTACAAGAAATGTATTTAGATAGTTTAAGAGCCATAGGAATTGATCCTCTCAAACATGATATTAGATTTGTAGAGGATAACTGGGAAGCCCCAACTTTAGGAGCATGGGGGTTAGGATGGGAAGTATGGTTAGACGGTATGGAGATTACACAGTTTACATATTTCCAACAAGTAGGAAGTATTAATTGTGAATTAGAGTCAGCTGAATTGACTTATGGACTAGAAAGAATCGCTATGTATTTACAAGATGTAGATAATATATTTGATATAAAATGGAATGAACACTACACTTATGGAGATATATTCAATAAAGCTGAATATGAGCATTCTGTTTATAGTTTTGAAAAAGCGGATATTGACACATTAAAAGGACTATTTAATACCTATGAAATCGAAGTGCAGAAAGTACTAGATGAAGGGCTTGTTTTGCCAAGTTATGATTATGTTCTTAAATGTTCCCACACTTTTAATGTATTAGATGCAAGGGGAGCCATATCTGTATCTGAAAGAACAAGTTATATCGGAAGAGTAAGAAATTTAGCAAGAAAAGTTGCAGCGAAATACATCGAACAAAGAAAAGAAATGGAATATCCTCTACTGAAAAAGGAGGGGCATAGTAATGAGTAAAAAATATTTACTGGAAATAGGTGTAGAAGAATTACCAGCAAGGTTAGTTGGGGATGCTTTAGAACAATTAAAAAATAATGCGGAAAATTTGCTTAAAGATGAGCGAATAAATTATAACAATATCAATGTATATAGTACTCCTAGAAGATTAAGCCTAATAGTGGAAGGATTAGATGAAAGACAAGAAGATTTAAAAGAAAAAGTCAAAGGACCTACAAAGAAAATAGCTTTTGATGAAAATGATAATCCAAGTAAGGCGTTATTAGGATTTATGAGAGGTCAAAATATAGATATAAGTGCAATATATACAGAGGAGTATAATGGTGTAGAGTATATCTATGCAGATGTAGTGAAAACTGGTAAGACTATAGAAGAAATTTTAAGTTTAAATATACCTAATCTAATAAAGATGATTAATTTCCCTAAATCCATGAGATGGGGAGGTAAAAATATTAGATTTGCTAGACCTATTAGATGGCTAGTTTCATTATTAGATGATAAAATAATCTCCTTTGATCTAGAAGGAATTGCAGTATCTAATGTTACAAAAGGTCATAGATTCCTAGGAAATAGCAAAATAGAAGTGCCTAGTGTAGATGAGTATATGGAGATTTTAAAGAAAAACTTTGTAATATTAGACCAAAAAGAAAGAAAAGATATTATTAAATATGGTTCGGAAAAATTGGTGAAAGAAAAGGGTGGGAATTTACCGAAAGATGAAAGTCTTTTAGATGAAGTAACTAATATAGTAGAGTATCCTACTCCGATAATAGGAAGGATAAAGGAAGAATATCTTTCTCTGCCTAAAGATGTAATAATAACTCCTATGAAGGAACAATTAAGATTTTTTCCTGTATTAGATGATAAAAATAGACTATTACCTTATTTTATCACTGTAAGAAATGGAAATGAAGAACATATAGAAACAGTTATAAAAGGAAATGAAAAGGTATTAGGAGCTAGGTTAGAAGATGCTAAGTTTTTCTATATGGATGATATTAAAAATCCATTAGAATCCTATGTGGAAGAACTTAAAAAAATAACCTTCCAAGATAAATTAGGAACATTATATGATAAAACTAAGAGAATTCAAAGCTTAGGTGTAAAAGTAGGAGAGTACCTAGAGGTTGGAGAAGAAACTGAAAAAAATATAGAAAGAGCAGGATATTTATCTAAAGCAGATTTAGTTACAAAGATGGTAACTGAGTTTACAGAACTCCAAGGAAAAATGGGTATGGAATATGCTAAAACCTCAGGGGAAAATGAAATAGTGAGTTTAGCCATATTTGAACAATACTTACCTAGATTTGCAGGAGATGAACTTCCAACTACTACAGCGGGTGCTGTATTAAGTATTGCAGATAAAATAGATACTATATCTGGACTATTTGCCATAGGAATTCACCCAACAGGCTCTCAAGATCCATTTGGTTTGAGACGTCAAGCACTTGGGATTATAAATATAATACTAGATAAAAAACTAAGTATATCTATTAATGAATTAGTAGAAACAGCTCTTTATTTTTATGTTGATATAAATGGATTGGCTTTTGATTATGAAAAAGTAAAACAAGAGATTATAGAATTCTTAAATGGAAGAATAAGAAATATGTTTATAGATATTGGTATCAGATACGATATTGTAGATGCAATAATCGGAACCAATATAGATGATGTTTATGATATGAAAATAAGAGCAAATAAATTAAATGAATGGTTGAAGAAAGAAGGATTATCAGAAATTTTATCTGCATTTAATAGAGTGTCTAATTTAGCTGAAAAGGCAGTTTCAGATGAAGTGCAAAGAAGCTTACTTACTGAAGATGAGATAGAGTTATATGATAAGTTTAATAGTATAGAAGAAAAAGTGAATAATTTACTTCTTAAAAAAGAATATGATAAAGCATTAGATCAATTAGTAGTACTAAAAGAGCCTATAGATAATTTCTTTGATAAAGTTATGGTAATGGTAGAAGATGAAAGACTAAGAAATAACAGACTAGGCTTATTAAAGAAAATATATGATATAATGGTTAAAATCTGTGATCTATCAAAGATAGTAAATAAATAACCCTTATTTATATTTTTAGATAATAAAAATATGGGGGGATACTATTATGCAATTAAGTGAAAGACAAGAAAAGATAATTGACATAGTCAAGGAAAATCAACCTATTACTTCTGAAGCAATTGCCAGTATGCTTAAACTTACTAGATCAACTTTAAGACCAGACTTGGCTATTTTGACTATGTCTGGAATATTAGATGCAAGACCAAAAGTAGGTTATTTTTATACTGGAAAAACTAGCCTTTCATATATTTCTGAAAAGATAAAAAAGATAAAGGTTTCGGACATAAAGTCTGTACCAGTAGTAGTAGATGAAGCTATTAGTATTTATGATGCTATAGTATTAATGTTTATAGAAGATGTAGGTTCTATTTATGTTACATCCAAAGGTCTATTGTCAGGTGTAGTATCAAGAAAAGACTTCCTTAGAAACGCCATAGGTGGTATAGATTTAAATAAAATGCCTATAGGTATGATAATGACAAGAATGCCTAATATAGTCTATGTAGAACCAGAGGATAGTATTTTAGATGCAGCAATAAAATTAATAGACCATGAAATAGACAGCTTACCTGTAATAGAAGAAGATAAAGAAGCAAAAGGTTATAAAGTATTAGGCAGAATAACGAAGACAACTATAACAGGACTGTTTGTAGAATTAGGTAAAAATGATTAAGGGGGCAGATTTATGGACAAAAGCCTAACAATTTATGTACTATCAGACTCCATAGGGGAGACTGGGGAATTATTATCTCGTGCAGCTTTAAGTCAATTTAACTCAGGAAGATATGAAGTTAGAAGGTTCCCCTTTATTACAGCAGAAGAACAAATCATGGAAATATTTGAAGAAGCTAAAAATGAACCTAGTGTTATAATCTATACAATAGTGATAGAGAAGTTAAAAAATTTTATAACATTTAAAGGTCATGAATTTAATATTCCAACAGTAGATCTAATGACTCCAGCTTTAAATGCAATTGAATCTGTTCTTGATTACCAGCCAAAGCGTGAATCAGGATTGATTAGAAGGCTAGATGAAAATTATTTTAGAAAAGTTGAAGCAGTTGAATTTGCTGTAAAATACGATGATGGAAAAGACCCGAGAGGAATAAAGAAATCAGATGTTGTGTTAGTAGGTATATCTAGAACATCTAAGACACCTTTAAGCATGTATCTAGCACATAAAAACTTTAAGGTAGCAAATGTACCTTTAGTTCCAGAGGTACCAGCCCCAAATGAATTATTTCAAAAAGATAATAAAAGGATCATTGGCCTTATTGCCAATTCAGCCAAACTAAATGAAATTAGACAGGAAAGGCTAAAAGCTTTAGGCTTAGGAAACAATGCTAATTATGCAAATATAGATAGAATAAACTTAGAATTAGAATATTCTAGAGAAATAATGGATAAACTTGGTTGTATAGTAATAGATGTGTCTTATAAAGCTATTGAAGAAACAGCAGGTCTTATAATAGAGCATATGAAGAGAAATTTTGGAGAAAAGGTCTTCCAATAGAAGTGTTTTAAAAACACTTCTATTTTATTTAAAAAATAAAAATTATTTCATTCAAAAAAGAAGGATTATTGAAACTTATGTTGTATATATAATAGTATGGATAAATTATGTGTTAGAGGGGTAAATAATGAATATAAGATTAAGAATAGAAGAAATAGAAAAAAACAATTTATCTCAATATGCCATGCTTAGCCAAAATTCAAAGGGAAGAAAAAACTTTGAAGGAAAATGTACTATGAGAACTGATTTTCAAAGAGATAGGGATAGAATAATTCATTCCAAATCTTTCCGCAGACTAAAACATAAGACTCAAGTATTTATAGCACCAGAAGGAGACCATTTTAGGACAAGACTAACTCATACCCTTGAGGTGGCACAAATAGGAAGAACTTTAGCAAGGGCTTTAAGATTAAATGAAGACCTTGTAGAAGCCATAGCACTAGGTCACGATTTGGGTCATACACCCTTTGGGCATACTGGTGAAAGAGTATTGAATAAACTGCATCCTAATGGATTTCATCATAATGAACAATCTATACGAGTTGTAGATATATTAGAGCATAAAGATGAAAAAATAGGATTAAATTTAACTTATGAAGTAAGAGAAGGTATATTGAACCATTCTGGAGAGAAGATTTCTGAAACTTTAGAAGGACAATTAGTGAAATACGCAGATAGAATAGCCTACATTAATCATGACATAGATGATGCCATAAGGGCAGGTGTTATTAAAAAAGAAAGCTTACCAAAAAAATCTGTAGAAATCTTAGGAAAAAGCCATGGTGAGAGAATAAATACCATGATTTTAGATATAATTAAGAATAGTATGAAAAATGATAAAATAAAAATGAGTGATAGTGTAGGAGCGGCAACTAATATATTAAGAGAGTATATGTTTGAGAATGTATATCTTAACAACAACGCAAAATCTGAAGAATATAAAGCGGAATACGTTATAGAACAACTTTACAAATATTATTTAAACAATATAGAAGCATTACCACAAGAACATTTAAACATTTATAAGAATATAGACTGTGATATAGAAGATATTATATGTGATTATATAGCGGGAACAACAGATAGATATATAGTAAATTTATTTAATAATATCTTTCTACCTAAACCATGGCAAAAATATTGAAAAAAAAGAAGGATTTTTGGATTTTATGTCGAATATAATCTTATGAAGTAAAATTATTAGAAAAGATTGATGGTAGGTGAGGTATTTAGGTGATATTATGACAAGTTATATAAATGATGAAACAATTGAAAAGGTAAGAGAATCTGCTGATATAGTTAGTATTATTTCAGATTATATTCAACTGAAAAAAACAGGTGGAAACTATGTAGGGCTATGTCCTTTTCATAACGAGAAAACTCCTTCTTTTTCAGTATCAGACACTAAGCAATTTTTTCATTGCTTTGGATGCGGAGAAGGTGGAGATGCTTTAGCTTTTATAATGAAAATGGAGAATTTAGAATTTCCAGAGGCAGTTAAATTCTTAGGAGATAAACTAGGTATTGCCATAGAGGAAACAAGTCCTAAAAATCAAAAGCTAATAGATGAAAAAAATAAATTTTATGAGATTAATAAGGAAACAGCAAGGTTTTTCTTTAGTAATTTAACTAAAAATGAATCAGGATTAAATTATTTATATAATAGAAAAATAAATAATAAGACTATAAAACAATTCGGCCTAGGATATTCTTTGAACAAATGGGATGATTTATATAAATATCTTAAATTTAGAGGATATAAAGAAGCAGATGCCCAAAAACTAGGATTAATAGGTAAAAAGTCAAGTAATGACGGATATTACGATAAATTCCGAAATAGAATTATGTTTCCCATAATCGATACAAAAGGTAGAGTTATCGGTTTTGGTGGAAGAGTTTTAGATAATTCCATGCCTAAATATTTAAATTCCCAAGAAACCCCTGTATTTAATAAAGGAGAACATCTCTATGGACTAAATTTAGTAAACAAATTCTCTGATAAAAAAAGAATAATATTAGTAGAAGGCTATATGGATGTAATTGCATTATTTAGTAAAGGGATAAACTGTGGAGTAGCAAGCCTTGGAACAGCTTTAACTGAAAGACAAGCAAAGCTACTTAAAAGATATGGAGAGAATGTATATATTTGCTACGACTCAGATCAAGCTGGTATAAATGCTACTGACAGAGCCATAGAAGTCCTACTAAAGGAAGAGATTGAACCCAAAATAATAAATCTTGGGGACTATAAAGATCCGGATGATTTTTTAAAAGAAAACTCTGTAGATCAATTTGAAAAAACAATAAATGAATCCTTTAATCATATAGATTATAGAATTCATATTAATAAGAAGAAATATAATATAGATGAAGCAGAGGGAAAAATAAAGTTTACAATTGAAATAGCAAAGATAATAAAAAGATTAAAATCTCCTATAGAAAAGGATGTTTATATAGAAAAGATTTCTAAAGAAATGAATATATCAAAAGAAGCAATAGAAAAGGAAGTATTTGGGAATACTATAAAACATATAGCAAATAGCACTTTTAGGAATAAAACTAAAGGTGATGATAAATATAAAAAAGAAAATATAGCTCCAGTTAAAACCATATTGCCTTCAGCCAGTCTTACAGCTGAAATCGATTTGATAAAATTAATGATTTTCGATAAAATTTATTTTGATATGCTAATTAAAGAGGTTTCTTTGGATGAATATATGAACTTAGAGTGTAAGCAAATTCTTAAAATAATAATGGATTTATATAAAGAAGATGAATATTTAGATGAAGAACTACTATATAAAAAGGCAAAGGAAATACCTAATATAAGTGAAGAACTACTCCATTTAGTATTTGAGAAAAGAATAAATTTTTCACCAGAAGATGTGGAGCAGATGATAAAAGACTTAATTAATACAATTAAGGTAAATAAACTAAGAAATAAAAGAGATGTGGTAAAAGAAAAAATAGAAAAGTTAGAGAATAAATCTGAGATGGACTCAAATGAAGAAGAACAATTTCTTTTACTATGTATAGAACTAACTAATTTGAATAAAGAACTAAACCTCATGATACATGAGGATGGGAGGTAAGCCAGTTGGATCAACAAAATAAGGATAAAGACAAAGCAAAAATAAATACTGCTAAAATGGAGGCTGTAAAGAAGCTAATAGACAAGGGAAAAAAAGAAGGAATGTTAACATATAGTGAGGTAATAGAAGTACTGGAGGATATTAGTATAGATGCAGACCAAATAGACGAGATTTATCAAAGCTTAGAAGCTATGGGAATTGAAGTAATTGGAGATAAAGAAGAGCTATTATTGGAAAAAGATGATATAGATGATAATATAGATAAAGATGAATTAGAAGAAGTGGATATAAAAGAAGATTTATCAGTACCTAAGGGAATTAATGTAGATGACCCTGTTAGAATGTACTTAAAAGAAATAGGAAAGATACCCCTATTAACTGGTGATGAGGAAATTAAACTAGCTAAGAGAATGCAAGATGGAGATGAAGAAGCAAAGAAGAAACTTGCAGAGGCTAACCTTAGATTAGTAGTAAGCATTGCTAAAAGATATGTAGGTAGGGGTATGCTTTTCTTAGATTTAATTCAAGAAGGTAACTTAGGACTTATGAAAGCAGTAGAAAAGTTTGACTATGAAAAAGGATTTAAGTTTAGTACCTATGCTACATGGTGGATACGTCAAGCCATTACAAGAGCCATAGCTGATCAAGCTAGAACCATAAGAATTCCAGTTCATATGGTTGAGACAATAAATAAATTGGTTAGAGTTCAAAGACAATTAGTTCAAGAGTTAGGAAGAGATCCTAGTCCAGAGGAAATAGGTAAGGAAATGGGTATGGAAGTTGAAAGAGTTAGAGAAATCATGAAGATAGCTCAAGAGCCAGTTTCTTTAGAAACTCCAATTGGTGAAGAAGAAGATAGTCATTTAGGTGACTTTATACCTGATGATGAAGTACTAGCTCCAGCAGAAGCAGCAACATTTACTATGCTTAGGGAGCAATTAATAGATGTATTAGATACTTTAACTCCTAGAGAACAAAAAGTTCTAAGACTAAGATTTGGATTAGATGATGGTAGAGCAAGAACATTAGAAGAAGTAGGAAAAGAATTTGAAGTTACAAGGGAAAGAATCAGACAAATAGAGGCTAAAGCTTTAAGAAAATTACGTCACCCAAGCAGATCTAAAAAATTAAAAGACTTCTTAGAATAATAGAGGTTCGCCTAAGGCGAATCTTTATTACATTTAATATAAGTGTAATAGAGATTATATCTATAATTTAGAAAGGGAGAAAATAATGAAACTATCTCAAAGACTACAGGCTATAGGAAACTTTGTACCTAATAATTCTATAGTAGCAGATATAGGTACAGATCATGGATATATACCAGCTTATTTAATTCAAAACAATATATCTAAAAGAGTTATAGGGACAGATATATCAAAAGGATCTTTGGAGAAAATAATTGACTATATAAGAGAATTAGGAATCGAACATAGGGTAGACACTAGATTAGGTGATGGACTAGAAGTAATAAAACCCTATGAAATAGATACAGTAATTATCGCAGGTATGGGTGGATTATTGATTCGGGATATACTTGAGAATCATAAGAAAGTTACAGATTCCATAATCAATTTTATATTTCAGCCCATGGTAGCTTCAAAAGAATTAAGACAATATTTAATAGAAAATAAATTTGAAATTATAAAAGAGGAATTGGTGAAAGAGGAAGATAAATATTATGAAATAATTTATGCTAAAAAAGGATTATCTTTTATTAAAAAAGATATATATTATGAAATAAGCCAATTCTTAATTAAAGAAAGACATCCTTTATTGAAGGAATTTATAGAAGAAAAAATAACATCAACTAAAAAGATAATGGAAGAAATAAAAGATATAGGTTCAGAAAAATCTCAGGAAAGATATTTAGAATTAAAAAATTCTTTAAAGGATTATGAGGAGGTATTAAAGGAGGTTGAAGGCTAAAGCGATAATGGATTTAATGAATAGTTGGGCATTGCCAGAGTTAATTGATGACTGGGATAATACTGGTTTTCAAATAGGTGATGACAATAAAGATGTAAGTAGAATATTACTTGCTTTAGATTTAAATGATAAGATCTGCCAAAAAGCAATTGAAGAAAACTTTCATATTATAATAACTCACCATCCACTTATATTTAAGCCTATAAATAGTATAACTACATCTAACTATAAGGAAAAACTTGTATATAATTTAATTAGAAATGAGATTGTAGTGTATAATGCTCATACAAATTTAGACAGGGCAGAAGGAGGAGTAAGTCACCAACTAGGAAAACTTCTTGGTTTAAAAGAAGGTAAGCCTCTGCATTTAAACTTTGAAAAATCTTTTGGATATGGTAGAGTAGGAGATATAGAAGAAATAAGTTTAAATGATTATATAAAGGTGATAAAAGAACAATTAGATACTGAAAATGTAATAGTATATGGAAATCAGGAAAAACTTATAAAAAGGATTGCGGTTTGTGGTGGTAGTGGAGCTGAGTTTATATATGATGCCTATAGGGAAAATGCAGATATTTATATAACGGGAGATATAAAATATCACGAAGCTCAAATGGCAGATGAACTAGGTTTAACAATAATTGATGCAGGACACTATCATACTGAAAAGATTATATTGCCAGTTATAAAAACATACTTAGAAAGCAAATCTAAGGAAAGTTTATATATAGAAATATATAATAATCCAAGTCCATTTTATAAGATATATTAAAGGAATATTTAATTATTTAAAGGATAAGATAAAGATGAAAGATATATATTATGTAAATTATAGAAAATATATCCTTTGCAAATTTTGACGATTTATGGTATATTATATATCTACATTATGAGTAAGTTGAGTGGTCGCGTGTGGTAACACATGAGGAAAGTCCGTGCTTCGTAGGGCAGGATGCTGGATAACGTCCAGTGGGGGTGACCCTAAGGATAGTGCAACAGAGATATACCGCCAGAACTCTTTCTCAGTTCATAATAACGATTACTACTGGGTTTGCAGTGAAATAGCCGATGAAATAACTGAAAGATGGGGCTATCTGGTAAGGGTGGAAAGGCGAGGTAAGAGCTCACCAGCATTTAGGTGACTAAATGGCTATGTAAACCCCATCTGAAGCAAGACCAAAAAGGAATATAAAAGGCGGTTGCCCGCTGCCATTCCAGAGGTAGGTCGCATGAACCTATTGGTGACAATAGGTCTTAGATAGATGACCATTTAAACAGAACACGGCTTATAGACTTACTCGTATACATAATCAAAACATCAGCTTTTCAGCTGGTGTTTTTTTATTGGTTGATTTTTGAAAAAGAGTATCTCTATACTTTTCGCATCAATTGACTTTATGGACTATTCACTGTTTAATCATTCATATATTCTATTAATTTCCATATATCTATGCTATAATTAGAAAACCATTTAAATTAATAATAGAGGAGATGAGACATTGAAAAAAATAGTTCTATTAGTAACAATTATTATAATGCTTTTATCATCTGTTGTTCCAAGCTTTGCATTATCACCATTGGGATATGATGATAGAATTAAAAACCTAGTTGTTTTAGAATACATACCAAGCACATATGTAGATGAAGCTGAGAAACCACTTACTAGAGTAGATTATGCTTTCCTAATCTCTGGTTTTCACCAACCTCATTATTATACTAAGGGAATGTATATGAGTGGACAAACATATAAGGATGTTCCAACTTGGGCGAATCCATATGTTGACTTTTGTATAAAAAATGATTTAATTCAGGATATTGATAAGAATAATTTTGGAGCAGCAAATCACATTTCTAAAGAGCTTTTCTTAGAATTTTTGATTAAGGAGTTAGGTCATGATACAAATGGTAAAGATATATATACTTTAGCCCAAGATATCTATCTTTTAGATTTTGAAGAGGTTGAAAATTTAAAAGAATTAAAGGAATTTAGGATTAAGGATGCTCTTTATTTAATATATAATGCTTTTCTACTAGTTCCCAAAGGAGAACAAAATATTATTTTAGCAGAACAGTTAGCTGAAAAAGATCTTCTTAACTCTTATTATTTAAAAGAAAGGGGACTTAGATATGAGATAGTATCCGAGAGAGAATACTATAAATATAATAAAGATAAGATTAATATGAATCCAGAGATAAAATCCTATGAAGAAGGAAATACAGCAGAATATGGAATTGATAACTCTATACCACAAATGATAATAGAGGGCGACTACAT
Organism: Tissierella pigra; assembly: GCF_009695605.1. Lineage (GTDB taxonomy): Bacteria > Bacillota > Clostridia > Tissierellales > Tissierellaceae > Tissierella > Tissierella pigra. The sequence continues at coordinate 19,144 of NZ_VUNQ01000019.1, forward strand.
ATATTATGTAACAGCGGACTACAATATAGATTATTTAAGAATAAAGGAGAGAAATACTAAAACAGGGAAAACGAGAATTTTAGTTGATAAAAAGGGTGTATATAATATTCTTGGGAAAAGAAAGGATTATATATACTATGTCCAAAGTTCTGATGAAATCTATAATTCTGGGATTTATACAGGGGTACACAAATTAGAATTAAGATCTGTTAATGTTAAAACTATGGAAGATAGATCAGTTGATTCTAAGGAAACAGTGAATGATTACAGAGGGGGAATAGTCTATTATTTAGGGAAAAATTATATATATAAATTAAAAGAATTTCGAACTTTATATTCTATACCTATTGAAAAATTAGGTTCTTCAAAATGGGAATCCGTATACTATAATAAAGATGGAATAAATGTTATTACAGTTGGAAACGATGATAGCGTATATGGTAATTATTTAATAAATGATACATCGAACCCTGTAACATTAATAGGAATAAAGCCTAACGGAAAATTAATGGAATATGGAAAGTATGATTATATTGCTAATTTAATTCAATTAGATGAATGGCTCTATATTTCATGTAAGGATTTGATTAAAATCAATAAAAATACAAAGGAGGTTCAATTAGTTATTAAAAATAGTGGTATAGTTAATATTCAATATCCTTGGCTTTATTATGCCAATGATGGCTATTACAGAATGAAATTAGATAGTGAAACTCCTTTAATTCAACAAGTACATTACTCCTATTCAGATGTATATGGAACTTACGGTAAGCTTATCCTATATAAAGATAAAGCATATACCATGAAGCGATATACTGATGAAGTCTTTAAAATATTCACTATTGATATGAACACTTGGAAGAAAAAAGAAATCTTAGATAATAGAAAATAGAAAAATTGAAGTAAGTCTAAGAAAGAAAAGGTACTAAGTACACTTCGGATTTTGTTGCAAATAATGAAGAGAGACCCGTTAAACTAAGATTATAATAGTAGCTGAAACTGAAAAATGAGTCAATGGAACCTTTAAAAAAACTCCAACAACTAAAAAATATTACAATGAAGAACATGATATATCGTCATCTATAGGGTTAATTCCAAAGGAGATGTTAGATATAAACTATAAAGAGATTTGTAAAGGTATGATGTATTGTTTAACATTTAGAAAACCATAAAATATATAATAAGAAATATATTATATATTTTTAGAATATTATTGACATTTAATCTGTACTATTATATTATATTCTAAAGTGGTAACAACCAGATATTTAAACAATAAAGATAACTAGGGAAACTTATGGAGGGAACAGACAATGGATAGAAGTGGCATAATACCTTTATATTATCAATTAATGGATGAAATAATTAAAATGATTGAAAAAGGTAATTTACAAGCCCATGACCAGTTGCCATCGGAAAGGGAATTATGTAACACTTATAATATTAGTAGATCTACTGTAAGACAGGCAATTCAGGAATTAGAGAATGAAGGGTATATTTATAGAGTTCATGGAAAAGGAACGTTTATATCTCCAGAAATTTTTAAGCAAAGCCTATTGAAGATTTATAGTTTTACAGAGGAAATGAAAAAACTAGGAAAAACACCTAGTTCTAAAGTATTGTCTTTCGATATAATAAGTTGTGATGAAAAATTGTCTAGAAAAATGAAGTTAAATCAAGAAGATAAGGTATATGTTTTTACAAGATTAAGGTTAGCAGATCTTAAACCAATGATGTTAGAAACAAGTTTTGTACCATGTGATAGATTCCCTAACTTAACTAAAGAAGAACTAGAATCCACTCCAATGTATGATATATTTATGAAAAAATATAATGCTAATTTTACAAAAGCAGAAGAGATATTTCAAGCAGTCTTAACTAGAGAATTAGAAGCCGATCTTTTAGAATATCAAACTGGACTTCCTAGTATGATGATTGAAAGAGTTACTTATGAAAATGATTTTATAATAGAATATACAAAGGGGGTTGCTAGAGGGGATAAATTTAGGTATCAAGTAGTATTAAATAAATAAAAAAATTTTAAATCAACTGGTAATGACGTCATAACATCAGAACGTCATTACGAGTGGATATGTATGAAAGGAATGATTAAATGTTTGGATATACTAAGGAAAACTGGACTCAGATAAATGGACTGAATACAGCCAGTGAAATATATCAACAACCTAGACTATGGGGTGAAGTAATAGAAATAGTAAAGTCAAATATAGAAGAAATAGGAAATTATTTAGAGAAGAGATTAAATAAAAAAGATATTAGAGTAATCTTAACAGGAGCTGGTACTTCAGCCTATGTCGGTGAAATAGTGGCTGCTAAATTAAATGAAGGAAAAAAAAGTATTTATGAGTCCATAGCTACAACTGATATAGTAGATAATCCAGAGCTTTATTTAAAGAAGGATATACCTACAATATTGGTATCATTTGCTAGATCAGGAAATAGTCCAGAAAGTGTTGCAGCATATAATCTTGCTAATGAGTTAGTATCAGATATATCTCATATTTTCATAACTTGCAATAATGAAGGAAAACTTGCGAAAATATCTACTGGTAAGGAAAATATTCTATTATTAACTATGCCAGAAGAATCAAATGATAAAGGGTTTGCTATGACAAGCAGTTTTTCATGTATGACTTTAGCATCACTATTGATATTCGATTTGGAAAACTTTAAAAAAAATGAAAAACAAGTTATGAAATTAATATCCATTGGTGAAATCATACTAGATGAAGGCTATAAAGGAATACAACCAATTATTAGTGATGATTATAATAGGATTATATATTTAAGTTCTAGTAATTTTAGAGGATTGACAAAGGAAAGTGCATTAAAGCTTTTAGAGTTAACTAGGGGTCAAATTGTTTCTCAAAGTGAAACTGTATTAGGGTTCAGGCATGGACCTAAGTCTATAGTAAATGATAAGTCTGTTATTATAGTTTATATATCTGATAATGACTATACACGTAAATATGAAATAGATATATTAAAAGAAATTTATTATGACGTAGGCAATCACAAGTTAATAGCAATATCAAATAATTATTATGAGGAAATAGAAGATATTACAGATAAATATTTATATTTAACTAAGGATAAAAGTGAAATAGAAAATATAGGACTTATATCATTACTGTATGCAATATATGCTCAAGTATTTTCTTTATTTTATTCTGTGAAATCAGAAGTAGAACCAGATAATCCTAATCCAAGTGGATTAGTAAATAGAGTAGTAAAGGGGGTTACAATATATAAATACTAATAAATTTAAACAACCTTATTAAAAAAATGTTAGGGGGAGAAAAATGAAAATTAAAAGAAGTTTGTCAATTTTATTAGTAGTGATGATGCTTATTACTGTAGTAGCAGGATGTTCAAAAAATGATGCAGGTAATTCAACAGATGGCAAGGTAACATTGACTTTTGGTCTATGGGATAAATATCAAGAGCCAATTATGAGAGAATTGGCAGATATGTATGAAGCTAAAAACGAAAATATAAAAATTGATATACAATTAACTCCATATGGACAATATTGGACAAAGCTTGAGACAGCTGCAACTGGAGAAGTACTTCCAGATATATTTTGGATTAATGGACCTAATATAGTTAAATATGCTGCAAATGATATGCTAGTTCCATTAGATGAATTAGTTGAGTCTAATAATATTGATCTTAGTGTATATCCAGAAGGATTAATAGACCTTTATACTGTAGAGGGTAAACTATACGGTATACCAAAGGATTGGGATCTTACAGCACTTTGGTATAATAAGAAACTTTTCGATGAAAAGGGCGTAGAATATCCAAATGAAAATTGGACTTGGGATGATATGGTTGAAGCGGCAAGAAAATTAACAGATAAGGAAAAAGGAATTTATGGTATAGCTTCAAGACCTGATACACAAGAAGGTATATATGATACAATTCCTCAAGCAGGAGGATATATAATTTCTGAAGATAGAAAAACTTCAGGATATGATACAAAAGAAGCTTTAGAAGGAACGAAAATTTGGATAGATCTTTTGGAAGAAGGATTGTCACCAACTCTTGAAGAACAAGCTGATACAAACGCTATAGAATTATTCAAAGGTGAAAAAGTAGCTATGGTATATGCTGCATCATGGAATGTGCCAGTATTTATGGAAAATGAAATCATTAAAGACCATATAGATTTAACTGTAATGCCTTTAATAAAAGAACGTGCTGCCACTATTCATGGATTATCAAATGCCATAGCAGCTAATTCTAAACATAAGGATGAGGCATGGGACTTTGTAAAATTCTTAGGAAGTAAAGAAGCAAATGAAGTATGGGCTAAGTCTGGAGCAGTAATTCCAGCTCATAAAGAGGTACTAGATATCTGGGAATCTTCGTATCCAGATATTAACTTAAAAGCTTTTGTTGATGAACTAGATTATGCAGTTATGTATCCAGTTTCAATGAATACTTCAAAATGGAATGATGTAGAAACTGAGTATATTAAGCAAATGTGGAATAGGGGTATAACTGTAGAAGAAGGATTAAAGAAAATAGCTGAGTTAATGAATGAGGCTTTAACTAAAGAACAATAATAGTTTAAATTTTGTCGATTAGCCTTGTAATAAACAGGGCTAATTGATTCTTAGATTGTAAAAGCCCTTACCAACTTGAACTATATTCTGCGAGGGGCTTATTATAGAAGGAGGATCACATGAAAGCTAATACTGATATTAAAAACAACCAGAACAATAAGGCCTTAAAGGCATCTGGAAAAAGAAAGCTTAATGATCTTTTTTGGGGATATTTATTAATTTTACCAACAGTGCTGGGACTTGCAGTATTTTATATAGCTGCATTTTTTCAAAACTTATACTATAGTTTTACAAACCTAGGGGCCTTTGGTAAATATAAGTGGGTTGGAATGGAAAACTATATAAATGTGTTTTCTGACCCTAAGGTACCACAGGCTCTAATAAATACTGTTAAGTTTACAGTTATTAGTGTACCTATTAGTATTATCATATCTTTATTTATAGCTACATTATTAAATTCAAAAATAAAGGGACTATCATTGTATAGAACTTTATACTTTTTACCAGCTGTTACTATGCCAGCAGCCATTGCCATGATGTGGAAATGGTTATATAACGGACAGTATGGATTACTTAATCAGTTGCTAGCTAAAGTGGGAATTGAAGGACAGGCTTGGATTGCAGACCCTAAATTTGCCATGGGAGCTTTAATTGTTGTAGGAATATGGAGTTCATTAGGAATGAAGATTATATATTTCCTAGCTGGATTACAAGGCATACCTAAGGCATATTATGAAGCGGCAACCATAGATGGAGCAGGTCCTATTAGACAATTTTTTTCTATAACGCTTCCTTCTTTAACACCAACTATATTCTTTGTAATGATAACTTCACTAATTGGTGCACTTCAAATGTTTGATTTAATATTTTTAATGATTAGTAAAACTAGTTTAGCCGTAGATAGTACCATGTCAATAGTATATTTATTTTATAAATATGCCTTTGAATTCCAAGAAAAAGGATATGCTTCTGCCATATCAATTGTATTATTTATGATAATCTTGGTTATTACCGCAATTCAATTGAAGCTACAGAAAAAATGGGTAAACTACTAGAAGTGAAGGGAGTAGGAATATGAAGGAAATTTCATCTAATAAAAAAAGAATGCAAATCAACAAAATAATTATACATCTGTTACTTATTTTAGGTGCGATTATAACTATAATACCATTTGTTTGGATGATTCTAACATCATTTAAAACTTTAGGTGAATCAACAATTATTCCTCCTACAATATTTCCCAAACAAATGCAGTGGGAAAACTATAAGGAGGCTATGAGAACTTTACCTTATGGAAAGTTTTATTTCAATACTATTGTTTATACAATGCTAACAACTATAGGACAAATTGTATTTTGTTCTATGGCAGGATATGCCTTTGCGAGAATTGATTTTAAAGGTAAGAATTTTATATTTGTATTGATTTTGTCTGTATTAATGGTACCAGGACAAATATTTTTAATACCACAGTTTATGATTATGAAAAAGCTAGGATTACTAAATTCTATTACTGCACTAGTGCTTCCAGGTCTATTTAGTGCCTATGGAACTTTTCTTATGAGACAATTTTATATGGGAATTCCAAAAGAATTGGAAGAGGCAGCTCGTTTAGATGGATGTAATCATTTTACAATATTTTGGAAGATAATGACTCCATTGGTGAAGCCAGGAATAGCAGCTCTTGCTATTACAGCTTGTTTATATTGTTGGAACTCATTGATGTGGCCTTTAATAGTAAATACATCTATAGATAAAATGACATTATCAGCAGGATTATCAACTTTAAGTGGTCAGCACGGAACAAACTTCCCTGTTGCAATGGCAGGTACTGTACTGGCAGTATGGCCTATGATAGTATTATTCGCTATCTTTCAGAAACACTTTGTTGAAGGAATGGCATCTACAGGTTCAAAAAGTTAAGAGTTTAATATATGTTAGGAGGAAGAAAAGATATGTCAAAAATAAGAGTAGCTTTAATAGGTGCAGGTCAACGTGGAAAGGATATATATGGAAACTATGCTCTTTTAAATCCAGAAAATATAGAGTTTGTAGCAGTTGCAGAACCAAATAAATTAAAAAGAGAAGAATTTTGTAAAAAACATAATATAAGTGAAAAGTGGGCTTTTGAATCATATGAGGAACTTTTTAGTAAGGACAAATTTTGTGATGCAGTAATAATAGCTACACCAGACAATACTCACTTTGTACCTGCAAAATTAGCCTTAGAAAAACAATATCATATATTACTTGAGAAACCAATGTCAAATAGACCAGAAGAAGTTGCAGAACTTGGAAAACTTGCTAAACAAAATAATAAAGTATTTATGATATGCCATGTTTTAAGATATACTCCTTTTTATTCTAAACTTAAGGAACTGATTAATAGTGGAGTAATTGGTAAAGTTATATCTATTCAACATAATGAAAATATAGGGTATTATCATTTTGCCCATAGTTTTGTTAGAGGAAACTGGAGAAATAGTGATGAATCAAGTCCTTTAATATTACAAAAGAGCTGTCATGATATGGATATACTTTTATGGTTAGTTAATAGTGATTGTACAGATATAGCATCCTTTGGAGAATTAAGTCATTTTACACTGGAAAATAGACCAGAAGGTGCATCTGATCGTTGCGTAACTTGTAAGGTTGAGAATGAATGTCCTTATTCAGCGTTAAAACTATATTATGATAACATTGGTAGATGGCCGACTTCTGTAATAACAGAAATTCAAACTAAGGAAAATGTTGATAAGGCTTTAGAGGAAGGACCTTATGGAAGATGTGTTTTTGGAGGCTGTGATAACAATGTAGTTGATCATCAAGGAACTGTATTTAATCTTTCTGCATTTACAAATAAAGTTCATAGAAATATTAAGATAATGGGTACTATGGGAGAAATCATAGGCGATGATGTTAAAAATGAAATTGAAGTACAATTATTTACTTCAAATGAAAAGAAGGTCATAACACCAAAAGTAGTATCAGGTGGTCATGGTGGTGGAGATACTGGTATTATGGAAGACTTTATAGCACTGGTAAAATCTGATGCAAATTCAGAAACTGGTTTAACTTCTGCAAGTATTTCAGTACAAAGTCATATGATGGCCTTTGCAGCAGAAGAAGCTAGAAAAACTAAGAAAGTAATAAATACAAAAGATTATACTAATGGATTTTAATAGGAGGTTTGGACTTGTTATATTTAGGCGTTGATGGCGGAGGAACTAAAACTGCATTTGTCTTAATAAATGGTAAAGGCAAGATATTAGCCTATAATATAAAGCCAACTTGCCACTATAAACAATCATCACTTAAAAACTTTGAAAATGTAATAAGACAAGGGATAAAAGATATTTGTAATGAAGCTAAAATATCTATAGCGGAAATTAATTATGTGTTTTTAGGAATTCCTGGTTTTGGCGAAATTAAAAAGGACATTTCTCTACTATTAAACATTATAAAAGAGATGCTAAATGATGTTCCATTTACTTGCGATAATGATGCAGTCGCTGCTTGGGCAGGATCATTGGCTTGTAAGGCTGGAATAAACATGGTAGCAGGTACAGGCACTATTGCATTTGGAATGGATAAAGAAGGACACTCTACTAGAGCAGGTGGATGGGGACACTTCTGTGGTGATGAGGGATCGGCTTATTGGATAGGAAAAAAAGCCATAGAAATATTTAGCAAGGAATCTGATGGGAGGATTAATAAGACTCCCTTTTACAATATATTAAGAGAAGAATTAGATATAGAAAATGATTTTGATCTTATAGATATTGTGATTACTAAGCTATTTATGAAAAGAGATGAAATTGCAAAATTTTCAAAGATAATATATAAAGCTGCCTTAGAAAATGATACTGAAGCTATTAAGGTTTTTGAAGAAGCAGCTTTTGAACACTACCTTACTATAAAATCTGTAATCAATCAGTTAAATCTACAGGATGAGGAAATACTCATTTCCTATTCAGGTGGTGTATTTAATGCAGATAGTTTTGTACTAGAGCCTTTAAAAAGATATTTAAAGGAACATGGAAAGGTTAAATTAATGAAACCTATTTTGCAGCCAATAACTGGTGCAGCATTATATGCAAAGATAATAGATTCAAATAAGTATGAAGAATCTGTAGTACTTACCTTAAAAGAAGAAGAAATAAAATGGAAGATTTAACCTAAGATATTGAGAAGGGTGGATAATAATGGCAGGATTAGTTTTTAAAAATGTATATAAGATATATCCAGGAGATGTAGAGGCTGTTAAGGAATTTAACTTAGAAGTTAAAGATAAGGAATTTGTAGTATTTGTAGGACCTTCAGGATGTGGTAAATCTACAACTTTAAGAATGCTTGCAGGACTTGAAGAAATTTCAAAGGGAGAAATATATATTGGAGATACTTTAGTTAATGATGTTCCCCCAAAAGATAGGGATATTGCTATGGTATTTCAAAACTATGCCCTTTATCCTCATATGACAGTTTATGATAATATGGCCTTCGCCCTTAAATTAAAAAAATATCCTAAAGATGAAATCAATACTAGAATTACAGAGGCAGCGAAGATACTAGGAATTGAAGAATATTTAGATAGAAAGCCTAAGGCACTTTCTGGAGGACAAAAACAAAGGGTAGCCCTTGGAAGAGCCATTGTAAGAGATCCACAAGTATTTCTTATGGACGAGCCTCTATCTAATTTAGATGCAAAGCTTAGAGTTCAAACTAGGGCAGAAATAATAAAGCTCCACGAAAGATTAGAGACTACCTTTATATATGTGACCCATGACCAGACAGAAGCCATGACCATGGGAGATAGAATTGTAATAATGAAAGATGGTGTAATACAACAGGTAGATACACCACAAAACGTATATCAAAATCCAGCAAATGTTTTTGTAGCTGGGTTTATAGGAAGTCCTCAAATGAATTTTATGGAAGGAGTATTAATCTCTGAAGGGGATAACTATAGTATTAAGATAGATGATATTAGACTTAATATTTCCAAAGAAGTAGGTAAAGGATTAGCTAATAAAGGATATTTAAATAAGGCTATAATCATAGGTATAAGACCTGAACATATTTATAACGAAACAAGAAAAACTCAAATAGAATTAAATGGTTTTGTAGAATTAATTGAAATGTTAGGCTCTGAGAAATACGTATATATCAAATTAGGAAAATATCAATTGATTTCAATAATAGATTCAGATATAAATATAGAAAATCATAAAGATATAAAAATATACTTTGACGAAAGAAAGCTACACTTTTTTGATAAAGATACGGAATTAGCAATAAAATAAATTAATAACTGGGAGAGATAAATCCATGGATATTGTATCAAATAGAGAAATGTTAATAGAAGCGAGAAAAAATAAATATGCTGTTCCTGCTTTTAATATTCATAATCTAGAAACTATGAAAGGAGTAATAGAAGCGGCTTACGAACTTAGGTCTCCATTGATGATTGCTACAACTCCAGGAACTGTAAAATATGCTGGATTAGAATTTTTAGTTGCCATGGCTAGAGCGGCAGCGAAAAAATATGATATTCCCATAGCACTACATTTAGATCACTGTACAGATGTAGAACTATTAAAACAATGTATTCAAGCAGGATATAAATCAGTAATGATAGATGCTTCTATAAAGTCTTATGAAGAAAATATAAGTATTACAAGGGAAGTAGTTAAGTATTCCCATAGATATGAAGTTAGTGTGGAAGCAGAATTAGGACTAGTAGGTGGACAAGAAGATGATAGAGATATAGATGAAAAGGATACTACTCTTACAGATCCACATATCGCCTTAGATTTTATACAAAGGACAAATGTAGATTCCTTAGCTGTTGCCATAGGAACTGCTCATGGAGTCTATAAATCTGAACCTAAATTAGATTTTGAAAGATTAAGTAAAATTAATAGTATGGTAAGCATACCTCTTGTACTACATGGTGCATCTGGTGTACCTCACGAAAGTGTAATAAAGGCAGTAGAAAATGGAATTAGTAAAGTAAATATAGCGACAGAACTAAAAATACCATTTGCTGAAGCCATTAAGGAATATTTTAAAGAAAATCCATCTGCAAATGATCCAAGATATTATTTAACTCCGGCTAAGGATATGGTAAAGAAAATAGCCATGGAAAAAATAAGAGTCTGTGGAAGTGCAAATAGATATTAAAACTTATAAGGAGGAATATAGTTGATTTTAACTATTACTTTAAATCCTTCTATTGATAGAAGATATGATGTAAAAGATTTTGAAAAAGGAAAGATATTTAGAACTAATGAATATCAATATACAGCTGGTGGAAAAGGTATCAATGTGACTAAGGTAATAAATACCTTTGGAGATCCAGTTTTAGCTACAGGATTTTTAGGTGGCAGAAATGGAACATATATAATAGATAAACTGGCTAAAATGAATATAGAAAATGATTTTATATTTATTAATGGAGAGACTAGGTCTTGTATTAATATAGCATCAAGTGATGGAAGTAATACAGAAATACTTGAATCTGGTCCCACTATAGATGAAGAAGAATTAAATAAGTTCTACCAGCTATATGATAGTCTATTGGATAAATGTAATATAATATGTGCATCTGGAAGTTTGCCTGATGGATTACCAGTAGATATATATAATGAACTAATAAAAAGAGCAAATAAAAAAGAGAAAAAGTTTATTTTAGATACCAGCGGTAAGCCTTTAGCAAAAGGTATAATCGAAAGACCATATTTAATAAAACCTAATAAAGAGGAGCTAAGTAAACTCATAGGCAGAAATATTAACTCTGAAGAAGATATTATTAGGGGAGTAAAGGGTTTTATTGAAAATGGCATAGAAGTAATATGTATATCATTAGGAGATAAGGGAGCATTAGTATTTAATAATGGATATATGTATAGAGTAGATATTCCTAAGGTGGAGGTTATGAATACTGTAGGCTCTGGAGATTCTATGGTTGCAGGATTTGCAGTATCCTTATTGAGAGGATATGATCTTGAAAGTATGTTAAGATTATCTTCTGCTTGTGGAACTGCAAATGCCATGGAGTTGGAAACTGGTAAGGTAGACTTAGACAATGTAGATAAGTTAATCAATATGATAAAAATTGAAAAAATAAAAATATAATTATACAAAATACAAGTTAAAATGCTTATGGCTAAATTGGTTATAGGCATTTTTTATCTAAATTTACATAGACATATGATTAAGTTTAGATAAAAGAGGTAAAAAGTTATATTAGAGGCAATTATTAAGAGTATATGGAGGTGGGTTTATGTTAATAAAAAACGTAGATATTATTACTCCCTATGAAGTTTTAAAGGGATATGGAGTTTTAGTAGAAAATGGACAAATAGTAGATATAGATTTGGAAGAAAAGTTTAGGATCGGAGAATATGAAATAATTGATGGAGATGGAAATTATCTTAGTCCAGGATTCATAGATATTCATAACCATGGAAACAAAGGCTTTGATATAATGGATAGTAGTGAGGAAGCCTTAGATGAAATTGGGAAATATCATATTTCTAATGGCGTAACATCTTATTTAGGTACTGTAATTACTTCCTCCTATGATAATATAATGAATGCAATAGAAAATATAAATAATTATAAAAATAAACATAATATATCCCGGATTATAGGTGTGCACTTAGAAGGGCCATTTTTTGATTTAGGAAAAAAAGGTGCTCAACCAGAGGAACATATTAAAACTCCAGATTTAGATAAGATAAAATCCATAGTAGATATAGCAAAGGATAAAATGAAAATGGTATCTATAGCTCCAGAGTTGGAAGGTGCCTTAGATATAATAAAATATTTAAAAGCAAGAAATATAACAATAGCCATGGCTCATACAAATGCAACCTTTGAAGAGACTAAAAAGGGCATAGCCTGTGGAGTAACTGTGGCTACTCATTTATACAATGGCATGAGAACTTTTAATCATAGGGAGCCTGGAGTCATAGGAGCTTCCCTTGAAGATGATAGAGTATATTGTGAGATAATCTATGACAGAATCCATTTACACGATGGAGCTGTGAATATTGCTTTAAAAATGAAAGGGTATGATAAAATAGTATTGGTTTCAGATGCCATGAGGGCAGCTGGACTTGAAGATGGAGAATACGAACTAGGCGAGCAAAAGGTTAATGTTTCAAAAGGAGCAGCAAGGCTAGAATCAGGAAGCTTAGCAGGATCTACTCTTAATATGCAAAAGGCTGTATATAATATGGTAAATTTTTTAAACATTCCTATTTATGAAGCAATAAAAATGGCTAGTTTAAACGCTGCAAAAACTGTAAAATTAGATGATAAATTAGGAAGTATAGAAATAGGTAAAAGAGCAGATTTAATTATTTTTGACAGAGATATAAATATTAAAAATGTTATATTAGATGGAAAACTAGTCATATAATAAAAGCATCCATATGGATGCTTTTATTATATGAAACTTATCTAAATATATGGTAATATGGTATTAATGAAAATATATTTGATTAGATCTCGAGGTGGAATATGGAAGATAACATATTAGGTGAAATTTATCAACAAAATACAGATAACGAAATTAGAAAATCAATAGGGCAATATTATACACCTAATTTTATTATTAAATATATATTGGAAAATACAATCGGTAAAGTAAATGTGATAGACAACCCATATACTAGAATAATTGATATTTCTTGTGGTGCAGGATATTTTTTGACTGCATCCTATGATATTTTAAAAGAGAAATTTTTATTAAATCTAGAGAAAATAAGGCATAAGTATGGAAATCATAACTATATCATAGAGAAAGATGAGAAAAGGATAAAAATAAGAGGAATAGACTATTGGAAGAAAGAAAACATCCACTATCATATACTAAAACACTGTATCTATGGCGCTGATAAAGATAAGGTAGCTGTTTATTTAACTAAATTGGCTTTGCTATCTAAAGAAAAGGTAAATTATAAAATAGATTTAAATATTGTAGAATGTGATAGCTTAGTAAGGTGGGAAAACAATGTTATGGATTCAGAGGATTATAACAAACTAAAGGAATTCTGGAGTAAAAAATATGATATTTCCATAGGTAATCCACCATATATTGGACATAAGCAGTTAAGTGTAGGATATAAAAAATGGTTATTAGAAGAATATAAGGATGTATTTAAAGATAAATCAGATATTTCCTTTTGTTTTTTTCAGAGAATACTAGAAATTTTAAGTTCCACAGGAATATCTGGAATAATAACTTCTAGATATTTTATGGAAAGTCCTACAGGGAGAGAGCTAAGATTATATTTAAGGGAAAATGCAAATATTGTTGAAATAGTAGATTTCTATGGAGCTGAAATTTTTAAAGATATTAAAGTTGCAACTGCCATATATTTATTTGAAAAATATAAATCCATAGGTAATAACATAACAGTACATAAATTAATTGATGATAAATATAAATTTAGTGATTTAAAGAATTTGAGATTAGAAATAGATTCAAATTTATTTAATAGCTTTCAAGTAGAACAGGATAATTTGGAATTAAATAGATGGATGTTGGTATCTAGAGAAAGCTTAAATATATATAAAAAAATAGAAAGAAAGACTAGATATAGATTGGGAGATATAGCAACTTCTTTTCAAGGGATCATAACTGGATGTGATAAAGCATTTGTGTTAAATAGGGAAGAGGTACTATTAAATAATATAGAAAAAGACTTACTTAAAAAATGGATAAAAAATAGTAATATAGAGAGATATAATATTTTAGATAATGACTTGTTTTTAATTTACTCTGATTTAATAAAGAAAGAAAAGACTTATCCTAATAGTATAGAATTTATTAAAGTCCATAAAGAAAGATTGAAAAATAGAAGGGAATATAAAACCGGAAACAGAAAGTGGTATGAATTACAATGGGGTAGAGATAGCAATTTATTTGAACAGCCTAAGATAATATTTCCATATAAATCTAGAAACAATAGATTTGCTATAGACTATAATAATCTATATTATAGTGCAGATATATACTCTTTAATTATTAAAGATGAATATAAAAATAAAATAACTCTTGAGTATTTAGTTGGATTACTTAATTCTAATATATATGAATTTTATTTTAAATTATTTGCAAAAAAAATGGGAAAAGGAATTTATGATTATTATCCTAACTCCATAATGGATTTAAAAATAATTACCGAGGAAATAATAGAAGATATAAGTATAAAGGTCAAAGAAATAATGAAACTAAAAAGCAAAGATGATATGGAAACTCAAGAGAAGATATGGGATTTAGAAAAAGATATAGACAAAATTATAGGAAAATACTTTGAATTTAATGAAGAAGACTATAGAATAATAAATAACACACAAATGAAGCCATGATATTATCATGGCTTCATTTGTGTGTGCGTGTCATAAAATTAATATATACTTAACAACTCCTCAATAAGGAGAAAATAAGCTATTTACAAAAAAGATAAAAAGACAGAGAGATAAAATGACATATATAAAACATATCACATTATCTCCCTGTCCTTGTATCTGAAAGTTTCCTCATAATATACATATATGAATTGCTTCTTCGATGCTTGATTTAACAAGTCTCTCCAGGGAACGCGTCTGACTATTGTTAAGAACCTGAGAGTTTCAGAATAAGTTTAGTGATATAATTATTCTTTGCTCCTACGGTTATCTAATTAGATATTTCCAATAATCTTCATTCGCTTATTAAGTTTTCTTACAATTATTATATTAGCATATAATTTTAATAATTGCAAGTAAAAAATAAATTATTTTAAATTATACAGTTTAGAAATAAAATCCTGGTTCATGAATAAAATAAGTAATAGTAAGAGTTATATGTTCTATTTGAACTTATTATCAGTTGATAATAAGTTCTATCTTCGAAAACCTATTGAAATGCCTAAGGAATATGTGTACAATGGTATTATCATTATCAATAATAAAATATGAAAGGTATGAAGCATATGGAAAATTATAAACTAGGTGTCAAAACTTCTTGGATAACAATTATAGTTAATATTATTTTGGCAGTTTTTAAAATTATAGCAGGGATAGCAGGAGTTAGTAGTGCTATGATTGCAGATGGAGTACATACTTTATCTGATATTTTGACTACTTTTGTAGTTTTGTTAGGGTTAAAAATATCTTCTAAGGAAGCTGATAAAGGTCATCCCTACGGACATGAGAAATATGAATCTGTATTTGCAAAACTTTTAAGTATATTACTATTATTAACAGGTGTATTTATAGGCTATGAATCTATTAAAATTTTAATTAGTGGTGAAATTAGGACTCCAAAGATAATTGCACTTATAGTTGCTTTTTTATCTATTATAGTTAAAGAAGGTATGTATTGGTATACTATTAAAGTAGCTAAGAAAATAAAAAGTATATCTATGGAGGCTGATGCTTGGCATCATAGATCAGATGCTTTTTCTTCCGTTGGTACATTTGCAGGTGTACTTGGAGCTAGATTAGGTTTTCCAGCTTTAGACCCTATTGCAGGAATAATAGTATCTTGCTTTGTAATAAAAGTAGGAATTGATTTATATATAAAATCTATTAAAGAGTTAGTAGACGAATCTGCCAGTGAGGAAATCATAGAAACTATTAAGAAAAAGACCGAATCCATAGAGGGTGTTAGAGGAGTGAAAGAATTAAAAACTAGAATGTTTGGAAATAAAATTTATGTTGATATAGAAATTTTTGTGGACTCTAATATTACTGTTGAAAAAGGTCATGAAATTTCTGAAAAAGTTCATGACAAATTAGAAAAAGATATTGCTGATATTAAACATTGTATGGTTCATATTGAGCCGTTTAAATAAATTAAGAAAAATTGTAATAATTTTGTAATAATTGAGTTGCATCATCTAATATAATATAATATAATATAATAATCTTATATTTGAAATCTAATATAGGGAGTGTTCATATTGAATAATAGAAAACACAAGCTACCAGTAACAATTGCAGGGATATGTCTCATTGGTTTAATTGGATTTAAAGATACTGGGATATTTGTTAAGGAATATATTAGTATAGATGACGCTACTCAAGTTGCATTTAATGAAGAAAAAGTAACTATTATTGGAGAAAAAGAAGATGCAATATATGAAATAGCAAGGAATGAAACAATAAGAACTAATAAAACTTCACAGAAGTATAGAGTGAAAGTTGATACATACATTCTGGACAAGCCAGAAGCAAAGCCTATTAGAGTTTTGAGAGAAGAAGAGATTCTGCAAATTCTTAAATTTGAGGATGACTACTATGGATTATTTAATACAGAGGATGGCATTGATGGTTATGTAAAATTATCAGATTTAGAGGCAATTGTAGAGGAAAATACTTCTTACGGAGTTTCAAAAGTAGATAAGGTACTAACAGATAATGATTTATTTTATACTTTGATAAAAGGCGAAACAGTTGCTATAAAAGATTTTAAAGATAATATTTATACTATTGTAGATGAAGAAGGAAATGAGTTTAAGGCTAAAGAGAGCTATATTGACTTGAGAAGACAAAAAGAAAGAGCAACAAGAGGAAATATATCCAGAAGAGGATCTTCTGTCACTAAAATAGTTCAAGCTGCTTATGCAGAATTAGGAAAACCTTATGTAGCAGGAGACACTGGGAAAAGAGGATATGACTGTTCTGGGCTTACATATTCTATTTATTTAAATACATTAGGAATAAAACTTAATAGATCTTCTAGTTCTCAAGTATCTGATGGGGTGGAAATAAAGCGAGAAGAGCTTGTACCAGGTGATTTAGTATTCTTTAGAACATCTGGAAAAGGAATAGGTCATGTAGGAGTATATATTGGGGATAACAATATGATACACGCATCTTCTGGCAGAAGAGAAGTTATGGTATCATCTTTAGATGAAGCTTATTATAAGCAAAGGTATGTAACGGCTAGAAGAATTATAAATAATTAATTGAAAAAAATACATTGAAAATTGTAGTGATTTTTGATGTATTTTTTTATTAACTGAACTTATGAAGGGAATTGTTAGAATATTCTTGTTTACAGTAGGCTGATATGTTATACTCTAGTTAAATTTTAATAAAATATTTTAAAAGGGGATGGAAAAATGATTGCATTGCTAAAGTTTTCGCCAATATTTTTACTAGCTGGACTTATGATGGTGAGCAATATTGAGGTGTTAGATTTTTTAGGGATTAGTTTAGACATTTTGGTTATAGCACCTATTGCAACTGTTTATGCAGCGATAATTGCTGCCGTAACAGAAAAATACAAACTAAATGAAATCGTAGATGCAGCAGTGGATAATGTTAAGGAAATGCAGTTGGTCTTTTTTATTCTTATGCTTGCCTATGCCATGGCAGAAGCATTTATGTCAACTGGAGTTGGAGCAGCAATTATTAATATGGCATTAGGATTAGGAATTACAGGAAAGACTGTTGCAGTAATAGCATTTATTGTTTCAGCAATACTATCAATTGCAACTGGAACATCATGGGGAACTTTTGCAGCCTGTGCACCTATTTTCTTATGGTTAAGCCATATAGTACAGGGAGATGTGATTATCACTGTTGGAGCAATAGCAGGCGGAGCCTGTTTTGGAGATAATATAGGACTTATATCAGATACTACTGTAGTTAGTTCGGGAATTCAAGAAGTAGAAGTTATCCATAGAATTAGGCATCAAGGTGTCTGGTCTGGTATATGTTTAATTGTAGCAGCAATTTTATTTGTTGTGGCAAGTTTAGGATTACCAGGTGAAGTTGGTAGTGCAGTCGATGCAATAAATCAAATTCCAGAAAGTGTATGGACTGCATTATCTGAAGAAAATCCAGCGGCAGTAGATTTGCTTAATCAAGTAAAAGAAGGAGTACCATTTTATATGGTTGTACCTCTAGTACTTGTTTTAATAGCTGCCATAAAGGGGATTCCTACTTTGGCTTGCTTAGGACTGGGACTGATTTCTTCCTATATATTTGGTATGGTTGCAGGTACAGTTGAAAATACTACCCAATTCTTGGGAATGTTGGAATCAGGATTTGCAGAAGCGGGTTCATGGGTAATAGTTATGATGATGTGGGTAGGAGCTTTTGGTGGAATAATGAACAAGATGAATGCATTTAAACCTATATCAGATTTAGTTTCAAGGCTAGTAAGAAATGTAAGACAATTAATGTTTGCAAATGGCATTTTATCCATATTAGGTAATGCAGCTTTAGCAGATGAAATGGCTCAAATAGTAACTATTGGACCTATTATAAAAGAATTGACTGATGAAAATGTGGAAGCAAGTGAAGAGGATATGTATAAACTTCGCCTAAGAAATGCTACTTTCTCTGATGCCTTAGGGGTATTTGGTTCACAGCTTATTCCATGGCACGTATATATTGCATTTTTTACAGGAATTGCTTCAGCCATATATCCGATTCATGAATTTATGGAGTTTGACTTAATTAAATATAACTTTATGGCATTTGTAGCCGTAGGTTCAATATTATTATTAACTTTAACTGGCTGGGATAGATTTATACCATTGTTTGGTATTCCAGCCGAACCAGATGTAAAGTTAAAAAGAAATATAAAAAAATGAAGATAAATTAATGAAAAGCATTTAAAACTTAAGTCATTTTTGAAGGTATTCTTGAATTTAAAACCTGATATGTTATAATTTGAATTATTACTACAATTTTTATAGATAATAGATGAAAGAGGTGTTGTGAAGTGGCAGAGATTTTAAAAGGTAACGTTGTTGCAGCTGGAATCAAGGAAAAGATGAAAAAAGACATTGAAGAACTGGCTAAGATAGGTAAAGTGCCTACATTAGGTATTGTAAGACTAGGAAATAATCCAGATGATATTTCCTATGAAAAAAGTATAATCAAAAATTGTGATACCATAGGTATACAATCTAAAGTTTTTGAAAGAAATACTGATATGACAACTGAAGAATTAGTAGCTTTAATGGAAGAGTTAAATAAAGATAATTCCGTATCTGGAGTTCTTTTATTTAGACCTCTACCTAAACATATTGATGAAACAAAGATAAGAGAGGCTTTGTCACCTGCTAAAGATGTGGATTGTATGCACCCAATAAATTTAGCAAAGATATTTGAAGGAGATATGACAGGGTTTGGACCTTGTACTGCAAAAGCGGCTTTGGAAGTGTTATTATATAATGAAGTTCCATTGGAAGGAAAAAATGTGGTAGTAGTTAATAGATCCATGGTACTTGGTAAACCTTTAGTAATGATGTTACTTGAAAAAAATGCAACTGTAACTATTTGTCATTCTAGAACTAAAGACTTACATGAAATAACAAGTAAGGCAGATATAGTAGTAACTGCTTTAGGAAAGGCAAAATTCTTTGATAAGAAATATTTTAATGAAAAATCAGTATGTATAGATGTTGGAGTTAGTTTAGATAGTGAAGGAAAACTAAGTGGAGATATTAATTATCCAGAGGTATCTGAAATGGTATCTATGATAACACCAGTTCCAGGTGGTGTTGGTTCGGTGACTACATCTATATTATTATCCCATGTAGTTGATGCTTGTAAAAAAATGTAGATATAAATCGAAAAAAAAGAGTCAATATTGACTCTTTTTTTCATTTTAATACAAAAATAGTCAATATTCTTTGAAGGAGATTTGAATGCCTATATAGAATATATATAAATACAGAAGAAAAGACAGGAGGGGGTATTTTGTATCTATCAGTAGAAGAACATAACAATAATTTATTGGTACAGTTTAAAGGGGAATTGGATCATCACACCACAGAAAGTGTAAGGGAAAAAATAGACCAAAAGTATAATGATCTAAGGCTTAAAAATATAATATTGGATTTAAGAGGGTTGACTTTTATGGACAGCTCAGGAATCGGACTTATTATGGGAAGATATAGAAACTGTATAGAAAAGGCTGGAGGTATGGCAATAGTAAGTGATAATTCCTATGTAGAAAAGATGTTGAAAATGTCTGGACTCCTTAAAATAATTAATGTTTATCCAACAATTGAAAAAGCTGCTGAAAACTTATAAAGGAGATGAAGAAAGTGGAAAAGAATTATATGAAATTGGAGTTTCTAAGTAAATCTAATAATGAATCATTTGCAAGGGTTGTAGTGGCAGCTTTTGCATCTCAATTAGATCCTACATTAGAAGAATTATCAGACATTAAGACTGCTGTATCTGAGGCTGTAACAAATGCTATTATACATGGATATGAATATGGACAAGGATTAGTAATAGTTGAATCAAAAATTGAAGATAACGAAATAGAGATAATAGTTGAAGATAAAGGAATGGGAATACCAGATATAGTTAAGGCAAGGGAACCTTTTTATACATCTAAACCTAATATGGAAAGATCAGGTATGGGATTTACAGTTATGGAAACTTTTATGGATAGCCTTCAAGTAGAAAGTATCAAAGGACAAGGAACAAAAGTAAAGATGACTAAGAGATTTCAAATCCTTCCAGATAAGGAGTAGATACTATGAATACTAGTGGTGAAACTAAGGCCTTATTATCCCATGAAGAAACCATGGAGCTCATTAAGAAAGCTCAAGAAGGTAGTATGGAAGCTAAGGATACATTAGTATCCTATAATTTAGGATTGATTAGGTCTGTATTAAGGGGTTTTATGAACAGGGGATATGATGTAGATGATTTGTTTCAAATAGGAAGTATTGGACTCCTAAAAGCTATTGATAAGTTTGATATTTCCTTTGATGTTAGATTCTCCACCTATGCAGTACCAATGATAATGGGGGAAATAAAAAGATTTTTAAGAGATGATGGATTGGTAAAAGTAAGCAGATCTTTAAAGCAAACAGCAGCAAGGGCAAAAAGTGCAGAAGAAAAGTTACTTATGGAGTTAGGAAGGGAACCTACAATCCAAGAGATTTCCGATGAAATTCAAATACCTAAGGAAGATATAGTAATGGCATTGGAAGCATCATATCATCCGGACTATCTTTATGATGTTGTACATCAAAATGATGGCTCTCCATTATATTTAATTGATAAAATTAGCAATGAACCAGAGGAAAATAGAGATATAGTAGATAATATAGTTTTAAAGGAAATGCTAGAAAGACTAAAACCTAGAGATAGACAAGTCATTATCTTGAGATATTTTAAAGATCAAACTCAAACTGAGGTAGCAAACCAATTAGGTATATCTCAAGTACAAGTTTCAAGAATAGAGAAAAAAATCATAGAGGAAATGAGAAAAAATTTGGCAAAGGCATGATATATGATTTTTTGTATAAAAAAGTTGCTCTTATAAGAGCAACTTTTTTATATGTTTTTGCCTTTCATTCATTAGTTCATATAAATTAAGAATTTGTAAATTTTTCCTACTAAATAAGTTTCTGTATGAAAAAACAAATATGGTAAATAATAATTTCAGTGAGGTGATTATATTAATGTATAGATTTACCTATAAAAAGTTCATTACTTTGTTAATGATAGTATTAGTAATCATAGGAGGAGTTATTTGGTATAAAGAACAAACAGCTAATAAGGAAGCACCTAAAAGAGCTAATTTTGTACTAAATATAATAGAATTAGGTGAAGTAAATGGATAAAGAAAAAGTATATATAATTATCAGTAAAAAAGCAACTATTGATCCAGAGAAAGATTTATTATTAGAAGATATAGCAGAGGTATATAGCGAAAATACTAGTATAAAAAAAGATATTGAAATTCTTAGATTAAAGAAAAAGAACGTGGAAGAAGATTGGGATTACATAACTGCTAAAGATGTAGTAGAAAAGGTATTAAGTAAATATCCCAATATTGACCTAGATTTATTAGGTGAAGTAGAGACCTTAATAGAATATAAATCTAGGGGTAAAGAAAGACCTTTTTGGGAATTTATTAAAGTGGTCGCAGTATGTATTGTTTTATTTTTTGGAGCTAGTCTAGCCATAATTAACTTCCATGAAGATGTAAATACTAGAAAATCCATGAAAGAATTATACTATACTTTTACTGGAGAAGAAAAGGATAATCCTTTACTAATGGTAATTCCCTATTGTTTTGGTATTGGAATTGGAGTAATTACATTTTTTTCTAGAGTTTTTAGCTCTAGTAAAAGAAGGCAACAGGAGCCTGGGCCTATGGAAATTGAATTATTATTATATGATGAAGATTTAGAAAAGGATATATTGAACAATGTAAAGAAAAAAAAGAGTTAGCAAAAGAGGTGTAATATGTTTTTTAGATTATTAGCCTTGATATTAATTGCCTTTGGTGGCGGAATAACAGTTGGTGGTGCAATAACAGCTTTTCTTACTATACTGAAAATTGTACCTAGATTAGTGCAAATTACAGAAACGTGGAAACGGATTAATCTATATCAAAATATAATTATAGTTTCATTTATTGGATCTATAATAATCTATTTCTCAAATTTCAATTTAAGCTTACCTAAATTTGTAGTTGCACCAATTGGACTAGTATACGGAATATTCATTGGACTATTATCCTCTTCTTTAGCAGAAGTGCTGAATGTAATTCCAGTATTGTCTAAAAAAATCAAAATAAAAGATAATTTGAAATATACAGTATGGGCCTTATTAGGTGGAAAGGTAGTAGGAGCCTTAATATTTTGGTTATTTCTTAAATAGGAGATGAATTAAATGGAAAATATGAACAAAAAAGATTATCAAAAGTATGCAGAAAAAAAGATACCGAAACCAACTTATCTTAAAAATATAATATTAGCTTTTTTAGTAGGAGGAGCAATATGTACAGTGGGACAGATGGTGCGAGCGTGGTTAACTAAAAATGGATTAGATGAAAAATCTGTTGCTTCGGGAACAGCTATTATAATGGTTTTCATAGGTTCATTTTTAACAGGGCTTGGAGTATATGATAAAATTGGAAAAGTTGGAGGAGCGGGAGCGGCAGTTCCCATTACAGGATTTGCCAATGCAATAGTATCTCCTGCTATGGAGTTTAAAACAGAGGGTTTAATATTTGGTGTAGCAGCAAAGCTGTTTACAATAGCAGGACCAGTATTAGTTTATGGAGTAGGAAGTTCTATAGTAGTTGGAATACTACATTTATTATTTACGAGGGGAAGATAACTTATGGCAATAAAAAGAATTGGTTCACAAACAGTAAAATTTCAAAATCCACCTTCAATAATAAGTACCTATACAATAGTAGGACCAAAAGAAGGTGAAGGACCGCTCAAAGATTATTTTGACATGATTTTAGAAGATGATATGTGGGGACAGGAATCATTTGAAAAATCTGAAGCAAAAATACAAGAAGAAGCTATAAAGGCTGCTATTTCAAATGGGAAATTGACAAATCAGGATATGGATTATTTGTTAGCTGGAGATTTATTAAATCAAATAGTATCATCCACATATTCTGCTAGGTCTTTAAGCATACCGTATTATGGGTTATTTGGGGCTTGTTCCACTATGACTGAATCTTTATCTCTTGGAGCAATGCTAATAGACGGTGGTTTTGCTGACAATTTAGTATGTGCCACATCTAGCCATTTTAGTTCAGCAGAGAGACAATTTAGATTTCCTTTAGAGTATGGAAATCAGAGAAAATTCTCAGCACAGTGGACAGTAACAGGTTCTGGTGCCACGGTATTATCGGCAAATGGTAATGGACCCTATATAACTTATGCTACTACAGGAAAAATCATTGATATGGGTGTAAAGGAAGCAGATAACATGGGGGCTGCCATGGCACCAGCAGCTATAGATACTTTACTTACTCATTTTAAAGATACGGGATATTCACCAAAGGATTATGATTTAATAGTGTCTGGAGACTTGGGTAAAGTAGGAAAGGCAATAGTTCTGGAATTGATGAAGAAAGAAGGATATGATTTAACAGATATATATACAGATTGTGGGGTAGAAGTATTTGACATTCAACAAGATACTCATGCAGGAGGATCTGGATGTGGGTGTGCAGCAGTTGTATTAAATGGATATATTTATAAGGAAATGATGAAAGGTAAGTTTAGCCGAGTACTTGTTATGGCAACAGGGGCACTTCATTCTCCCACTATGAATCAACAAGGTGAGTCTATTCCAGGAATAGCTCATGCAATTACTATAGATGTAAATAAAGACTAGGAGTGATTAAATGGAATATATTAAAGCGTTTATAGTAGGTGGTTTAATATGTGTAGTAGGGCAGATTATATTAGATAATACAAAATTAACTCCAGCACATATATTGGTATCATTTGTAACGGCAGGAGTTATATTAGGTGGTTTGGGATTATACAAACCTATTGTTAAATTCGCTGGAGCAGGAGCTACTGTTCCCATAGTTGGATTTGGAAATGCTTTAGCAGAAGGAGCAATAGAAGGTGTAAAGAAAAATGGAATAATAGGTGCCTTTACAGGAGGAATAACTGCTGCAGCAGGTGGAATAGCTGCTGCCATATTGTTTGGTTATATAATGGCATTAGTATTTAAGCCAAAAACGAAAAACTAAGGATTAACCTTAGTTTTCGTCATTATAATCATCTTCATCTTCATAATCATCTTCATTATCTTGATCATCCTCATCTCCCCATCCTGGGAATGGCGGAAGAGCATCATCTTCCTCGGGAGGTGATTCTATTACACTATTCAAATCATGTTCATCACAAACTTCTGTTGGTGCAGTATATTGATAATCAGATGGAACTATTCCGTTATGTTGTGCTGGAGAATATGGTGGCATACGTTCAACAAACACTTTAGTAACTTGATTTTCCTCTGGGCAATATACATTAGCAATCTTGCCAGTAGAACTATCTATAGTTAATTCCACATGTGCATTACAGTACTCAGTAGGTTCGGTACCTTTGGCAAAGATTTCACTTCTAACAGTACTACCCCTTGGGTCACGGGTACAAAGCTCTGTAGGAAGTTTTCCAGATATTGTACATACATTGACACTAACTATATTATTAGGCTTATTAAAAGAAGTTTTACCTTCTAAACCTTCGTGCATTTTTGTCATTATATGCTGCCATAATTGTGTAGCGGCACGACTGCTTTGTGTAAGAGTAATTTTAGGAGAATCGTTTCCTATCCATGTAGCTGAAACATAGTAGGGAGTATATCCAACAAACCAAATATCAGCTTGATCTGTTGTTGTACCTGTTTTACCAGCTACAGCCATATTAGATAATTTTGCTCTTCCAGCTATACCATTAGATACAGTTGTTCTTAGTATATCTCCCATTATATATGCAATTTGAGGAGAAACAACTACATTTTCCTTTGGTGTATTGTCAATTAATATATTTCCGTTTTTATCTTCTATTTTAGTGAAGGCTATGGGTTCTATATAAACACCATCATTTGCTATGGCTCCATAGGCTGCAGTAAGTTCTAGAGGAGTTACACCCTTAGTCATACCACCTAATCCTAAGGCAGATAAGTTTTCATCATTAGTAGCACTATTCTCTTTAGCTGTAACAAAGCTATCACTTTCTGGGTGAGTTTTACTTATAATACCCAGCTTTTCCAAATAAGACATGGAAGTTTGAATTCCAATATATTCCACAGTTTTAACAGAGCTTACGTTTACTGATTGCTCTACAGAATATCTCAAGGTATTAATGCCTTTATATACTCGATTCCAGTTTCTAGGCCATAATTTTCCATTAGCGTAAAAAGGAATGTCGTCTATAGGGGATGCAGCTGTATAGCCATTGTCCAATGCTGGTAAATAAGCAGCTATAGGCTTCATAGCGGAACCAGGCTGCCTTTGAGAAGCAGTGGCTCTATTTAATATACTAGTACCTTTAACATCTCTACCACCTACAAGGGCTTTAATATGTCCTGTTCTATAGTCAAGGAGAACAGTAGCGGCTTGAGGCTGTACAATTCCATCTTTAGATCTGAAAAAGTATTTTTCACTAATCAATAAATTTCCCTTATCATCAATTCTATAAAAATCTTTAGTATCATTTAAATAAGTTTGACTTATTTTTACTTCTTTATTGTCAGATATACTAAACTGACCTTCAGGTATGATAATAGAACCGACTGTATGAGTTACTAAGTTTTTCCTGTCATCTATAGTATAGTAATCAGATATATCTATATGTTTTTGATAAGGAGTAAGTTTCTTATTTTTAATATATAAATTATTATCTCTTAGTTCGTATGTTCCCTTTTCTAATATTAATTCAAATCCTTCATTAAACAAGTTGTTTTGCTGATAAAAGATTATATTTCCTTTATCATCAATAACATCTTTTGCTTTATTTAATCTCCAGTCAACTAATATAGGTCCTTTGATTTTACTAGGATTTCCTACTAGAATTTCAGTAAAATTATTATAAATGCTTTCAAGCTCTCTTTGAAGTTTTACATCTATAGTAGCATAAATTTTTAATCCACCTGTAAATAGTTGATCTTGAGCTTGTTCCTTAGTGTATCCGAATCTTTCCATAAGTGCATTTACAGTTTGTGTTTTTACATAGTCTGTAAAATAAGAAGAAATACCTTCTATTTTCTTTTGTCCAGGTTTCAAGTTTTCTTTAATATTCTCATTTAAAGCACTTTGATATTCAGATTCACTAATTTTTTCTAATTCCAACATTTTTTTAAGTATAATCTTTTGTCTTTTAACTGCCTCTTCATTATAAACTGTTATATACTTTTCTCCTAGTATTTCAACTCTTCCAACTTCGTGATGTTTATTTGGATCAAAGTTTTCAGGTCTTATGGTGTGATAAGGAGCATACCTAGTTGGAGATTTTACAATACCTGCAAATAAAGCGGATTCTGCAAGAGTAAGGTCTTCTACATTTTTAGAGAAATATGTTTGTGAAGCTTCTTGAACTCCATAAGCACCTTGACCTAAATTTACTCTATTTAAATATGCTTCAAGTATTTGATCTTTTGTTAAAACCTTTTCAATTTGTAGAGCAAGATAAGCCTCTTTAATTTTTCTGTCCCAAGATTTTTCTAAAGTCAAGTAAACATTTCTAGCTAACTGCTGAGTAATAGTACTAGCGCCTCTTACAGTTGAGCCAGCCTTTAAATTATCCATGACAGCAGAAATTATACCCTTAGGGTCTACACCAACATGCTTTATAAATCTTTCATCTTCTATTGAGATAAAGGCATCTTTAAGATATTCAGGCATTTGATTTACTTTTACTATAGTTCTAAACTCTGGTGCTTGAATTTTTTCTATAAGATTGCCGGAAGAATCATAAATAGTTGAGGTAAGATCTAACGAAGCATTAATCTTCGTTGGGTCTATATCTGGTGCGTCTTTTAAAATAGAAAGTACTACCCCTATGACAGCACCACCAGCTATAACTGTTAAGGCTATAAGTACAATTAAAAATATCTTTAAAGATTTAAAAATAGTTTTTTTAGTGGATGATTTTTTCTTTTGTTTATCATTATTATCCATTAAATTACCTCCTTAGTTAAGAAAAGGCTTGAACTAATTAATTATACCATAGAAATATAATAATGTTAATATTTCTATGGTTTAAATAATTATTACAATATGGTGACGAAAGTAACAACAATATTAATTCAAGTCATATATTATTATAAGGGGTGATATGAATGAAAAGAATAATGGGGAGAACCATACATAGATGGAAAGAAAAGAAACTTATAATTTTTCTGATTGCTTTTGTTCTATTAATAGTATATATGTACTTTTATATAGACAATAATATTAAGCCTACATTAATAGCATTATCAGAAGTACAGGCAAAAGCAGTAACTACAAAGACAATAAACGATACAATAAAATCAAGAATAAAGAATAATATTGCCTATGATGACCTAATAATTATAAAATACGATAATAATGGGAGAGCAACATTGGTTCAAGCGAATATGATGATGATGAATACCATAGCTGCAGATGTGGCATTGGAGGTTCAAGAACAATTAGGAAAACTATCTACAAGTAAAGTAGATGTTCCCATCAGAAATGCCTTCAATAGGCAAATGATACGTCTTCCAAGTATAAAATTAGAAATACAGCCTCAAGGCTCTGTTAATGTAGATTTCGCTACAGAATTTGAAGAAGCAGGAATAAATCAAACTCGTCATAGGATATATTTAATTGTAATGACAGATATAAGAATGATTATTCCATTGACTTCAGAGACTTTGAGGATAACTACAAATATACCTATTGCAGAAACAGTTATAGTAGGAGATGTACCAGAGCAATATATCTCTATTCCAAAGGAAGATTCTTT
The DNA here is from genome assembly GCF_009695605.1 of Tissierella pigra. GTDB lineage: Bacteria > Bacillota > Clostridia > Tissierellales > Tissierellaceae > Tissierella > Tissierella pigra. Next base: position 47,978 of record NZ_VUNQ01000019.1, read on the forward strand.
AGAGATAATTAGATAAGTTTTCAAAATAATGGTATAATAATATTAAAAAGTATTTAAGATTCATGGTGGGAGTTGATAAATTGAATCAAGAAACAACAAATATGGAAAGAGTTTTGATAATTGGTGTAGAGCTAGATAAAGATGAAATAGACATAGAAACATCTTTAGATGAATTAGAAGAATTAGTGAAGGCCGCAGATGGAGTAGTAGTTACTAGAGTAATACAAAGAAAGGAAAGTATAAATCCTGCCTATTTTATAGGAAAAGGAAAGGCAGAAGAAATTAAAAATTATTGTGAGGAATTGGATATTTCAACTGTTGTTTTTAATGATGAATTGTCAGGAGCACAATTAAGAAACTTGGAAAAGATTATAGATAAAAAAATTGTAGATAGAACCAATTTAATATTGGATATATTTGCAAATAGGGCAAACTCTAAAGAAGGAAAGCTACAAGTAAAACTAGCTCAATTAAAATATAGACTCCCTAGATTAATAGGATTTAGGGACTATTTGTCTAGAGAAGGGGGAGGTATTGGAACTAGAGGACCGGGAGAACAAAAATTAGAGACAGATAGAAGACATATATTAAGAGAAGTTGACAATATAGAGAAACAACTAAAGGAAGTAGAAAAAAATAGGGATATAAAAAGAAAGAAAAGAGAAGGCTCCAGCCTTCCAATAGTTGCATTAGTAGGTTATACTAATGCTGGTAAGTCAACTTTATTGAATAAATTAATAGAATTCAATGATGAATATACGGAGTCTAAGGAAGTATTTGTAAAGGATATGTTATTTGCTACATTAGATACATCCTTAAGACGTGGGAAATTGCCTAATGGGCAGGTATTTTTACTAACAGATACAGTAGGATTTGTATCAAAACTTCCTACGAGATTAATAGAAGCTTTTAAAGGTACCTTAGAAGAAGTTAAATATGCAGATTTGTTGCTTCATGTTGTAGATGCTTCAAATAAAGACTTAGACATACAAATTCAAACTACTTATAATATATTGAAGGATTTAGAAGCATTGGATAAACCCATGATAACTGTGTTTAATAAAATGGATAAAACAGATATACACAATTTATTTTATGATAGAAACTATGTTAATGAAAAAATATTTATCTCAGCCAAAACTGGAGAGAATATAGAAAACCTACTGAAGAATATTGAAGACTCATTACCTCAGCAATATAAAAAAGTGACTTTAAAAATACCATATGATAAGCAAGGGATAGTAAATTATTTTTGTCAAAATTATGAAATTGATAATTTGGAATATATTGAAGATGGGACAAAATTAGAACTAACTATTAATCAAATTGATAGAGAGAAATATAAGGGGTATATCATTTAGATAAAAGGAGGTTGTATGAATAATACTTACAAGACTATAAATAATTATGGTGAAGATGAAACTATAATTAATAAATCAAGATTTATTGGATATGCTACGCCTATAGAAACTGAAGAAGAAGCACTGGACTTCATAGAAAAAATAAGAACAAAACACAGAGATGCAACTCACAATGTATATGCTTATGTTCTAGGAAAGGATAGTAATATTCAAAGATTTAGTGATGATGGGGAGCCATCAGGAACTGCCGGTATACCAGTTTTAGAAGTAATAAAGAAGGAAGATTTAAGAAATGTAGTAGTAGTAGTGACTAGATATTTTGGTGGTATTAAACTGGGAGCAGGAGGTCTGATTAGAGCATATACAAAGGGGGCTAAAATCGGACTTGATGCTGGGATAATAGTTGATATGGTTCTTTATACTAAGATAAAAATAAGAATTGACTATACTCTATATGGAAAAATGGAAAACTACCTTATGAATGAAGGTCATATAGTTGATGGTTCTGATTTTGATGATGGTGTCAATATATTTGTCTACATAGAAGACACGGATAAAGAAAACTTTTATAATATAATAACAGATTTAACAAATGGTACTGCTATATTCGAAGAATTAGACAAAGAATATATTCCTATTAAAGATGGTAAAAAGTTAAACTAAACTGAGTTAATAAAAGATAATCAGGGTATAATTATACAGAGGTGATAATGTGGAAAACATGTTAAAAAATAAAGAAGAAATGCTGCAAAAGAAAACTTGGGCAGTAGCAGGTGTTACAGCAAAGAAAGATAAATTTGGTTATAAAATATGGAAGATATTGAAAGAAAATAATTATGAAACCTATGGAATAAATCCGAATTATGATGAAATAGAAGGAGATAAGATATACCATTCAGTTAAAGATTTACCAAAGAAAATAGAAGTTCTTGATATGGTTGTACCTCCGAAGATTGCTATTTCTACACTAGATGAAGCGAAAGAAGCAGATATTGAATATATATGGTTTCAGCCTGGAACGTATAACGATGAAGTTATAGAAAAGGCTAAGGAATTAGGATTTAAAATATTATATGATGATTGTGTGTACAAAGAGTTAAGAAAGAATGGGTAAATATTGCCTATTCTTTCTTTTTTATTAATTCATAAAAACCTATAAGGAGTAAGAATATACCAAAATATTTTCTTAACTTAAGAGGGTCAATTTTAACAGCTATGAAAGAGCCTATAATAGCACCAACTATTCCTCCAACTATAATCAATTTTGCAATAGAAAAATCTAGATTTCCTTTTTTATAATGAGTTATTAAAGCCACTGTAGCCACAGGAATAAAAACCATTAAATTTACGCCTTGAGCTTCTTGTTGCTTAATGCCATAAAATATTACTAAAGAAGGAATAAGAATAGTACCTCCACCTATACCCATTCCACTGATTATTCCAGATAAAAAGCCAATTAAAGTTAGAATCATTTCCAAATCATCCTTATGGCAGTATATATAATAACACTACCGAATATTTTTCTAAGTATATTAACGGGGATTTTATTTAAAACTTTTGCTCCAATATAAGAACCTATTACTCCTCCCAAAACTACAGGAAGAGCAACTTTAAAATTTATAGAACCTTTCACAAAATATATAATGGTACTTATAATGGATAAAGGCAAAATTATAGATATTGCTGTAGCATGGGCTTTATGGTCATCTATATGTAGCAAAAATACTAAAAAAGGTACAACTAAAGTTCCGCCTCCTGAGCCAAATAAACCATTAACTAATCCAGTAATTAAACCTATGGATAATAATTTAACTTTATTTTTTTCCATAAAATACTCCTTTATGTTATAATCATTATGATTAATCTTACCAATTATAGAGAAGATATACATATAAACAAAAGTGAAAAAAGTTGGAGGGGAAATATGGAAAATGTAAACTTAGTTGTAGATGAAATAGTAAGATGGTTACAAGAAAAGGTTCAAGAAGCAAAGGCAGAGGGATTAGTTTTTGGTTTAAGTGGTGGAATAGATTCAGCAGTAATGGCAGGTCTTGCTAAAAAGGCATTTCCCAATAATTCTCTAGGAGTTATTATGCCATGCCATAGTGACCCAATAGATGAAGAACATGGTATATTAGTAGCAGAAAAATTAAATTTACACACTGAAAAAGTAGATTTATCTAATTCTTTTGATGTATTAACAGATTCTATAAAGGTAGAAAATAAGAACAAAATGGCCATATCTAATTTAAAACCAAGACTTAGAATGACTACTCTATATTACTTTGCCCAAAATAATAATTATTTAGTAATAGGTTCAAGTAATAAATCTGAGTATACAGTAGGATACTTTACTAAACATGGGGATAGTGGAGTAGACTTACTTCCATTAGCTTCCTTTGTAAAATCAGAAATCAGAGAGTTGGCTAGAAGTCTAGACATCCCTGATATAATAATAGAAAAACCACCTACAGCAGGACTATGGGAAGATCAGACAGATGAGAAGGAAATGGGATTTTCCTATGATGTACTAGATAATTATATAAAGACTGGTGAAGGACCTAAAGAAATAGTAGAAAAGATAGAAAGAATGAATGCTATTAGTGAACATAAAAGGATTTATCCACCAATATTTAAATTTAAACAAATGTAATGCAATAAATATAATATTATGCTAAAATAAATAAGGCAATACTATAAAGGGAGTGAAAATGAATGGCAGGACATTCAAAGTGGAATAATATTAAAAATAAAAAAGGTAAAGAAGATGCTAAAAGAGCTAAAGTCTTTACAAAATTAGGTAGATATATTATGGTTGCAGCAAAAGAAGGTGGAGCTGACCCAGACTATAACCCAGCATTAAAAGCGGCTATAGAAAAAGCAAAGGCAGAAAATATGCCAAATGATAATATAGAAAGAGCTATTAAAAAAGGTTCAGGTGAACTAGGAGCAGATAACTTTGAAGAAATTATCTATGAAGGATATGGTCCAGGAGGGATAGCAGTATTTGCAACTTGCTTAACAGACAATAGAAATAGAACTGCACCAGATGTACGCCATGCTTTTGACAAATGTGGTGGAAATATGGGTCAATCAGGGTGCGTTACATTTATGTTCGACAGAAAAGGAATGATTGCCATAGAAAGAACTGACTCCATAGATGAAGATGAGCTAACTATGCTTGCAATAGATTTAGGTGCTGAAGATTTTGCAGCAGAAGATGAAGGATTTGAAATAATAACAGCTCCAGAAGATTTTAATGGTGTAAGGGACGGTTTATCTGAAAAAGGATATACTTTCGCCATGGCAGAACTTACTTACATTCCACAAAATACAATAGAATTAACTAGTACAGATGATATAAAAAATATGGAAAAATTAATAGATATGCTTGAAGATAACGACGATGTTCAAGAAGTGTATCATAACTGGGAGATGGAAGAGGAGTAAAACAGCTTAATTTCAATGGTTATAGAGCTTTAGATTTTATTCGTTTTTAATAATTAACTCAATTTGCTTACGCTTTGCCAACGAAGGAAATGACTCGTTGGCATGGAGTAGGTAATGCCAATAATAACCACCAGTAGTAAATTGATTCCCATGCAGGCATCTGCATATTAATTGATTGCCAATATCCATAATACGACTAGCTTCACGAATGCTAGCAAACTTCAAAACTTCATTGCCGCAGGTACTAACAGCCATGACTGGTACTTGCTCTATTAAATTGTTTTTCACTGCATGGTTAACATTCTCTTTAGGGGTAACCCATTCTAAATTGCTTACGCTATTATTTGTCTTAATACCATCTATATGATTGACTTGAGGTAGCTTTTTAGGATTTGGAATAAAGGTCTGAGCTACTAATCTATGAGCAAAAAAACCTTTAACCTTACCATTTTTACATAACCTATATCGAGCATAGCCCCGCACAAAATCTGGTTTTAAAATTCGATTATATTTTGTATTTTTCACTTGACCTTCTGTGTTAATGAAATAGTCCTCATAGTTTTCAATTGGTTTCCACATAATTAATCTCCTTTCTCATATACCTAGTCTTCTTAACTCGTTGGCAATTTTTTTACATAGGACTCTAATATTTGAACTGTTTTATCTTCCATGCCTTCTGTTAAGTGAGAGTAAATATCCATAGTAGTAGTTATACTGGAATGCCCTAATCTTTCTTGGACGGATTTCATATCGGCACCATTTTCAATTAGCATTGTTGCGTGGGTATGGCGAAGCATATGAAAATTAAATGGTATGCCAATATCGTTAGTAACAATATCTCTGGTATGATTAGCATGAAACGGTGTAAAGGTAGTTCCATTTTCTGAAGTACATACAAAATGGATTTCTTTTTTATCTTCTTTATCAAGGTTATAACTATGGTAATCTTTATAAATATATCCCTGCTTGTCTATATAGAATCTATAATAGTATTGGCCGTACTTTAATTTATTTTTACTTTGTTCCGCCTTGTGTTTCTTTAGTAAGCTTACTAATGTATCACCAATTTTAATTGTCCTTACAGAGGATTGATTTTTGGTAGTGGATATAATAAACTTTTTATCTTTTCTAGTCATATTTTTTTCCACTGATAAAGTCTTAGATTCTAAATCAATGTTTTCCCATGTTAAAGCACAAATTTCACCAACCCTTAATCCAGTATAAAATGCAATCTGTATTGGGATATAATGAATGGTACCCTTAAATCTTTCTGATATTTCCTGGTATTCTTCCAATGTAACTGTTTTTTTATCATCGTTTTTCTTCAATGATGGCATTGTCACATACTCCATAGGATTGTTTTTTATAAATTGGCATGGATGAACGGCATACTTTAGCGAACTAGACAATATAGCCTTCATGTTTTTTATATATTTTAGACTATAATTTTCTTTGACTTTATTATTGATAAAAGATTGTAAAACTGTTGGAGTCAAAGAGTTGAGTTTATATTTGCCTAGATCTGGTTTAATATGATTTTTTATTATAATATCTCTTAACTTATAAGTAGTATGTTTTAAGTTTGTTTCCACATATTCCTTCATCCAATAATCCATATAATCTGATACAGATATGTTTTTGGGTTCAAAAAATTGTCCTGCATTTTCATATTCAGTTAGTGCAATTCTTCCAACTCTAAGAGCTTCTGCTTTAGTATTGCCTCCAACTCTTTCTATCCTTTTACGATTACCTCCAACGGAAGCAATTTCAAAACTATAATACCACTTCTTTCCTCTTTTTCTTGCTGATACAGTCATTGTTTTATACTCCTTTCTTAAACTTATGTTCTTTACTGATTTATATAAAAGAGCCAATATAGGCTCTAAATATATTATTATTTATTTCTCTTTTTTTAATTTAGTGATGATTAATGATATAGTAAGGCTTGGGATTATACCATTAATCTCAGGTTGTCCCCCATAGTGTTCGTAGCATTGTGGGGGATTTTTATTTAAATTTTAATTCAATTAACCTTTCAGAAACTCCTAAAATACAACTCATTTCTTTTATAGTCATAGAATCGTATGTAGAAAAATCAATATTATTTGAGATAAGAAGTTCAGCTGCAAACTTATTAGCTTGATATTCTATTTTATCTTTATTTAACAAGTGATTTTCTGTATAATAACTACTATTTAAATTAGTATGTAATATAGCATGTCCAAGCTCATGGGCTATAACTACTTTTTCTTCTTCATCAGATAACTCATTTGATATATAAATATATTCATTATAAAATAAGTCTCGTAAAAACCTACCTTTTATTCCAGGTCTCATTTCTTTCCTTATTAGTTTTATATCTAATATTTCTATTATTTCATAAACATTTCTAGTTTTGTAAACCTCTATCAAACCTTCTACAATTTCTTTTATCCAAGTCATTTATAACACCCCCAGTGATGCTATTTCCTATTCATCTTCTCAAGAGATAATTTCATTGCAAACAATAAATCATTTGCTAAATCCATAATTTCTTCTTCGGACATTTCTTTTAGGTCATATCCACCAAATGCCATTAGGGAAGGTTGTTGAAGTATAAATTTCATAGCTTCCTCTGCTGAATCTAATTTTATAGATTCAATATATTTAGCTTGTTCAGCTAATTTATTTTGTTTATTATATTTTTCTTTCCATTCTTGTAATTTTTCATCTTTAATGGGTTCATCTTTAAAAAATTCATCAACCGAAACTTCAAGGACATCAGCTATTTTTTCTAACAACTCAACGCTAGGATACCTTTTATTATTTATAACATAACTTATATGAGTAGGACTAACATCTACGATTTCAGCCAGTTCTTTTGAAGTTACTTTTTTAAGCTTCATTAGTTCTTTTATATTGTCACCTAACATCCAACCACTCCTAATAAACTTATTGTTTATCTTAATTATAAACTCACAGTTAATAAAAGTCAATGATAATACAAGAAAAATTAAGAAATATTAAGTAAAAACAAGAAATAACCTTATAGTTTATAATGTACTAGATTTATAGTAAACTATAAGGTTATTTTGACATTGTAATAAACTGAGTGTTTATGATAATATAAACATACAGTTTATGAATTAACTTTAATATAACTTGAAAGAGGTGAAAATATGAATAAGATTGATACATTAAGAAAAATACAAAATAAAAGCTATGGATTTATAGCCAAAGAAACAGGATTAACTCCAACATATATATATTTATTAGCTAAAGGAGAACGAACAAATCCAAGTTTAGAGGTCATGCAAAAGATTTCAGCAGTGTTTGGGGAAAAAGTAGAAAAAGTATTCCAAATCAATGAATTTAAAAACTAAAGCGAGGTGAGAAAGATATTAAGTATAGACTTTAAAAAAGGTATCGGCTTAATAGTAAAAAATAACGGACAGCAGATAGATATGGTTGAAAGTGTAAAGGTAAGTATAAGTGCAAATATAACCGAATCTCCAGAAGTAATTTTGACCATTAAGCCAACAGAAATCAAAATATCAGCTGATGTTAATTATCATGGCATTCAACAAAATCAATAGCTTTTGGGGCTATCTGCATTAGTTCTTTCCCATCTTTAACTTGTTGAGTGTAATGAACTAAACCTAATCCAGCAAGATACTGTCGACATAAAGAATACATCGTTTTAGTTAATCCTTCTACTTCGATAGCGATATCTTCATAACTAAAATAGATATCAAGCATACCAGTTTGCATGGATTTAAGAAGCATAGACTCTAAAATTTGTTTTGAAGTGTTACGGATATTGGTCTTTGACATATCATAAAATTCTCCTTTCATAAATACTTGGTTACTGCAATAACCTGTACTTTAATTATAGGAGAATATTGGAGGAAAAACAACAAAAGTGAGGTGAAAAGGATGGAAGAGAATAAAAAAGAAACTGTTCAAGAGGTGCGAACTCAAGAACAGTCAAAAACAATAATAAGTTTTTCAAATTTAGATGAATTTGTAGATTTAGTAGACCAAGCAACAGATACTTTGAAAAAAATAATGAAGTTTAAAACTGAAATAGCCCAAGAAACAACAGATTTGTTGAACAAAATAACAGATTTTGAATTTAGAGTAACTCAATCAAAATAAATCATCCTTACGCTCTTTAAAATCTTTAAGCGTTTTGTCAAGTTCATCAAAAGATTTCTTAGCTCTTTCAGATTCTTTTACAAAATCATTGTCGACTTCTGGCAATACGTTTTTTGAACATTTGGGACAGGTCATGTTTTTACCAATATCTTTGACCTTAATCTTGATACTGTTTTTACAACTAGGGCAAACAGAATTAATGCTAGTGTCGTCAATTATATTTTTCATATTTAACACCCCCTTTTTACAAATTTTACCATAGGGGAGAGATAAAGAACAGGAGGGAAACAAATGAGTAATTTAATAAAAATAAACTATCAAGGTGATAGACAAACAACAAGTGCTAGAGATTTGTGGGAGTTTTTAGGTAAGCCTTATACTGAATTTCCAAAATGGTTTAATCATTATAAAGAATATGGATTTGCTGAAAACCTTGATTTTCGTGTAATCGAAAGATTTGTCGATGACGTAAATGTATTTGGTGGCAAAAGGAAATTAACAGATTATGAAATTACTATCGATATGGCTAAAGAATTAGCTATGCTACAGAAATCAGAAAAAGGTAAAATTGCCAGAAAATATTTTATCGACTTAGAAAAGAAATGGAATAGCCCAGAAGCAATTATGGCGAGAGCCTTAAAGATGGCAGATGAAAAAATGCTTGAGTATAAAAGTAACATCATCCAACTTGAAGGAAGAATCCAAGAGAATAAACCTAAAGTTATATTCGCAGAAGCTTTAGAAGCCTCAAATAATTCTATTCTAGTGGGAGAATTAGCAAAGTTATTAGCAAGGAACGGAATTGAAGATATGGGGCAGAATAGGTTGTTTGTTTGGTTAAGAAAGAATGGTTATCTTCATAAAAAAGGAGAACAATATAATCTTCCTACTCAATTAGCTACGGACTTAGAAATTATAGAAGTAAAAACAACTACTATCAATAATCCGGACGGAAGTGTAAGGGTTACAAAGACACCTAAAATCACAGGTAAAGGGCAGATATATTTTGTTAATAAATTCAAAGAAAAGGAAGTAGTTTAATATGAACAGTTTAAGAGCTATAGATTGGAGGTGTCTTAAATGGATTTAAGATTAGAGCCATTAGAAAATACTCTATACACGGTAGATGAAGTTGCTACTGTAATAAAAACTAACACTAATTATGTTTACAGTTTAATAAAAGCAGGTCATTTACAAGCATTAAAATTAGGAAGGTTGAAGGTAAGAAAGTCGGAAGTAGAAAGATTTTTAAAAGAAGCCCAAGGATACGATTATACAGACCCATACAATATAAAGGAATTGGAAAGCGAGGAGGGCAATTAATGCTAAATCTAATCTGCAACCTAATCTCTAAAATAGTCTCTACAGGTATCAATGGGACAATCCTAATGCCTCTTATAGCTTTCCTTTTATGGATTGGAGTAGGACAGGCTAGGGACTTTAAGCAGGTAGCAAAACAAATATTAAGAGAGGAGGAATAGTTTTGGATAATCTTAAAAAATGGGATTTCATAAAAGTTATTGACTTTAATAGAAAAGAACTCAAAGAAGAAGAAATGAGTCAATTCATGGAAGCAGATGGAATTATAGTAAATACCTTCAGCGACTCAGGTTATAGACATGATGTAGTGTTCTTTAATATGAATTTACAAAAGAAAGCCATGGATAATGGTGGGATTCTTTGGAGAGATGAAGATTTAGAAAAGTTGGAAGGAGTGTAGATGTGAAAGAATACGCACTTTACAAAGGTGAAGAAATTCTCGCCATGGGAACTGCAGATGAGATAGCTAAAGAACTAAATATAAAAATAGAAACAGTTTTATGGTACAGAACACCATCACAGATAAAAAGAAGTAAGTCTGATAATTGCAGAATATTAGTTCCTTTAGATGAAGATGAAGATGAGGTGCAGATATGAATAAGCCACATTGTTACGGAGCGATGGACTGGATACTCAAATATCCAGAAGATGAAGTACCAGAGCATTCAATATGTAAATGCGAGCATACGAAGAGTTGTTTAATTATCACTAGAAATAAGCAAGAAAAAGCCCCTACTGCCACCACGCAAAATAGGGACTAAGAAAAATATCTTAACTAAATTATATCAAATAGGGAGGAACTTATCAATGAAAGTAAAGTTTAAAAAATGGAATTGCATAACAAGAGTTGGTTGGCATTGTAACGAGAACTTAGGTATTGAATTAATTGATGAGGAAGATGGTGGGGTTATAGCCAAAGCTACTATAAATCCTGATATAGAATTACTTGATAATCAAGTAGCTATAAAAGATTATACAGAAAATGCAGGAATGGTAGAAGCACTACTGAGTGCAGGAGTAATATCAAGATATATAAAATCAGTGCCAGCGGGTTTTATGATGGTGCCTGTATATGAAATATCTGAAGAATTTAAAAAAGAAGTAGAAAGGGCAGAGGAGGAATAATCAAATGAAAACTATGACTATAGATGAATTGAAAAAGAGAGGGTTAAAACAGGGAGATTTGTACTTTATAGAGCACGAGAATTATCAATTCACTGGCTGGTATCTAGTTATCGGCAATAATTTAGATGTTTCATTAAATACAGACCGTAAAAATGCTCATGGGTGTGCAGAAACAGAATGTTGCCTATATGAAATAAAAAAGATTATTTTAAGAGAAGATTTGCCAAACAATTTTGCACCTAACACGTCAAGATTTTTCAAAACCTTTGATGAATCATTAGTAGAACCAATTATAACAAACATCATTAAACAGAAAACATCCAAATACATCCATGCAGTACATTTTGGTAGTTCAAAATTCTATACATGGAGAGTTCCAGAGAAGCTGAACAATGTTAAGTTTAAAAAAGGTGACATAGTAGAGGTTGACACCATATATGGCAATCAGTATGTACAAGTAAAAGAAACAGCAGAGTATGAATATGACGAAAAATTTAATGAAGTCATAAATCTGATTAAAACAGATGACTTACCATTTTAAGGGGGAATTAGAGTGAAGAATCATAGAATAGAACCACATAGAATAGAAGGATTAGTAACGACTACAGCTAAAGCTTTTGCAGTTATTAAAGAAGGTACAGAAGGCGACCCAAGACATTATGCAAAACATATGCACTTCATGGCAGACTTGTTAAAGGATTTAGTAGATACAGCTTATCCAATTGAAGATAAAGAGATAGATACAAGAAACTTAATCGAAATAGCACAATTTCAATCATTCGAAGAAATGATGAATGCAGTGGCCAAAATTGCAAAGGCTACTAAACCACCAAAGGCAGGTAAGTTTTAATGAAGATTGATTATGAAAAGCTTACAGAAGATTTAATTCAAGCCAGATTAGCAGCAGAGGAAGCAGCTAAAGGCGAAGATGGTGGAACTGCAAATTTAGATACTATGACAATAAAATTACCTAGAGCAAATGAAAAGAAAGTCATTGAAGCAGTTAAAGTAGCAGGACTTTATACGAGAGGTAGAAGAGAATGGATTGGTCCAAGGTACTTTATCTCACCACCTGCATGTGGACAAGGAAACTCAAGAAATAGAGCAGTTGAAGCCATGGCAAAGGTTATGGGGGAAGCCGGCTATGAAGTATTAGTTTATTACCAAATGGATTAAGGGGGGAGAAGTAATTGAAAATTATCAAAGGTAAAAATTTAGGCGGTTTTGATTTAATGCCACCAGCTGAAGGTACTTGCCCAGAATGTGGAGTAAAGCACGAGCCAGAACTACCACATAATCAAGAAAGTTTATTCTACCAATATAAATTTTATAACGAGCATGGAAGATGGCCGACTTGGAAAGATGCAATGGAGCACTGTTCGGAAGAAATGAAAAAATTATGGACTAATGAATTGAAATCAAGGGGGATTGAGATATGAACATCAAATTAAATTGGTTTAGAATAAAGAATTTTAAAGGGATAAAGGACTTGATTGTGGAGTTAAATGGGAAAAACATAAATATTTTTGGCAACAACGCAACTGGTAAAACCACCACTATGGATGCTATTAGATGGCTATTTTTCGACAAAGATAGTAACGATAATACTAAATTTACTATAAAACCACAGGACGAGGATGGAAAAGATTTATTGTATCTGGAACCAACGGTTGAATCAGAATTGTTAGTGGATGGGAAACCTCTAAAACTAAAAAAATCTATGGTAGAAAAATGGGTTAAAAGGCAAGGAGCAACAGAAAAAGTGTTTGACGGTCATACAAATAAATATTGGTTTAACGAAGTGCCATGCAAAGCAGGAGAATACAAAGATAAAATAGATAGCTTAATCAATGAAAATATCTTCAAAATGATAACGGACCCATTATTTTTTAACACTAAATTGAAGTGGGAAGAAAGAAGAAAAATTCTATTAGAAATATCAGGAGATGCAACAGACGAGCAAGTAATAGCTTCAGATGAAAGCTTATCAAGATTAACAGAGATTTTAAATGATAGATCCATTGATGATTATAAATTAGTCCTTGCAGATAAACTCAAAGGTCTTAAAAAAGAAAGAGATGATTTACCTCCAAGGATTGATGAACTTACAAGGTCATTACCAAATGAAGAACCAGACTATTCAGCAATAGAAGTTGAATTAAAAGGATATAAGGACCAATTAGCAACAGTGGAATTCCTAATGACCAATGCTACAAATAAGGCTAATAAGATAACTGAAAAGTATCAGGAATTAGGCAAATTAAAAAGCCAATTAGAAAAAGTAAAAGAAAAAATTAAATCGGAATCAGGAGCAGATAGAAAAAAACTCCTTGAGAAGAAATCAGAATTAGAGAATGGGAAGTTTATTCTTCAATCAGGGATAAGGGAGTTACAATTAGAAGTTCAAGAGGCTAAAACTCGCCTAGAATCTAATTCTAAAACTAGACAAAGATTGTTAGAGGAATGGAGAAATTTAAGTGATAAGAACCTTGAAATTTTATCAGAAGAATTTGAAGTCGGAGAAAGGGCAACAAATTGCCCTACTTGCGGACAGGATATTCCAGAGGAAACTATCGCAACAGAAATAGGAACGTTAAGAGTTAAATTTGAGCAGAATAAAAAAATCAAATTAGCAGACAACATAGCTTTGTTAGAGAAAAACAAAGAATCGGGATTGGCACTCAAGATTAATACAGAAAAAATTAAATCCGATTTAGAGTTAGCAGAAAAAGAGTTATCAGATAAGGAATTTCAGTTAGAGAATTTAACGATATCAATTAATGCTTTAGATAGTGAAATAGTAAGGCCAATAGAAGAACCAGACTACACTAAATATCAAGAATACAACGAACTATTCGATAAAATCGAGCAGTTACAAGCTGAACTAGATAAACCAGTAGAAGATAAATCATCTGAATTATTACAAAAGAAAGCAGATATACAGCTTGAAATCGAAGCTCGTAATAGAGTTTTAAATGTCAAAGATGAAGTTGAAAAGAAAAAAGCTAGAATCGAAGAACTAAAAGCAGAGGAAAAGAGAGTATCTACTCTAATAGCAGAATTGGAAGGTCATAAATTCCTATTAGAGAAGTTCACAGTAGCAAATGTATTTGTCAACTGAAAAGTGTACCATATAATAATCGAAAACTGTACCACTTGGTAATGTAAACTAATTGGTTTCTTCTAACCATTCCCTAGTTTCTTTAATCCTATAAGAATCACCATTCATATT